>NZ_JBEYEW010000011.1:0-248842 GCF_040634095.1 Streptomyces sp. NPDC007205
CGCCCCGGCTCCGGCCCAGCCCGCGGCTCCGGCCGCTCCGGCGCCCGCCCCGGCTCCGGCTCCGGTCGCCCCGACCACCGCGCCGACCTCCCCGACCGCCACCCAGGCGACCGACGAGGGCGCGTACGTCACCCCGCTGGTGCGCAAGCTCGCCGCCGAGAACGGCGTCGACCTGGCCACCGTCAAGGGCACCGGCGTCGGCGGCCGTATCCGCAAGCAGGACGTCATCGCCGCCGCCGAGGCCGCGAAGGCCGCCGCTGCTCCGGCTCCGGCCGCTGCCGCGCCGGCCGCCGCGAAGAAGGCCCCGGCCCTCGAGGTCTCCCCCCTGCGCGGCCAGACCGTCAAGATGCCCCGCATCCGCAAGGTCATCGGCGACAACATGGTCAAGGCGCTGCACGAGCAGGCGCAGCTGTCGTCGGTCGTCGAGGTCGACGTCACCCGCCTGATGCGGCTGCGCGGCCAGGCCAAGGACTCCTTCGCCGCGCGCGAGGGCGTCAAGCTCTCCCCGATGCCGTTCTTCGTGAAGGCGGCGGCCCAGGCGCTGAAGGCCCACCCGGTCATCAACGCCAAGATCAACGAGGCCGAGGGCACGATCACCTACTTCGACTCCGAGAACATCGGGATCGCGGTGGACTCCGAGAAGGGCCTGATGACCCCGGTCATCAAGCACGCCGGCGACCTCAACATCGCGGGCATCGCCAAGGCCACGGCGGAGCTGGCCGGCAAGGTCCGCGCCAACAAGATCACCCCGGACGAGCTGTCCGGCGCGACCTTCACCATCTCCAACACCGGTTCGCGCGGCGCGCTCTTCGACACGATCATCGTGCCGCCGGGCCAGGTCGCGATCCTCGGCATCGGTGCCACGGTCAAGCGTCCGGCCGTCATCGAGACCGAGGAGGGCACGGTCATCGGCGTCCGCGACATGACCTACCTGACCCTCTCCTACGACCACCGCCTGGTCGACGGCGCCGACGCGGCCCGTTACCTGACGGCGGTCAAGGCGATCCTGGAGGCGGGCGAGTTCGAGGTCGAGCTCGGTCTCTGACGGGGTTGAGGATCTCAACGAAGTAGAGCTGGGCCTGTGGTCCCCGGGTCCTGTGCCTGTACGACGCCCCGTCCGGAGCTTCTCCGGACGGGGCGTTTCGTGTTTGCCGGCACACGGTGCGTGTAAGGCTCGTCTCACCTGCGCGAAAGCGGCCCCACCCCTCCTACCCGCGGAGCGAACGCGCCGTATTGTCTAAACGTCAGCCCTCCCTAAGGAGCCCTCATGACCGCGCCCGTCGTCCACTCGCTGCGCGAGCAGATCCGCGAGCACATCGTGGAAGGGATCGTCAGCGGGCGCTGGCAGCCGGGTGAGCGCATCGTGGAGCGCCGGATCGCCACCGAGCTGGAGGTCAGCCAGACCCCGGTGCGCGAGGCCCTGCGCGAGCTGGAGTCGCTCCGCCTGATCGAGTCGGCCCCCAACAAGGGCGTACGCGTCCGCAACCTGACCGCGGCGGACCTGGAGGAGAGCTACCCGGTCCGGGCCGGCCTGGAAGCCATCGCGGCGGAACTCGCGGCAGAACGCCTCGCGCAGGACTGCTCGGCCCTGGAGCCGCATGTGGCGGCGCTCTACGACGCCGACCGCAACGCCGACGGCACGGCCCAGGTCCGCCACACCGTCGGCTTCCACCGGGAACTGGTCCGCGCCGCGGACAACTCGGTGCTGCTGCACACCTGGGAAGGCCTCGGTATCGAGGTGTTCACGGCCCTGTCCATCCGCTGGCTGGGCACGGTCCAGCAGTCGTACGCGGAGGAGCACGAGGAGCTGGTGCAAGCGTTCAAGCGCCGGGATCCGCGGATCGCGGAGCTGGTGAAGGCGCACGTCCTGGGCTGCGCCCCGCGCCCTTGATTCAGTCGAGCATCCCCGCGCTCACCTGCGAAAACAAGGCGAACGCGCGTCACCCGGTGCCATCACCGAAGGCACCGCGTGCCGACTTTCTCGCAATCAAGACTTTTTCGCCCTCAACCCTTTGATCGATCATCGATCAGGGAGTTACAGTCGCCGACGGACTTCCACCGAAGTCCAGCCCTGTCCTGCCAAAGACCAAGGGCACCCCCAGACCCTTACCGATGAGGGAACCCCCTTCGACTGAGGAAGGCGGCGACATGACCGACCCCCACGCCATCCAGCCGAGCGCGCTCGACCAGCTCCCCGACCGCGACCCGGAGGAGACCGCCGAATGGCAGGCCTCCCTCGACGCCGTCGCCCGGGAGGCCGGGCCGCACCGCGCCGCGTACCTGATGCGGCGCACGCTGGAGCGCGCCGAGGCGGGCGGCATCGCGCTGCCGAAGCTCCTCGAGACGGACTACGTCAACACCATCCCCACCTCCGCCGAGCCGGGCCTGCCCGGTGACCCGGAGATGGAGGCCCGGATCACCGCCTGGAACCGCTGGAACGCGGCGGCGATGGTGACCCGCGGCGCAAAGCACGGCGTCGGCGGCCACATCGCCACCTTCGCCTCGGCGGCCTGGCTGTACGAGACCGGCTTCAACCACTTCTTCAAGGGCAAGGAATCCCAGGAGGCCGCCGGCTCCGGCGACCAGCTGTACATCCAGGGCCACGCCTCCCCCGGCATCTACGCCCGCGCCTTCCTCGACGGCCGGCTCAACGAGCACCACCTGGACAACTTCCGCCAGGAGGCCGGCGGCAACGGCCTGCCGTCGTACCCGCACCCGCGCCGTCTGCCCTGGCTGTGGGAGTTCCCGACGGTGTCGATGGGCCTCGGCCCGCTGTCGGCGATCTACCAGGCGCGCTTCAACCGCTACCTCACCAACCGCGGCATCAAGGACGTCTCCGCGTCCCACGTCTGGGCCTTCCTGGGCGACGGCGAGATGGACGAGCCGGAGTCGACGGCGGCCCTCGCGCTCGCCGCCCGTGAGGAGCTGGACAACCTCACCTTCGTCATCAACTGCAACCTGCAGCGCCTCGACGGCCCGGTCCGCGCCAACTTCAAGATCGTGCAGGAGCTGGAGGCCCAGTTCCGCGGCGCCGGCTGGAACGTCGTCAAGACGCTGTGGGGTTCCGCGTGGGACGAGCTGTTCGCGCTCGACACCACCGGCGCGCTCGTACGCCGTCTGCGCCAGGTACCGGACGCGCAGATCCAGACGTACCAGACCCGTGACGCCGCCTACATCCGCCAGGACTTCTTCGCCGCCGACCCGGCGCTCGCCGAGATGGCGAAGCTGCTGAGCGACGACAAGATCCTGGAGTGCTTCCACCTCTCCCGTGGTGGTCACGAGGCCCGCAAGGTCTACGCCGCGTACAAGGCCGCCGTCGAGCACAAGGGCGCGCCGACCGTGATCCTGGCCCAGACGGTCAAGGGCCACACCCTGGGCGAGGGCTTCGCGTCGAAGAACGCCAACCACCAGATGAAGAAGCTGTCGGTGGACGAGTTCAAGGCGATGCGCGACCTGCTCGGCCTGCCGATCAAGGACAGCGACTTCACCGACGGCGTGGTCCCCTACGGCCACCCGGGCGCCGACTCCCCGGAGGTCCGCTACCTCCAGGAGCGCCGCGCGGCCCTCGGCGGCCCCGCCCCGGCCCGCCGCACGCACGCGCTGGCCCCGCTGCCCGCCCCCGCGGAGAAGGCGTTCGCCTCCTTCGACAAGGGCTCCGGCGCACAGAACGTGGCCACCACGATGGCGTTCGTCCGCCTGGTCAAGGACCTGGTCCGCGACAAGGAGACGGGCAAGCGCTGGGTGCCGATCGTCCCCGACGAGGCGCGCACCTTCGGTATGGAGTCGCTGTTCCCGTCGCTCGGGATCTACTCCCCCAAGGGCCAGACGTACGAGCCGGTCGACCGCGACCAGCTGATGTACTACAAGGAGGCCAAGAACGGCCAGATCCTCAACGAGGGGATCACCGAGGCCGGTTCGATGGCCGACTTCATCGCCGCGTCCACCGCGTACGCGACGCACGGCGAGGCGATGATCCCGTTCTACATCTTCTACTCGATGTTCGGCTGGCAGCGCACCGCCGACCAGATGTGGCAGCTCGGCGACCAGCTCGGCCGCGGCTTCCTCGTCGGTGCGACGGCCGGCCGTACGACCCTGACGGGCGAGGGCCTGCAGCACGCCGACGGCCACTCCCCGGTCATCGCGGCCACCAACCCGGCCGCCCTCACCTACGACCCCGCGTTCGCCTACGAGGTCGCGGTGATCGTCCGTGAGGGTCTGCGCCGGATGTACGGCGAGGCCAAGCCGGGCGAGGACCAGAACGTCTTCTACTACCTGACGGTCTACAACGAGCCGCTGCCGCAGCCCGCGAAGCCGCAGGGGCTCGGCATCGACGAGGGCATCGTCAAGGGCCTGTACCGCTTCAACACGGCGGAGTCCGCGGGCGTGACCGCCCCGGCCAACGCCCCGCGCCTCCAGCTGCTGGGCTCCGGTACGGCCATCCACTGGGCCCTCGAAGCGCAGAAGCTGCTCGCCGAGGAGTGGGGTGTCGCGGCCGACGTCTGGTCGGCGACCTCCTGGTCGGAGCTGCGCCGGGACGCCATGGAGGCCGACGCGGCCCTGCTGCGCGGCGAGGAGCGCGTGCCGTACGTCCGCCAGGCGTTGCAGGGCGCCGAGGGCCCGGTGCTGGCCGTCACCGACTACATGCGCCAGGTCCCGGACCAGATCGCGCAGTGGGTCGAGCAGGACTACTCCTCGCTGGGCGCCGACGGCTTCGGTCTGTCGGACACCCGTGAGGCCGCCCGCCGCCACTTCGGCGTCGACGCCCAGTCGATCGTCGTCGCGGCCCTGGCCCAGCTCGCCAAGCGCGGCGAGGTGAAGGCCACGGCGGTCAAGGAGGCCCGGGAGAAGTACGGGCTGTAAGCACCGAGGGCCGGTGAACGAGGTCCTGGGAAGGGGTACGGCGCCTTGCCGTACCCCTTCTGTTGTCGGTGGTCCTTGGCATCATGAAGGGCATGCGTGCCGCCCGGCTCATCAAGATGGTGCTCCTGCTGCAGTCCCGGCCGTCCATGACCGCCGCCGAACTCGCACGCGAGCTGGAGGTGTCGGAGCGGACGGTCACGCGGGACGCACAGGCGCTGTCGGAGGCGGGGGTGCCCGTGTACGCGGACCGTGGGCGGGCCGGAGGGTACCGGCTGGTCGGCGGGTACCGGACGCGGCTGACGGGGCTGGCAAGGAGCGAGGCGGAGGCGTTGTTCCTGAGCGGGGTACCGGGGGCGCTGCGCGAGATGGGCCTGGAGGATGCCCACTCCGCCGCCCGGCTGAAGGTGTCCGCCGCGCTGTTGCCGTCCCTGCGCGACGCCCCGGACAGCGCCGCCCAGCGGTTCCATCTGGACGCGCCGGCCTGGTTCCGGGAGCCGGAGACGCCCGCGCTGCTGCCGGTGGTGGCGGAGGCGGTGTGGGACGACCGCCGCGTCACCGCCCGGTACCGGCGGGGCGAGGAGGAGGTGGAACGGCTGCTGGAACCGTACGGGCTGGTGCTGAAGGCGGGCGTCTGGTACCTGTGCGCGCGGGTGGCCGGCGGTGGCTCCTTCCGGACGTACCGGATCGACCGGTTCAGCGCGGTGGAGCCGTTGGAGGAACGCTTCGCCCGTGATCCGGACTTCGATCTGCCCGGCCACTGGGCCGAGCAGGCCGAGCGGTTCGCGCGCTCGCTGCTGCGCGCGGAGGTGGTCGTGCGGCTGTCCCCCGAGGGTGTGCGCGGGCTGCGGTACGCCGTCGACCCGGTGTCGGCGCGGGAGGCGCTGCGCGAGATGGGCGAGCCGGACGGGGAAGGCCGGGTGACGGTGACGCTGCCGGTGGAGTCCGAGGAGGTCGCCCACACCCAGCTGACGGCGCTCGGCGCGGACGTCGAGGTGCTG
The DNA here is from genome assembly GCF_040634095.1 of Streptomyces sp. NPDC007205. Classification (NCBI taxonomy): domain Bacteria; kingdom Bacillati; phylum Actinomycetota; class Actinomycetes; order Kitasatosporales; family Streptomycetaceae; genus Streptomyces; species Streptomyces sp. NPDC007205. The sequence continues at coordinate 5,859 of NZ_JBEYEW010000011.1, forward strand.
GCCCCCGAGAGCCTGCGGGCGCGGTTCGCGGGGACCGCGGCCCGGCTGGCCGCGCTGTACGGCGGCGCGGGCGCCGGTGCGGGCGCCGGTGCGGGCGCCGGTGCTGGTTCCGGGTAACGATCCGCCGCACTCCGGCGCACTCCGCGTGCGTCCCTCCGGTGGAGGCCCGATGCTGGTGGCGTGATGGACGAGACGGAGTTCTGGGAGCTGATCGACGCCGCCCGCGAGACCGCCGAGGGTGATCCCGAGGAACAGGCCGACGTGCTCGTGGACCGGCTGCTCCAGCTGGACCCCGACCTGGTCCTGGACTTCGCCCGTCACTTCGAGGCCCGGTACAACCGCGCCTACCGCTGGGACCTGTGGGGCGCCGCCTGGGTGCTGCTGGACGGGGCCAGCGACGACGCGTTCGACTTCTTCCGGTGCTGGCTGATCGGCCAGGGCCGCGAGGTCTACGAGGGCGCCCTGCACGATCCGGACTCGCTGGCGGAGTCGCTGGGCGAGTTCGACGAGGAGATCGACGGCGACGGCGAGGAGCTGGGCTACGCGGCGGACGAGGCGTACGAGCAGCTGACCGGCACCGTCGCGCCGGATCTGGGTATCGCCCCGGCGCCCGCCGAGCCGGAGGGCACACCGGTGGACTTCGAGAACGAGCGGGCGCTCGCCGAACGGTTCCCCCGGCTGTGGGACCGCTTCCGGGAGTGACCGGCCGCGGCTCAGCCGGCCGGGCGCCGTCGGCCGGCAGACGGGCTGCGTGGCGGCTGTGGCGTTCCTGTGGACGGCGGAGCCGGGGCGGTGCGGTGATGGAGTGCGGCGGTGCGGCCCTGGAGGCGGGCGGCCTTCTCCCTGATCTCGGGGAGGCGGGCGGCGAGGGCGGCGCCGGGGCAGCTGGTCATGAACCCGGCGTCGTGGCCGGCGAGGGCGGGCAGGGTGACGGTGGTGCCGGCGTGGTAGCGGCTGTGGCTGCTGCTGGAGACCAGGCGGACGGTCGTGCGCGGGTCGACGTCAGCGAGGCCGAGTTTCCAGGCGGCCAGGGCGGCGATCGCGTCGGTCATGGCCCGGGGCACGGGGGCGCCGGCGGTGAAGGTGCCGAGGGCGGCGATGCCGGCGGTGCGGTGGTTGAAGCCCAGGGTGTGGGCGCCGGTGACGGGCCGGTCGACGCCTCCGCCGCGGCCTTCGTAGATGGTGCCGCAGCGGTCGACGAGGAAGTTGTAACCGATGTCGTCCCAGCGGCGGTCGCCGGTCTGCCCGGCGTACAGGTGCTGGATGATGCGCGGCGCGTCGGCGCAGTCGTACGCGCTCGGCGAGTCGGTGTGGTGGACGAAGACGGCGACCACCTTGTCGTCGTAGCGCGGGGGCGGCTGCGTGCGCCGGGCGGTGCCCAGCCAGACCGACCGGGGCACGATGGGCGGCCGGGCGGTGCGGTGGGCCGGGGCCCGGGGCGGGCCGGGCCGGTCGAGACGGACCGCCTCGGGGCGCCCGGCATCACGGGCGCACAGCACGAGCGCGAGGACGGCCACCAGCCCGGGCAGACAGCCGACCAGCACCAGCAGGACCCCGGTCACCCGCCGACGGACCCGGCTCCACACGCCCGAGCGCTCCGGCGGCTCCGGCGGCTCCGGCGTCCCCGCTGCTTCGGAGGGCCCAGGTCCGTGCGGCGTCCCGAGCGTTCCGGCGTCTGCAGGTGGCCCCGGCGTCCCGGAGTCCGAGGACCCGGATGCCTGCATGGTCCCGAGCGTCTCGGCGGTTGCCGGCGGCCTCGACGTCCCCGGCATCCCGGACGGCTCTCCGGTCCCGGGCCGGTGCGGTGTTCTTCGGGCGGCGCGCATGGTCCCACTCTCGGGGTGGCGGGGCGTGGCCGCGATGTGCGCTGTGCCACCCGGCGGAACCATCGTCCTGGTCCGGGACGTTTCTGGGGGTACACACATACGTGGCCGGTTCGCCGCCCGGTGGCCGTGCCCGTGTGGGTGACTGATCACCGGGCCCGTCCCGTCCGTACTGAGGGGTCCGAGAGAAAGGCGGCTCCGTGGACCTGCTCGACCTGGTGCTTGTGCTGGTCATCCTCGTCTACGCGGCATCCGGATACCGGCGCGGGCTGGTGGCCGGCTGTGTCTCGCTGGCCGGGTTCGTCGGTGGCGCCGTCGTCGGCGTATGGGTGCTGCCCTGGGTGACCGGCCTGGTGGAGCGGGGTACGGCGCAGGCGACGGTGCTCGCGGTGGTGACGGTGCTGGTGCCGGCGATGTTGGGGCACGAGCTGGCGGGCCGGCTGGCCCTGCGGCTGCGCGGGGAGCTGGACCGGGGTCCGCTGCGGGTGGCGGACGGGCTAGGGGGCGCTGCGGCGAACTCGGTCGCGGTGCTGATCGTGGCCTGGGTGGCGGCGAGCGTGCTGGCCGCGGCCCCCTCACAGACCCTGACCACGGCGATACGGAACTCGGCGCTGCTGGGCGCGGTGCAGCAGACGATGCCGGACACGACGCCCGCATGGTTCTCGCGGGCCACGTCGGCGCTGACGGAGGCGGGTTTCCCGCAGGTCTTCAACCCGTTCGAGAACGAGTCGACGGCCCGGGTGGCCCGGCCCTCGGGGGACAGCGTCACCCCGGCCGCGACGCGCGCCGCGAAGCTGAGCACGGTGAAGATCGAGGGCGTCTCGGGCAGCGAGGGCCGGGAGGGCAGCGGGTTCGTCTACTCCGCGCGGCATGTGATGACCAACGCGCACGTGGTGGCGGGCATCGACCACCCGACCGTACGGGTGGGCGGCGTCGGGCAGTCGTACGAGGCCCGGGTGGTGCTCTTCGACCCCGGCCGGGACGTGGCGGTGCTGTATGTGCCGGATCTGCGTGCCCCGGTGCTGCGCTTCGACCTGAGCGCGGCGCGCGGCGAGCCGGCGGTGGTGGCGGGCTATCCGCAGGACGGCGGCCTGAACCTGCAGGCGGCGACGGTGGCGAGCCGGGTGCGGGCGACCGGGCAGAACATCTACAACGACGGCGCGGCCACCCGGGACATCTACTCCATCCGGTCCACGGTCCGGCCGGGCAACTCCGGCGGCCCGCTGCTGACCACGGACGGCAGGGTGTTCGGTGTGGTCTTCGCCCGCTCCACCTCGGACGCCGAGACGGGGTACGCCCTGACGGCGGACGAGGTGGCGGGCGACGCCCGGCGCGCGGCCAGAGCGACGGTACCGGTGGACACGGGGCAGCTGGTCAGCTCGTAGGCCCTGTCACAGGCGCCGGCCCATGAGCACGTCGTCGACGTAGGTGCCGTCGAGGAGGAACTCCTCCGGCTGCACTCCCTCGACGGCGAACCCCTCGGACTCGTACAGCGCGCGGGCCGGGGCGTTGTGCGCGAGCACCCGCAGGCTCAGCCGCCGTGCCCCGCGTCCGCGCGCCTCCTCGACGGCGGCCCGGATCAGCGCGCGCCCGACCCCCCGCCCACGCACCTCCTCGGCGACCGCTAGGCCCTGGATCTGCAGGACGTGCGCGTTGGAGGCGAGCGGGGTCGGGCGGGCGATGCGGACATAGCCGACGAGCCGCCCCTCGGCTTGGGCGACCAGGTAGTCCTGCGGGAGATGCCGCTCGTCGAAGAACGGCTGGTACGGCGGCTGCGGTCGCGGCGCCACGGCGTGCAGGGTGGACCAGGCGGCACGGTCGAGGACGGCCAGTTCCTCTTCGTCGTCGGCCACGGCGATGCGTATGTACGGCTCCGGCATGACGATCACCCTACGGCGGGCGGTCGCAGCACCTCACGGGGTTTTCGCACGGGCATGCTGGGGCCATGGAACGTATGCGAATCGCCGTGGCCGGCGCGTCCGGGCTCATCGGCAGCGCCCTGGTGCGGTCCCTGACCGCCGACGGACACGAAGTGGTACGGCTGGTGCGCCGGGCGGCCACGGGCCCGCGGGAGGTGTGCTGGGACCCGGAGGGGCGGTCCGTCGAAGCGACCGCGGCCGGGCTGACCGGCTGTGCCGCGGTGGTGAATCTGGCCGGGGCCGGGATCGGCGACCGGCGCTGGACACCGTCGTACAAGCGGCTGCTGCGGGACAGCCGGGTACTGGGCACGGCCACGCTGGCGGAGGCGGTGGCCGCGCTGCCCGAGCCGCCGCGGGTGTTCGTCAGCGGCAGCGCGATCGGCATCTACGGCGACACCGGCGACCGGGTGGTGGACGAGGACGCGCCGCCGGGCGACGGTTTTCTGCCGTCACTGTGCGTGGAGTGGGAGGAGGCGGCGGCGCCCGCGCAGGAGGCGGGCGTGCGGACGGTGTTCGCGCGTACGGGGCTGGTGGTGGCGCGGGGCGGCGGTGCGTGGGGGCGGTTGTTCCCGCTGTTCCGGGCGGGGCTCGGGGGGCGGCTGGGTGACGGGCGGCAGTACTGGTCGTACATCGCGCTGCACGACGAAGTCGCCGCGCTCCGGTATCTCATCGACCACGGCACGCTGTCCGGGCCGTTCAACCTGACGGCGCCCGAGCCGCTGACGAACCGTGAGATCACGGCGGCGATGGCGCGCGTGCTGCGCCGCCCGGCGCCGTTCGCGGTACCGGCGCCGGTGCTGCGGGCGGTGCTGGGCGAGCTGGCCGGGGATGTGCTGGGCAGCCAACGTGTGGTGCCCCGGCGGCTGTTGGGGGCGGGGTTCCGTTTTGCGTTCCCGGGCATCGATGAGGCCATCCGGGCGGCGTGACATACCAGGACTTCTCATGCGACTCCCTGGGATCTCCTGCGACTCGCTCGGATCTGCTGCGACTCCCTCAGATCTCCTGTGACTCCCTGAGATCTCTTGTGACCATATGCGACCTCTATGCGACCGTGCCCTGTTAATGCGCGACTGTTTGCGACCGATCGCGGCCCTAACCTCGACCCGAACTCGGGTATCCCTGGAGCCAGTTGGGGGCATGACGTCTCCACCGGCCACGCAACCGCAGGAGGGGCCTCGTGCTTGAGCCCGCGTACCAGGTGGACGTCGTCATCGTGGGAGCCGGAATCGCCGGCCTCTCGGCGGCCCATCGGCTGACCAGCGCAGGAATCTCAACCGCAGTCCTTGGGGCCGCCCCCTATGTGGGCGGCCGTATGTCGACGGAGAAGGTCGACGGCTTCCGGCTCGACCGCATCGGACAGCTGCTGTCCACGTCCTACCCCGAACTCCGTACCACCCCGGGCCTGGACTCCCTGGTCCTGCGCACCTTCGCGCCCGGCGTGCTGCTGCACCGCGACGGACGCGCGCAGCGCGCCGGCGCGCCGGCGGCCGGAGGGAGCGCAAGGGGCGCACTCGATGTGGTGCGCGCCCTCGCAAGCGCCCCCAGGGGGCCGGCGACCACCCCCGGCCGGGTCGGCGCTCCGGTGGGCGGCGCGGTCGACCAGGCCCGGCTCGGCACCGCCCTGGGCCGGATCGCCACCACCCCGGTCGAACGCATCCTGGCCCGCCCCGAGATGCCCGCCGGACAGGCCCTCGCCCAGCGCGGGATGCCGGGGCGCACGATCGACGGCTTCCTGCGCCCGCTGCTCGCCACGCTGCTGTGCGACCCGGAGCTGAACACCTCCAGCCGGTGCGCCGACCTCGCGCTGCGCACCTTCGCAGGCGGCCGGCTGTGTGTGCCGGAGGGCGGCGCGGAGATGCTGCCGGTGCTGCTGGCGCGGGCGCTGCCACCCGGCACCGTGCACACCGGGGTGCGGGTCACCTCGGTCTCCACGACCGCGGTGACGACCGCCGAGCACGGCGAGATCCGCTGCCGGGCGGTGCTGGTGGCGACGGACGCGCGGGCCGCGGCGGAGCTGCTGCCGGGCCTGAGGATGCCGGACTTCCACCCGGTGACCATGGTCCACCACACCACCGACGATCCGGCGCCGGCGTTCTCGGCGGGTACCTCGCTGCTGCTGGACGCCGACCGCGGCGGGCCGGTGGCGCACACGGCGGTGCTCAGCAACGTGGACCCGAGCCGGGCGCCGGTCGGCCGGGTGCTGATCTCCTCCACGGTGCTGGGCACCCCGCCCGAGGGCATCGACACCGCGGTCCGCATCCACCTCGCCCGGCTCTACGGCACCTCGACGCGCCGCTGGGAGACACTGGCGGTCCACCACACCCCGGAGGCCGTCCCGGCCATGCGCCCCCCACACGACCTGCGCCGCCCCGTACGCATCCTGGCCGGCCTGTACGTCTGCGGAGACCACCGCGACACCAGCACGGTCCAGGGCGCGCTGCATTCGGCCCACAGGGCGGCGGCTGCCGTCCTGGCGGACCTGGGTGCGGCGGGGTCGATGCACAGCGCGGATCCGGCTCCCACTCTGCCCCGGGCGGCGTAGGCGCCCCGAAAGGGGCGCGGGGCGGTCTCGATATGCGGCTCCGCCGCGTGGGCGCGACCGGCCACGACGGCGCGTGACCGAACGAACGACCGCAACCCGCAACGGCGAGCTAGCCCAACGCCGCCACCTTCTCCCGATACCCCCGCACCGGTGCCGCGTCCCGATACGGCTCCAGCCGACGCTCGAAGTCCCGCACGTACTCCACAGCGCGAGCGCTCCGCATCTCCGCGGCCTGGCCGGCGGCCTCCGCCGCAAGAGCGCACGCCTGGTCGAGTTCGCCGAGGCCGAGGCGGGCCGTGGCGAGGACGACCCGGCAGAAGAGGCGACTGCGGGCGTAGGAGGGGGCGCGGAGCTGCAGCGAGCGTTCGGCGTGCTGGGCAGCCGCCCTGAACTGCTGCAGATCCCGGTGGCAGTGCCCGAACTCGTCGGCGAGCTGCGCCTCGTCGAAGAACCTGGCCCAGTACGGCGCGTCGTCCCCGGGCCGGGCCGCCTCCAGGGCGCGCTCGGCCCGCACGAGCGCCGCCGTGCACGCCCGCACCTCGCCGAGCACGCCGTGCGCCCTCGCTTCGGAGGCGTGCAGCAGCGCCTGCACGACCGGCGGCCCACCGGTTCCCGCACCCTGCTGGGCGACCCGGGCCAGCTGCACGGCCTCCCTGCCGTGGCCGAGATAGACGGCCTGGCGGCTCATGGTGACCAGGACGTACGAGCCGTACGCACGGTCGCCGGCCGCCTGGGCGAGCCGCAGGGCCTGCACGAAGTAGCGCTGGGCGAGTCCGTGCGCGGCGATGTCGTACGAGGTCCAGCCGGCGAGCCGGGTGAGGTCGGCGGCAGCGGCGAACAGGCGGCGGCCGGTCTGCTCGTCGTAGGTGCCGCGGAGCATCGGCTCGCACTCGTGCTCCAGGTAGCGGACCAGGGCCTGGCGGGCGTGGCCGCCGCCGAACCGGTCGTCGAGGGTGCGGAACAGCTCGCCGACCGAGCGCAGGGCGTTGATGTCGCCGCCCGTGACCTTGTGGCCGGGGGCGCGGTCGGCCTGCCCGCGTGTCCGGGGCGGAACCGGAAGCGCCGGCCGGACCTGGGGTCTGGCCGGGGCCGGGCGGCCCTGCGCGGGCACCCGGGGTGTCTGCTCGCGGGCCACCTTGTCGTCCGGCTTGCCGATCAGCCAGTCCCGGCTGGGCACCACGAGGCCCGCCGGGGTGAAGGCGATCTTGCGCAGCTCGGCGTGGCTGCCGGAGTCCTTGCGCCACAGCCCGCTGACGATGTCGACGGCCTCCTCCGGGCCGGCCGCGAACTCCAGCCCGGCGTACACCGGCGCGCAGGCGTCCAGGCCGAGGTCCTGGGCCGTGAGCCGGCGGCCGAGCCGGCGTGTGAACACCTCGGCGATGAGGGCGGGGGTCGTACCGCGCGGCTGCTGTCCGCGCAGCCAGCGGGTGACCGAGGTCTTGTCGTATCTGAGGTCCAGCCCGTGCTCCAGGCCGAGCTGGTCGACGCGACGAGCCAGACCCGCGTTGGAGAACCCCGCCTCTGCGATGAGCGCGGCGAGCTGGCGGTTGGGGGTGCGCTGCGCGGGTCGGTCCGTCATCTGCGGTGCGGTCTCCTGCCTTCCGTGCTTCTGAAGTGCCCGGATTGCCTTTGAGCAGCCCTTATGGCCGCACGAACGGCGTGAATGTAGCGGAGAGTGAACAGCCCATCACAGCCTTCCCACCGCATTCATCCGATCGTGTGAGGAACGCCCGCAGGGCTGACGTACGCCGGTCGGTCGTACAGTGGCGTGGGCGCGTTATGTGCCTGACACACCGGTCGCTGAGGGAGGCGCTTGCCGTGAGTGAGTTGCGGTTCGTCCGCATGGGGTTCGGTGCGGATGCCGTCGATTACCAGGAGGCGTGGGACGAACAGCGGCGGGTGCACGCGGCCCGGTTCGCCGACGAGGCCCCGGACACCGTGATCCTCCTGGAGCACCCCCCGGTCTACACCGCCGGCCGGCGCACCGAGGACAGCGAGCGCCCACTGGACGGCACCCCGGTGATCGACGTGGACCGCGGCGGCAAGATCACCTGGCACGGCCCGGGCCAGCTGGTGGGCTACCCGATCCAGAAGCTCCCGCGCCCGGTGGACGTGGTCGCGCACGTACGGCGCCTGGAGGAGGCGCTCATCCGCACCTGCGCCGAGTTCGGCCTGGAGACCACCCGGGTGGAGGGCCGCAGCGGCGTATGGGTGCTCGGCGACCCCGTCGAACAGCGGCCCGCACAATATGGAGGAGCAGCGCGCAGCGCTTCGGCTGAGGGTGGTGGCGGGCGACGGGCGGGACTGTCCCTGGACTTCGACCCGCGTCTCACCGACGAGGAGTTCGACCCCCGCCTCAACGGCCCCGAGTACGCCCCCTCCAACGCGGGCCAGCGGCGTGAGGACCGCAAGATCGCCGCGATCGGCATCCGGGTCGCCAAGGGCGTCACGATGCACGGCTTCGCCCTGAACGTGAACCCGGACAACAAGTGGTTCGACCGGATCATCCCGTGCGGGATCCGCGACGCGGGGGTGGCCTCCCTCGCGGGCGAGCTGGGCCGGGACGTCACGATCGAAGAGGTCCTGCCGGTGATCGAGAAGCACCTGAGGGACGTCCTGGAGCACGCGGAACTGAAGCCACGGCTGATCGAGAAGACACCGGCGGCGTAGAACAACCGCCTCCGGACCACCAAAACAACGGGCGTACCCTGGGGAACGCCGAAGAATCAATCGCTAGGGAGCCGGTCGTGTCCGCAGTCGCACCCGACGGACGCAAGATGCTGCGCCTGGAGGTCCGCAACAGCCAGACCCCCATCGAGCGCAAGCCCGAGTGGATCAAGACCCGGGCGAAAATGGGTCCCGAGTACACGAAGATGCAGAACCTCGTGAAGAGCGAGGGCCTGCACACGGTCTGCCAGGAAGCCGGCTGCCCGAACATCTACGAGTGCTGGGAGGACCGCGAGGCGACCTTCCTCATCGGCGGCGACCAGTGCACCCGGCGCTGCGACTTCTGCCAGATCGACACCGGCAAGCCCGAGGCCCTGGACCGCGACGAGCCGCGCCGCGTCGGTGAGTCCGTGGTCACGATGGACCTGAACTACGCCACCATCACCGGCGTCGCCCGCGACGACCTGGAGGACGGCGGCGCCTGGCTGTACGCCGAGACCGTGCGCCAGATCCACCGGCAGACGGCGGACCGGGAAGCCGGCCGTACGAAGGTGGAGCTTCTGGCTCCCGACTTCAACGCGGTCCCCGAGCAGCTCGCGGAGGTCTTCTCCGCCCGCCCCGAGGTCTTCGCGCACAACGTCGAGACCGTCCCGCGGATCTTCAAGCGGATCCGCCCCGGCTTCCGCTACGAGCGCTCCCTGAAGGTGATCACCGAGGCCCGCGACTACGGCCTGGTGACCAAGTCGAACCTGATCCTCGGCATGGGCGAGACCCGTGAGGAGGTCAGCGAGGCGCTGAGGCAGCTGCACGACGCGGGCTGCGAGCTGGTCACCATCACCCAGTACCTGCGCCCCTCCGTCCGGCACCACCCGGTCGAGCGCTGGGTCAAGCCGCAGGAGTTCGTCGAGCTGAAGGAGGAGGCCGAGCAGATCGGCTTCTCCGGGGTGATGTCCGGTCCGCTGGTGCGGTCGTCGTACCGCGCCGGGCGCCTGTACCAGATGGCGATCGAGAAGCGTGGCTCCTACATCGCCACACAGGCTGTGTGAATTCACGCACAAGCACTTACTGGCCAGTAATGGCCGAGTCGACGCGGTCCTGACCGTCCTCGCTGATGAGGGCGGGCATCAGGGCCGCGTCAGCGTTTCAGGGATCTGCATCAAGGCTTCATTGGCGTTTGACCGGTCGGACACGCCCTGGTAACACCAATCAGTGACTCTGGTATCACGCCTCGTACACCACCCGCTCCGAGGGGGGACCTCGATCATGCAGGCCGCGCCCGTACGCGCCACCGCCATCCCGTCCTTCACCGATGCCCTCCGCGCCGTCGAGTCCCTGCTCATGAGCGGCGGCCAGCGCACCGCCCGCCGCAACGCGTGGACCTCCGTGCTGGAGGACCGCCGGCGTGCCAAGGACCGGGTCGAGGCGCAACGCTTCCTGGAGCAGGCCGCCGACCGCTCCTGATCCCCTCGCCCCGGGCACTGCCGTCGTCCGCACTCCCGGGGGCACGTAGACTTCGTGGCATGGCGAGGAAGGAAACCGCGGCGGACGCCGCGAACGCAGGGCGACTGAAGCAGATCGCTCTCACGTACAAGATGACCCGCAAGGCCGACAAGAAGATCGGTCTTGTACTCGCGGCCGTCGGCATCGGCACCCTCGGTGTCTTCCTCGCGATCGGCTTCCTGATCGGTCACCCGGTCTACCTGGGCATCTTCGGCCTGCTGATCGCTCTGCTGGCGACGGCCATCGTGTTCGGCCGCCGCGCCGAGCGGGCCGCTTTCGGCCAGATGGAGGGCCAGCCGGGGGCGGCGGCAGCCGTGCTGGACAACATCGGCCGGGGCTGGACGACCACTCCGGCCGTGGCGATGAACCGCAGCCAGGACGTGGTGCACCGGGCGGTCGGGAAGGCCGGCATCGTGCTGGTCGCCGAGGGCAACCCGAATCGGGTGAAGAGCCTGCTGGCCGCCGAGAAGAAGAAGATGAACCGCATCGTCGCGGACGTACCGGTGCACGACGTGATCGTCGGCGACGGCGAGGGCCAGACCGAGCTGAAGAAGCTGCGCACGACGCTGCTGAAGTTCCCGCGCGTCCTCACCGGCCCCCAGGTGACGGCCACCAATGACCGGCTGCGGGCCATGGGTGACCTGATGAGCAACATGCCGGTGCCGAAGGGGCCCATGCCCAGGGGCATGCGTATGCCCAAGGGGCGCTGACGGTTCCGCCGTAGGGGGCGCGTGCGCGCCCCCACGCGCGTTGATCAGACAGGGCGGAACTGAGGGCCGTAAGTGCCCGGGGCGTTCGGGACCGGTGTCTCCATCAGTTCCAACGCCGGGTCCTCCATGGCGCGCATGGCGCGGACCGCCGTGCCCAGGCTGCGCCCGCCACCGCCGCCCCAGGCCTCGTCGAGAGCGTCCAGCACCGCCGAGTAGGTGCTGTCGAACTGGTCCAGCAGCCGTTGGACCTGTGCCGGCGGGCGGTACCAGCCGGCGGGTGGGACCGGAGCCATGGGGCGGGCGGCGGGGAAGAGCACGGGCGCGCCGGTGAACTCCCAGCCGCGGGCGGTCCTGCGCAGCCGCCGGCCGTGGTAGATCTCCGCGAAGGCGTAGTAGTGCGCCGGGTGGTCGTCCTGGAAGGCGTCGGCCGGGGAGCTCGCGGTGCCCTCGCCCTGCTCCTTGACGATCTCGAGGGACCGCTCGACGTCGTCGAGTCCGGTGATCGGCTCCAGCACGTCCGAGCCGATGCGGTCGGACAGCTGTCCCTCGGCCGACAGATACGGCGCCGTGCGCCGGAAAGCCGCCTGCAGGTCGCCGTAGAAGCCGCCGACGGTGGGCGACGGGGCCCCCGTGCGGGCGAGCGGGGCCTCGGGGGCTTCGATCGCCATCATCACGTCGCGCACGTAGTCCCTGGTGAGACCCGAGAGGTACACGTGCACTCCGGTGCGCACCCCGCCGGGCAGCGGACCGGGATAGCGGGGTGCCGCCTCCTTGATCCGGGGCCGCCCGCCCACGGCCACGAGCAGGTTGCAGACGACGCCCATGTGGTACATCTCGTCGCCGATGATGCGCCGGATCAGCTGCGCGGCCTCGCCCCGGCGGTCCCTGACCGACCACCAGCCGCACAGGTACGGCGGGATGGTGGCGAGTTCGAGCCGCACGGCGAGTTGCAGGGCCGCGCGGAGCCAGTCGATCCCGCGGTCGCCCTCGGGCACGGCGAGCAGACGGGCCACGGAGCCGAGGCCGGGTGCGGCAGCCGGGCTGTCGGCCGGTCCCGCGGCGTCCGGTGCGGCAGCGGCTGCCGGTGCGTTGACGGCGCCCTGTGCCGGAGCCGCGCCCGGCACCGGTGCGGTGGCGGCCAGGGCTGCCGATGCCAGGAAGCCCCTGCGGCCGACCGGGGCGGCCGTCGGCCTGTCCGGATGTTCGCTCGTGCCCGTCACGTTGCCTCCGCTCCGTCATGCTCCCGGCTCCGCACCCGGCGGCCGGGGCCCTTCGACAGCTCGCGAAGCTAGCAAGCCGGCGCGGCCGTTTCCGGGACGTCCGAGCGCCGGTGTGGCGCGGACCGGCCCCTGACACGCCGCCGAACGGAGCATCCTGCCGGTAATCGGCTCATGCGCTTCTAGCCTTCCGAATGTGACAAAACGCCATATCTCGTACGTTGCCTGCAGTACCGCAGTCCTCGGCGCGCTCCTCGGTGCCGCCCCGGCGTCGGCCGCCCGCCAGGTGCACGTGGTGCATCCGGGTGAGTCGATCCAGAAGGCGGTGGACGCCGCGCGGTCCGGGGACACGGTGCTCGTGCAGGCCGGCACGTACCACGAGAGCGTCGAGGTGACCACGTCCGGGATCACGCTGCGCGGCGTGGGCCCGGACACCGTACTCGAACCGGCCGCCGCCAAGGCCAAGACCAGGAGCAGCGCGAAGGACAAGAAGAGCTGCGCGGGGCAGGGCAACGGCATCTGTGTGGTCGGAGCCAAGAACCAGCCCGTCCGGGACGTCACCGTCGCCGACCTGACCGTGACCGGTTTCGCCAAGATCGGTGTCGTCGCGGTGGGCGCGGACCGCCTGACCGTGCGCGGAGTGACGGCCGACAGGAACGGCCAGTGGGGCATCGCGGAGGAGCGCTCCACCCGCAGCGTCTACCGGCACGACACCGCCCGGTCGAACGGTGACGCGGGGCTGTTCCTCGCCAACACCATCACGGCCGAGCAGGGCGCCGCCGACACCGGGGGCACCGTCCTCGACCAGAACCAGCTGGAGGACAACCGGATCGGCATCACCGTCCGCCGGCTGCGCAACCTCACCGTCAAGCACAACTACCTCACCGGCAACTGCGCAGGCGTCTTCGTCGTCGGCGACGAGAACAAGCCCAAGGCGGGCGCCCTGACGGTCAGCCTGAACCTCATCGAGCGGAACAACAAGTACTGCGCGGCGACCGCACGGCTGCCCTTCCTGCAGGGCTCCGGCATCATCCTGACCGGCGCCGAGGACACCGTGGTGACGCACAACCTGGTCAGCGACAACTCCGGCGCGTCCCCGCTGTCGGGCGGGGTCGTCCTGTTCAAGAGCTTCGTGGGCGCCACCAGCGAGCGCAACCGGATCTCGGACAACTGGCTGGGCGGCAACGGCCCGGCGGACCTCGTCAACCAGGAAGCCACCAAGAGCAGCAACGTCTTCCAGCGCAACCTCTGCGGGGCCTCCAAGCCCGCGGGTCTGTGCTGACCGGACGGCCGTACCCCCATCCAGGCGCCGTATCCCACCCAGGCAAGGAAGGAAGGCGGCACATGACCGCACCATCCCCCGAGCTCTCGGCTCCCCCCGCGCAGGGGGCACCCCCGTCCCCGCCGCCGTCGATGCGGCTGCGAGAGCTCGTGTTCGGGGCGGCGTGTGCCGCCGCCGTCCGCGCGGCCGCCCGGCTCGGGGTCGCCGACGCACTCGGGGACGCCCCCATGGCCGTGGAGGACCTCGCGGCCGCGGTGAAGGCCGAGCCGAAGCCGCTGCGCCGGCTGCTGCGCGCCCTGTCCTGCTACGGCGTCTTCGCCGAGCACCCGGACGGGACGTTCGGCCACACCGAGATGTCCCGGCTGCTGCGCGAGGACGACCCGCACAGCCTGCGGGACATCTCGCTGTGGTGCACCGAGCCCTGGACGTGGGACGCCTGGCCGAAGCTGGACGAGGCGGTGCGCACCGGGAAGAACGTCGTCGAGGGCCTGTACGGCAAGGAGTTCTTCGGCTACCTGAACGAGGACGCCCCGGAGTCGGCCGATGTCTTCAACCGGGCGATGACCACGTCCAGCGAGCAGTCGGCGCGCGATGTCGCCGCGCTGCTGGACCTGTCCGGCAGCAGGTCGGTGGCGGACCTGGGCGGCGGGCAGGGGCACGTGGTGGCCAGCCTGCTGGACAAGTACCCGGCGATGCGGGGCTGGCTGCTGGACCTGCCGCGGGTGGTGGAGAACGCCCTGCCCCGGCTGCGCCCGGGCGGCGATCTCGCGGAGCGGGCGCGGATCGTGCCGGGTGACATCCGTGAGTCGGTCCCGGTCGAGGCCGACGCCTACATCATCAAGAACATCCTGGAGTGGGACGACGAGTCCACGGCCAGGCTGCTGCGCAACGTCGTCGAGGCGGGCGGCCCCGGTGCGCGGGTCGTGGTCATCGAGAACCTCGTCGACGACACCCCGTCGATGCGCTTCAGCACCGCGATGGACCTGCTGCTGCTCCTGAACGTCGGCGGGGCCAAGCACACCACCAAGAGCATGGTCGGGCGGCTGGAGGCGGCGGGCCTGACCGTCGGGGACATCCGGCCGGTCAACCCCTATCTGCACGCGTTCGACTGCACGGTCCCCGTGTGAGCTGTGCTTTCCCGCAGAACACCGGTGCCGGGCCCGCGTCGGACGCGGGCCCGGCACCGGTGTTCCGGAGAGGGGATCAGGCGCCGGCGTCACGCTCCCAGAGGTAGAAGCGCTGTGCCATCGCGTCCTTCGGGGACCGCCAGGTCTCCGGGTCGTACGCGCTGACGTACGCCGAAAGCCGCTCGCTGACCTCCTTGAACTCGGGGTGCGAGGTGACCTTGGCAATGGCCGGTCCCGGTTCGCGCTCGGACTCGATGAGGTGCATGTACACATCGCCGAACTGGAAGAGGCTGCGCCGGACGACTCCGACGAGGTGCGGCAGCTCTCCGCGGTCGGACTCCGCGAACACCTTGGCGATGTCGGGGGCGGAACCGGGGGCCATACGGGCGACGATCAGGGCCTGGTGCACGGTCGTGTCCTCCGTCCGGCTAGTCGGCCAGGGCCGGGGCGGGCCGGTGACCGGCGGCCGCCTTCTCGATCTTGTCGCGGATCAGGGCCAGCTGGACCTTGGAGTTCTTGTTGATGTTGTCGGTCATCCAGGCGTCGTCGACGGGGGCGTCCGGCTTCATCGCGAAGTCCTGGGTCCACACCATCCGGGTGCCGGCCGGTACCTCCTCGTACCGCCAGTGGATGTTCATGTGGGCGAAGGGCCCGGTCTCGACGCGGCGGGCCGTGACGGTGAGGCTGTCGCGGTCCGGCTCGCGCTCGGAGACCCAGCTCCAGACGGTGCCGTTGGCGTCCGGGTGCATGGTCAGCCGGAACGTCGTCTTGGCGCCCTCTTTCTTGAGGACCTCGACCGAGGCGTACTCGCTGAACAGCTGGGGCCAGCGCTCCAGGTCGTTGGTCATGTCCCAGACCAGGTCCAGCGGGGCGGCGATGGTGATCTCGTTCTGGGTGTGTCCTGCCATCTCAGGCTCCTGCCATCAGGGTGCTGTTGACGAGGTTGAGGAACTGCTGGGGCGTCTTGCAGCGCTCCGCGTCGACCGGCATCGGGGTGCCGTGTGCGTTCTCCAGCTCGCCGACGATGCCGAGCAGGCCCAGCGAGTCGACGCCGAGGACGTCGAAGCCGGTGTCGGGCTTCTCCTGGAGCTGCTGGGGGCTGACGGTGACCCCGGCGGCCTTCTTCATCAGCGCGGCGAGTTCTTCCACGGTGATCTGGGACATGTGCTTTCCTCCTTTGCTGTGCTCACTGCGCGGCGCCGTGCCGCAGCACCAGCGCAGAGTTCGACCCCATGAGTCCGCGGCTGAGCACCAGCGCCGTACGCAGTTCGGCGGGCCGGGCGCGGCCGGTCACGAGGTCGAGGTCGTGGCAGACGTCGAAGACGTTCGGCGTCGGCGGGATCAGGCCGTGCTGCAGGGCGAGCACGGCCGCCGCGGTGTCGAGCACGGGGGCGGCGCAGTATCCCCGGCCGGTTCCGGTCTTCGGTGCCGTGACCGGCACCCGGGTGCCGTGCTCGCCGAGGGCGTCGGCGATCGCCAGTGCCTCGGCGCGGTCCGCGTCCGGCACGCCGAGGGCGTCGGCGAAGACGACGTCGACCTCCTCGGGGGCGCAGCCGGCCTCCTGCAGGGCGTGCCGGATCGCGTGGGCGAGGCCGTCGCGGGACTCAGTCCAGCGGGAGGCGCCGGTGAAGGTGGCCCCGTGTCCGGCGACGAGGGCCCGGACGTCGGCGCCGCGGTCGCGCGCCGTGCCGGCCGCCTCGATCACGAGCATCGCGCCGCCCTCGGCCGGCACGAACCCGCAGGCCGCCTCCGTGAACGGGCGGTAGGCGCGGGCCGGGTCGGTCTCGCGGCTGAGTTCCTCGTAGCCGAGCTGGCAGACCATCGAGTACGGCGCGAGGGGGGCCTCGGTGGAGCCGGCCACGATCGCGTCGGTGCCGCGCCGCACCGCTCGTGCGGCGTGGGCGAGGGCGTCGAGACCGCCGGCCTCGTCGGAGGCGACGACCGAGCAGGGCCCCTTGAAGCCGCGGCGGATGGAGACCTGGCCGGTGCTGGCGGCGTAGAACCAGGCGATGGACTGGTACGGCCCGACGAACCGGCTGCCCTTGCCCCACAGTTGCTGGAGTTCGCGCTGGCCGAACTCGCCGCCGCCGGACCCGGCGGCGGTGACCACGCCGATGGAGTAGGGCGCGTCGGGTGTGTCGGCCTGGCCGAGCCGGGCGTCGTCGAGCGCGAAGTCGGCGGCGGCCATGGCGTAGTGCGTGAACCGGTCAGTCTGGACGAGGAAGCGCTCCTCGATCGTGGCCGCCGGGTCGAAGGCGCGGACCTCGCCGGCCACCTTGAGGGGAAGGTGCTCACAGCCCTCGCGGGTGACCCGGTCGAGGACGCTGACGCCCTCCTGGGTGGCCTTCCAGAAGGTGTCGGTGCTGGTGCCGTTGGGCGCGACCACCCCGATACCGGTGACGGCCGCCTGCCGGTCCTGCGGTTCGCTCATCGTGTCCTCACTCCCTCGGCCGGGTCAGGATCACCGCGGACTGGAAGCCACCGAACCCGCTGCCCACGGACAGCACGCTGGTCAGCCGGCGTTCGCGGGCGACCCGGGGGACGTAGTCCAGGTCGCACTCGGGGTCGGGGATCTCGTAGTTGGCGGTCGGGGGTACGACCTGCTTGGCGAGGGCCAGCACGCAGGCGACCAGTTCTATGGCGCCGATCGCCCCGAGGGAGTGCCCCACCATGGACTTGATGGAGCTCATCGGGGTGTCGTAGGCGTGGTGGCCGAGCGCCCGTTTCACGGCCGCCGTCTCGTGGCGGTCGTTCTGCCGGGTGCCGGAGCCGTGGGCGTTGACGTAGTCGATCGCCGTCGGGTCCAGCCGGGCCTGGTCGAGGGCGGTCTTGATGGCCCGCGCCATCTCCAGGCCCTCCTTGGTCAGGCCGGTCATGTGGTAGGCGTTGCCGAAGGTGGCGTAGCCGCCGAACTCGCAGTAGACGCGGGCGCCGCGGGCCCGGGCGTGTTCCAGTTCCTCCAGGACGAGCACCGCGCCGCCCTCGCCCATGACGAAGCCGTCACGGTTGTTGTCGAAGGGCCGGGAGGCGTGCGCGGGGTCGTCGTTGTTCGGGGAGGTGGCCTTGATGGCGTCGAAGCAGGCCATGGTGATCGGGGAGATCGGCGAGTCCGCGGCCCCCGCGATGCATATGTCGGCCCGGCCTTCCTGGACGGTGTGGAAGGCGTATCCGACGGCGTCGAGTCCGGAGGTGCAGCCGGTGGACACCGTCTGCACCGGACCATGGGCGCCGAAACGTTCCGCCAGCGCGGAGGCCGCGGTGCTCGGCGAGAACGCCCGGTGCAGCTGCGGCTCCGCCTTGTGAGGGTCCACGTCCCAGCGTTGCCCCCGGCTGCTCACCAGGACGTAGTCGTGCTCCAGACGGGTGGTGCCGCCGACGGCGGTACCGAGGGAGACCCCGACCCGCCACGGGTCCTCCCGGCCGATGTCGAGACCGGAGTCCCGTACCGCCTCGTCCCCGGCGACCAGGGCGAACTGTATGTACCGGTCGGCCCGTTCCACCTGCTCGGTGTCCAGACCGTGCGCCGCCGGCTCGAAGTCGCACTCGGCCGCTATCCGCGACCGCAGTCCGGCCGGGTCGAAGAACGTGATGCCGCGCGTCGCGGTACGGCCTTCGGCGAGCAGATCCCAGAACGCCGGCACGCCGATCCCGCCCGGGGCCACGATGCCTATACCGGTCACCGCCACGCGCCGGGTCATGAGCGGGCCTGCCCCGCCTCGGCGGCGACGGCCACCGGCTCCGTCTCCTCCGTGTCGACATGGCCGAGGCTCGGACGCGGGGCCAGCGGACCCAGGTGGAAGACGATCCGCGCCTCCACGTTGCCGACGTTGCGGAAACGGTGGCGCATGTTGATGGGGATCATCAGCCCCTGCTCGGGCCGCAGCGGGTGCGGCTCGCCGTCCAGGTCCACCTCCAGCTCGCCGCAGACGACGTACACGAACTCCTCGGAGTAAGGGTGGTAGTGCTCAGCGATGCGGTCACCCGGCTGCACGAGGGCCACGCCCATGAAACCGCTGGTCGAGCCCACCGTGGCCGGGGTGAGCATGGCGCGCAGATCGCCGCCGCGCCGGGTGTTGGGCTCGACCTCGCTGAGGTCCACGATCTTCGGAAGGGGTTTGATCACGACAGTCCTCCGTGGGTGTGGTGCCTGTGGGTCTCAGGCGTCCGGCGAGCGCCGGTCGGTGACGAGCTGCATCCGGACGACCTCGCCGTCCAGCAGCGCGGTCAGCGGAGCCGCCGGGGCGACGTCCACGGCCACGCCGGCACGGTGGTCGACCAGCCGTACGACGACGTCGTCCCGCTGGAAGATCGTGCTGCGCAACACCGGGCTGCGCGGGTCCTCCGCCGCCGCCTCGTCCCCCCGCGAGAGCAGCTGGGCCAGCTCCATCCCGCGGCCCGGCCGGGCCGGGTAGTACAGCGCGAGCCGCTCGCCCTCGACCAGCTCGTCCGCGGTGACGTGGTGTACGGCCGGCAGCGCGGCCCGGGTGAAGAACACCCGCGCCGACTCCTGGTCGTTGAGGTCCCGCTCCTGCTCCAGATAGGGGTTGATGGCCTCCTCGACCGCCCGGACCTCGGGCTGCCGGGCGACGTGCCGCAGCGCCGCGAGCAGGTCGCCGCGCACCTCGATGGCCCGTACGACCCGGTTGCCGTGCATGAACAGGGAGGTGCGGCACAGCCGTGTGGTCTCGTCGACCCGTGCCTCGGGTGAGGCGTAGTCCGCGAGGATCCTCGCGACCTCGGCCTCGCTGCCCGGCTTCACCGTGAAGGTGAGCGCGTGCCGGATCACTCCGTCGCCGATCCTCGGGGAGGCCTGGAGCCGGCGCTGCGCGGCGGGGGCGGCCGCCGCCTCGGCACCCGTCTCGCGCACGATGTGGAAGCGCAGCGACCGGGTGTCCCGGACGCAGCTGTGCAGCGGCTCCACCATGCGGACGTGCTCCTCGCTGTTCACCCAGGCGAGGAACGGCGGGGCACTCTCCCACTCACTGGTGATGAGCCATTGGGACGGGTTCTCGATCGACTGGCACAACTGGTCGCTGACATGGCCGGGCACCGACGCGACCTGGTTGCACAGTTGCTCGTAGGCCTCCAGGAACTGCTGCTGGGCGCCGTCGTGTACGTCCACCAGCAGGACGACCCGGAGGCGGGAGCCGTCGAAGACGGATTGCGAGACCCGCTTCGACACCTGCCGCGCCAACTGTTCCGAAACCTTTTCCGACGTGGTGGTCATACTGCGCACATCTCCTTCGGGGGAGCAGAGGGGCAACGCCGCCCGTG
The DNA here is from genome assembly GCF_040634095.1 of Streptomyces sp. NPDC007205. Taxonomy (NCBI): domain Bacteria; kingdom Bacillati; phylum Actinomycetota; class Actinomycetes; order Kitasatosporales; family Streptomycetaceae; genus Streptomyces; species Streptomyces sp. NPDC007205. The sequence continues at coordinate 25,920 of NZ_JBEYEW010000011.1, forward strand.
ACGCGACGTCAGCGTTCCTTGATCCTGTTCCTGTCCTCCGGAGTGCGCGACTTGTGTGAACCAGGAGGGTGATTGAGCACGCGGAGCGCTTCCAAGAGGGCATGGAAACTCCTAGGGCCCTAGGTGCCCACACGCCCGCCCCTGCCCCTGGAGTCGTCGATGCAGCACAAAGCCGATCACCACGTGCCCGTCCTTGTCGTGGGCGGCTCGCTGGTGGGCCTGTCCCTGTCCCTGTTCCTGGGCCGTCTCGGCGTACGGCACATGCTCGTCGAGCGGCACTCCGGGACCTCGATCCACCCGCGCGGCCGCGGCAACAACGTGCGCACGATGGAACTGTTCCGGGTGGCCGGCATCGAGCCGGACATCAGGACGGCGGCGTCCCTCCTCGCGGACAACCACGGCATCCTGCAGACCCCGACGCTGGCCGGGGACGCGGGCGAATGGCTGTTCCGGGAGATCGACCCCGGCGGGGGGCTGGCCCGGTTCAGCCCCACCAGCTGGTGCCTGTGCAGCCAGAACGACCTGGAACCGGTGCTGCTGGACGGGGCCCGCGCCCTCGGCGGCGACCTGAGGTACTTCCACGAGCTGGAGTCCTTCGCCCAGGATCCCGCAGGAGTGACGGCCTACGTCCGGGACCGTGACAGCGACGACCTGTACACCGTCCGCGCGGACTACCTGGTCGCGGCCGACGGCCCGCGCAGCCCCGTCCGGGGCCGGCTCGGCATCGGGCAGAGCGGCCCCGGCGACCTCTTCGCGAACGTCAGCGTCACCTTCCGCTCCAAACTCCTCGCCGACGTGGTCGCAGACCGCCGCTTCATCTGCTGCTACCTCACCGATCCCGAGGCCGACGGCGCCCTGCTGCCCGTCGACAACCGGGAACGCTGGGTCTTCCACGCCCCCTGGCACCCCGAGCACGGCGAGACGCTGGAGGAGTTCACCGAGGAGCGGCTCACCCGGCACATCCGCCGGGCCGTCGGCGTCCCCGACCTCGACGTCGAGATCACCGGCAAGGCGTCCTGGCGCGCCGCCGAACGCGTCGCCGAACGCTACCGGCACGACCGGGTCCTGCTCGCCGGCGACTCCGCCCACGAGATGTCCCCGACCGGCGCGTTCGGCTCCAACACCGGCATCCAGGACGCCCATAACCTGGCCTGGAAGCTGGCCGCCGTCCTCGACGGCTGGGCCGGGCCCGGACTCCTGGACACCTACGACACCGAGCGCAGGCCCGTCGCCCTCGCCACCAGCGCCCGGGCCTCCGCCCGCTCCGTGGAACACAGCCACCCCGGCTTCGCCCCCGCGCCCGGCATCGGCGGCGGCAAGCGCGGCGGCATCCTCAACGTGGTCCTCGGCTACCGCTACCCGCAGGGCGCCGTCGTGGGCGCCGACCCGGACCAGCCGGTCGTCCCGGACGGGCTGCGGCTGACCGGGGAACCGGGCAGCCGGGCCCCCCACCTGTGGCTGCGCCGCACGGGCGAGCGGCTGTCCACGCTCGATCTGTACGAGCGGTCACTGGTGCTGCTCAGTGACGCGTCGACGCCCGCGGGAGCTGCCTGGCAGGCCGCCGCGCGTCGCATCGCCGGCACGGAGGCGGTACGACTGGACGCGTACCGGATCGGTACGGGCGCGGCGGCCGATCTGCGGTACGACGCGGAGGGCGACGACTGGGCGGGGGCGCACGGCACGACGGCGGACGGGGCGGTGCTGGTGCGGCCGGACGGGTTCGTGGCGTGGCGGTCGGTGGACGCGGCGGCGGATCCCGAGGCCGAGCTGCGGGAGGTGGTGGGGGCGGTGCTGCACAGCTGAGCCGGGGCGCGGCCGGGCGGGGTGGGATCGCTCACTGTGCGCGGGCCGTGCGGCGGAAGGCGGCCCGGTAGGCGCTCGGGCAGTGGCCGGTGTGGCGGGCGAAGAGGGCGGCGAAGGTGCCGGGGTCCTGGTAGCCGACGGCCGCGGCGACGGCGGCGACGGTGCGGTCGGTGGTCTCCAGGAGATGCCGGGCGCGGCGGACCCGGGAGGCCTGCAGATGGGCCAGCGGGCTGCGTCCGGTCTCTTCGGCGAAGCGGCGCAGCAGCGTGCGGGTGCTGACCCGGAAGGCATCCGCGAGCGCGGCGAGGTCGTACCGCTCGGCGAGGTTCTGGTCGAGGTGCCGCATGACCCGCTGGGAGAACTCCCGGCCGGGCTGCGGGAGGAGCCGCGGGTCGACGTACGGGGTCTGGGAGGTCCGCGCGTCGTCGACGAGCGCCAGCCGTGCGGTGGTGCGGGCCACCCGGGCGCCGTCGTGCCGGCGGATCAGGTCCAGCGCGAAGTCGTACATGGCGCTGAAGGCGGCCGTGGTCGTCACCCCCGTGTCAGTGACGACCAGGTGCTCGGGCCGCACGTCGGCGTCCGGGCAGCGCCTGGCCAGTTCGCCGGCGTGCAGCCAGGAGGTGGTGGCCCGGCGCCGGTCGAGGAGCCCGGCCTCGCCGAGCAGGAACGCGCCGACGCACAGGGAGACGACGGCGGTGCCGGCGGCGGCCTGCGCGCGGATCGCCGCGATCTCGGGGGCGAGCCGGGCGAGGCGCGCGTCGAGGTCCGTGTCCGGGCGCAGTTCGAAGCCGGGGACCACGAGGACGTCGGCCTCGCGCAGGGGACGCACGTCCAGGCTCGCGCCGCCCGACGCGGTGACCCGGCGGCGGGGCGAGACGACCGACGCCCGGTAGCCGGGCGCGTCCGGTCCGGCGACATGCCCGGCCATCGTCAACAGGTCGGGGACGCCGAACACTTCGGACGCGAAGCAGTCCGGGTACGCCAGGACCCCGACCCGCAGCGCCGCCGGCCCGGCGCCCGGACCCGCGCCGTCCTCCGCCTGCCGCGCCGCCTGCGCCATCGCTCCCGTACCCCCTGGTGTCCCGGCCCCGGGCGCCGGCCGCGTACCGCTCGCCGCCCTCGCGTGTGGCGAGATTACCCCTGGCCCTGGCGATCCTGCCCCTCACCCGGCGGCCGGCCCCGGGGCCAGGCTGGCCCCATGAGCGACGACGATCCGATCACCGACTTCACCCGCCGGAGCGTGGCCGTGGAGGGGGTGGAGAAGACGGTGTACGTGGCCGGGGCCGGGCCCGCGGTCGTGGTGCTGCCCGAGATGCCGGGCATCAGTCCCGACGTCCTGCGGCTCGCGCGCTGGGTGCGGGACGCGGGCTTCACCGTCCATGTGCCCTCCCTGTTCGGGAGGGACGGTGCCTTCCCCACGGTCGAGGGCGGCCGGGAGGTCGTCCGCCGTGCCTGTGTCAGCGCGGAGTTCCGCGCCTTCGCCGGGGGCGGCACCAGCCCGGTGACGGTCTGGCTGCGCGGCCTGGCGCGCCGGGCCCACGCCGCGTGCGGTGGGCCGGGGGTGGGCGCGATCGGCCTGTGCTTCACCGGCAACTTCGCCCTCACCATGGCCCTGGAGCCGGCGGTGATCGCCCCGGTGGTCAACCACCCGTCGCTGCCGCTCGACGACCCCGGCGGGCTCGAACTCGACGCGGTGGACGCGCGCGCGGTGCGCGACCGGCTCGACCGCGACGGGCTCAGCGTCCTCGCCTACCGCTTCGAGGGCGACCGCTGGTGCACGGGGCAGCGTTTCGCCGCCTACCGCGCGCTGCTCGGCGACGCCTTCGACGGGCGCGTCCTCCCGGACAGCGCCGCCAACCCGGCCCCGCCGCCCTTCTTCGCCGACCTGGTCGGCACGCCGCACAGCGTCGTCACCGCCCATCTCGTCGACGAGGCCGGCCACCCCACGGTCCGGGCCCGCGACGAGATCCTCGCCTTCCTCACCGGCCGCCTGCACCCGCACGGGACCCGGCCGCTGCCCGCGGCCTGACCGGGCCTCGGTCCTCCGGACGCCGCGCAGCTCAGATCCGTACCTCTACGGTCTTCGCGAGCCGGTCGTGCAGCCCGCGCCCGTCCCGGTCCCAGATCAGCGCCGGAATCGCGAGGCACAGCAGGATGGTGCGCAGTACGGCCCGCAGTGGGTTGACCGTGCCCGTCTCCAGGGCCACCACCCGGACGCCGAAGAGCCGCTTACCCGGAGTGAAGCCGATCGTGCCGACGGTCAGCACGCTCATCACCAGGAAGACACCGAGCGCCCAGTTACTCGTGGCAGGAACCTTGTAGCCGTCCGTGATCAGGCCGTATGCGATCAGGACACTCAGCCCCCAGTCCACGGCGAGCGCGCCGAGGCGCCGGCCGGGCCGGGCGATCGAGTTCGGCCCCTCCTCGGGCAGACCGAGCTGCTCGCCCCGGTGGCCGAAGTCGGCACCGGCCTCTTCCATGGCCGCGCGGGGCCCGGAGAGCCACGATCCGAGTGCTTGCCTGTTGTCCACCCGACCACGGTACTGTGCCCGAAATGACCGGGGTACGGCGGGGTGTCCCGGGGCTAGGGTGGAACCGTGGCCGGTTAACTTCTGTGAAACAAACGGGTCACGCCCGAGAAATCACCCGTCCCTAGGGTCGAGACCAGCGTGTGCCACCGCACTGGCCGCACGAACGATCTACCACCCCGGCGAGGACGGTCGGGAGTAGGAGGAGCTGGATGTTCCAGAACGCCGACGAGGCCAAGAAGTTCATCGCGGACGAGGACGTCAAGTTCATCGACGTCCGCTTCTGCGACCTGCCGGGCGTCATGCAGCACTTCACGGTGCCCGTTGAGGCGTTCGACCCGGACGAGGAGCTGGCCTTCGACGGATCGTCGATCCGTGGTTTCCAGGCCATTCACGAGTCCGACATGGCTCTGCGTGCCGACCTGTCCACCGCCCGTGTCGACGCGTTCCGCCGGGACAAGACCCTCAACATCAACTTCTTCATCCACGACCCGATCACGGGCGAGCAGTACTCCCGTGACCCGCGCAACGTGGCGAAGAAGGCCGAGGCCTACCTCGCCTCGACCGGTATCGCGGACACCGCGTACTTCGGTCCCGAGGCCGAGTTCTACGTCTTCGACTCCGTGCGCTTCGCGACCAGCGCGAACGAGTCCTTCTACCACATCGACTCCGAGGCGGGCGCCTGGAACACCGGTGCGGTGGAGAACAACCGCGGTTACAAGGTCCGCTACAAGGGCGGCTACTTCCCGGTCGCGCCGGTCGACCACTTCGCCGACCTGCGCGCCGAGATCTCCCTGGAGCTGGAGAAGTCCGGCCTGAAGGTCGAGCGCCAGCACCACGAGGTGGGCACCGCCGGCCAGGCCGAGATCAACTACAAGTTCAACACCCTGCTGGCCGCAGCCGACGACCTGCAGCTGTTCAAGTACATCGTGAAGAACGTGGCCTGGCGCAACGGCAAGACCGCGACCTTCATGCCGAAGCCGATCTTCGGTGACAACGGCTCGGGCATGCACGTGCACCAGTCGCTGTGGAGCAACGGCGACCCGCTGTTCTACGACGAGGCCGGTTACGCGGGCCTGTCGGACACCGCCCGCTACTACATCGGCGGCATCCTCAGGCACGCCCCGTCGCTGCTGGCCTTCACCAACCCGACGGTGAACTCGTACCACCGTCTGGTGCCGGGCTTCGAGGCGCCGATCAACCTGGTGTACTCGCAGCGTAACCGCTCCGCCGCGATGCGTATCCCGATCACCGGTTCGAACCCGAAGGCCAAGCGCGTCGAGTTCCGCGCCCCGGACTCCTCCGGCAACCCGTACCTGGCCTTCTCGGCCCTGCTGCTGGCGGGTCTGGACGGCATCAAGAACAAGATCGAGCCGGCCGAGCCGATCGACAAGGACCTGTACGAGCTGGCTCCCGAGGAGCACGCGAACGTCGCCCAGGTCCCGACCTCGCTCCCGGCTGTCCTCGACTCGCTTGAGGCCGACCACGAGTTCCTCCTCCAGGGCGACGTGTTCACGCCGGACCTGATCGAGACGTGGATCGACTTCAAGCGCACCAACGAGATCGCGCCGCTGCAGCTGCGTCCGCACCCGCACGAGTTCGAGCTGTACTTCGACGTGTGATCGGGCCGCCCCGCGCGGTACTGAGGGCCGTCACCCGGAATCGCTCCGGGTGACGGCCCTCGGCCGTTTCTCCGTGCCGCCGCCGTCAGCTCACCACGACCACGACCACGGGGACGCTGCCGAACCCGTTGTTGAAGCCGAAGAAGCCGTTGTTGAAGCCGCCGAAGCGGTTGTCGAAACCGCAGTCCCAGCCACCGCGGAAACAGCCACGGTTGGTGGAGACGTGGGTCGGGGTGGCTGCCGACGCGGTGCCTGCCGTGCCGATCGCGGCTCCGCCGGCCATCAGCACGCCGATGGCGGACACTGCGGCGAGTCGCCTCGCGCGATGTGCATTCATGGATCCACCTTCCTTCCACCCCTCGTGCGGCCTTCCGGCACGAGACGATGGGCCGCGACCTCGGAGTGAAGAGTCCGGCGCGGTCGTAGGGGACGCCGCACGAGCAGGAAAAGCAGGGGCGGACGTGGTGGGCACCCCGCGGTGCGGTGCGGCTCTCCCCTCAATGCTAGCCATCCGGCGACCACCCGGCATCCCGGGCAACCTTTGCCGCTTCCCATGCTTCCTACTCTCGGGGGATCATGCCCCTGGCTCTGTCCGACGAGAGAGGTTGAACGGGGATGACGGAAAACGACGACTGGGAGCGGGAGTTCGATCACCGCTGGGCGAATTCCGCCGAGCACAAGGAGCCCTCCGCCCGGGCGCGGATGCTCGCCGCGCGCTGGAAGGAGAACCCGCCGGACCCGGCGCCCTTCCGCGCCGACCCCGACCCGGTGCCGCACCGGACGTCGTGGGCGTCGACGGCCATGGTCGTCGGCTGCGTGATCGCGGTCATGGTGCTCATAGGACTCGCACAGTTCGGCTCGTCGTACTAGTCGCGGTGCCGGTCGCGGTGCCAGCCGCGCCTTTTGCTGCTCCTAGGGCCGTTCGGAACCACTTCATGGGAATCGGCAGGTGCACACTGGACAGCGGGACGAGTGCCTGACTGCGGGGTGATGGAAGATGCAGAGCCGCTTCCGAAGCGACCGACGGCTGACCGTGCGCATGGGGCTCACGCTGTTCCTGCTCGGGCTGTTGTACGTGGGCTTCGTCGCCGCGCTGATCGCGCTGCTGAAGTCCTGGGTGCTGGTCGTCGTGGTGGTCGGGGCGATGTTCGTGGCGCAGTTCTGGTTCTCCGACCGGATCGCCATGTTCGCGATGCACGGGCGGGTCGTGGAGCGCGAGGAGTATCCCGAGCTGCACGCCGTGGTCGACCGGCTGTGCGCGATCGCGGACATGCCCAAGCCGGTGGTCGCCGTGTCCGACATGGACATGCCGAACGCGTTCGCGACCGGCCGGAACCCCGACCACGCGGTGGTCTGCGTGACCACGGGGCTGCTACGACGGCTGGAGCCGGCCGAGCTGGAGGGCGTGCTCGCGCACGAGCTGTCGCACGTCGCGCACAAGGACGTCGCCGTGATCACGGTCGCGTCCTTCCTCGGTGTGCTGGCGGGGCTGATCGTGCGGTTCGCGTTCTACTCGCAGGTCTTCGGCGGGGGCCGCAGGGACCAGAACACCGCCGCCGTGTTCGCCGCGATCATGGGCGTCTCGGCGGCGGTGTACGCGATCAGCTTCCTGCTGATCCGGGCCCTGTCCCGGTACCGGGAGCTGGCGGCCGACCGGGCGGCCGCCCATCTCACCGGCCGCCCTTCAGCCCTTGCCTCGGCGCTCACCAAGGTCTCCGGGGACATCGCCCGGATCCCGACCAAGGACCTGCGCACCGCCCAGGCCTTCAACGCCTTCTACTTCACCCCGGCGACCGGCAAGGAGCCCGGCATCGAGCGGTTCTTCTCCACGCACCCCTCCCTGGAGCAGCGGCTCGAACAGCTGGGCCGGATCTCGGCGGAGCTGGGCGAGGCCGCCACACCGGGGAAGGCGGGCTGAGCGTTGGGGCTGCTGGACATCCTGCTGGGCCGTACGAAACCGGTCGTACCCGATCTCGACCAGCTCTTCGCGCTGCCCTCGGCGGCCGTGACCCTGCAGGTCGCGGCCGGTTTCACGCCGACCGGGACCGGCGCGGTGTGCTTCGCCACCGTGGAGGGCGCGGCCTTCGAGCAGACCCACCGGGAGGTGCAGGCGCTGCTGGACGCGGACACCGACCGCACCGGACCGCCGGTGGAGCTGCGCCGGGACGACTACGGCTACTCCTGGCTGGTCTCCCAGCGCTCGCCGGACCAGCTGCCGGAGCTGGTCAACGACCTGCACGCGGTGAACAGCGCGATGGAGGTCAACGGCTTCGGCCCACAGCTGCTGTGCTCACTGGCCGCCTTCACGGACGACGGCGGCCGCAGGCTTGCGCTGGTCTACCTCTACAAAAGGGGCACCTTCTACCCGTTCGCCCCGCTGCCCGGTGCCGCACAGCGACGGGACAGCGCGCTCGAACTCCAGGTGAACGCGGCACTCACGAACGATCTGCGGAGCGAGCAGGACCTCGGCCGCTGGTTCCCGGTGTGGGGCGCCCCCGGCCTGTGACCGGGGGCGCCCTACGCCCTTCACCTGCTCTTCTCGCGCTCCTGCCGACGGGTCTCGAAGGGGCGCTCACGACGGTAGCGGCGCTCCCACTTCGCCTGCCGGTCCCGGCGCTCGCGGTAGGCCCGGTAGCTGTCGGGCAGCGGCGGGGTGCCGGCTCCTGCGGGCGGTGGTGGGGTGCCGGGCGACCCGCGTCCGTGCGTCGCGTACAGATACAGCAGCGCGACGGCGGCGAGCCACCACAGGTGGTTTCCGATTCCGAGGATCACCAGGACGACGGTCCCGGACGCGACGATGCCACGCATGACGGACCTCCGTGGGGTGAGTGTGGCGGGGGTGGAGTGTGTCGGCTTCGTGCCGTTTGTTCAGCGTAGGGAGGCCGTGGCGGCGGTCGCATCCCCTTTTCCGCCCGGGGAGGGCCCGCCGTGAGTGAATGGCTTCATGAGCGAACTGCGGGTGTTCACTGAGGACTTCGACGGCGAACGGCTGAGCGGGGTGACAGCCGGCCCACCGGGCCGGGCCACGGCGGTGCTGCTGCACGGCGCGGGCAACGGCAGCAAGCAGCGCCTCCTGCCCCTGGTCACGGAGTTCACCGAGCACGGCTGCCACGCCGTGGCGTTCGACTTCTCGGGCCACGGCGAGAGCACGGGATCCCTCGCGGAGCTCAGCCTGCGCCGGAGGTTCGAGCAGGCGGTGGCGGTGCTCGACGCGCACGCTCCGGCGGACGATCCGCTGGTCCTGGTCGGCTTCAGCATGAGCGGGCAGACGGTCGCCGACCTCGTACGGCACTACGGCCCACGGGTGGCGGCCGTCGGACTGTGCTCGCCCGCCGTCTACGCGTCCGAGGCCTGGGATGTGCCGTTCGACAACCGCCGGGGCCGGTTCGGCGAGCTCATCCGTACGCCGGACAGCTGGCGGAGTTCACGGGCGCTGGAGGCGCTCCGGGCGTATGAGGGCCGGGCGGTGCTGGCGGTGCCGGGCACCGACGCGGTGATCCCGCCGGCCGTGACCGAGGCCGTGCAGGACGCGCTGACGGCACGGGCCCGGTACACCCGCTTCGAACTCCCCGAGGCCGAGCATCGGTTGGGCCTCTGGTTCCATGACCATGCCGAGGACCGGCGGGAGTTCGTGACGGCGCTGGTGAGCGGACTCGACGGGCAGCGGGGCGGGGCGGCGAAGCGGACGTAGGCGGCACACGGCTCGCAGATGCGCGGGCCGCTGGAGCGCGCTACGGCGGAGCGGCCCCGCACGCCCTCCGTCGCCGGGCGCCCCCGGGGAAGCGCGGAGGCACCCGGCGCCGGTGCCGGGCGTCAGCGGTGGTAGCGCATGAAGGCGCGCACCATGTGGCACGTCGTGTCGGACGGCGGGCGCATGCCGATCTCCTCCGCCGTGCTGCGGATCCTGTCGTCGCGGGCCTGGGCCGGCTGGTAGATCCCGGAGTCGAGCAGGGCTATGGCCAGGCGCATGGCCTTCAGACGGCGGTTGTGGGTGACGTACCACTCGCGCGGCCGTCCGGCCGGCAGCGGCCGCTTGGTCACGGGCTCGTAGGGCGAGTCGAACAGCACGGGTCGCTGGACGGTGGACTGGGTGGGCAACGGCTTCGGCTTCAGGGCGGCAGCGGGCACAGGCATCCTCCTGTCGCGGGCAGGGCATCGGCCGGACAGTCCGGCGATGCCCTCGAACACTGCTTCCAGTCTACTGCCGGGCACTGACAACGGGGCGACTGCGAGACCTGGCAAATCCCCAGCTCAGCATGGAAATTGTCGCCGTGTCACACCAGTTCCGGCAGGGACGGGTGAGTCGGCGTAAATTCGAACATCCTGAAGGGTTGCTGCGCCAGCGGCTCCGCGAGCCGACCGAGGGATGTGGGCGGCGCCGCGGTGGTGGCGGGCACGGTCCGGCCCCGGCTCCCCCGAGTGCCCGGCGTCGCCGTGCCGTAGGGGGCTTCGCGTACCGTGTGCGGCATGGAAATCTGGATCAACCCGGCCTGCTCCAAGTGCCGCAGCGCCATCAGCCTGCTCGACGCCGAGGGAGCCGAGTACACCGTCCGCCGCTATCTGGAGGACGTGCCGAGCGAGGACGAGATCAGGGCCGTACTCGACCGGCTGAACCTGGAGCCCTGGGACATCACCCGTACCCAGGAGGCCGAGGCCAAGGAGCTGGGGCTCAAGGAGTGGGCGCGGGACGCGAGTGCACGGGAGCGGTGGATCACCGCACTCGCCGAGCACCCCAGGCTCATCCAGCGCCCGATCATCACCGCCGACGACGGAACGGCCCTGGTGGCCCGCTCCGAGGAGACGGTACGGGAGGCCCTGGAGCACAACAAGAGCTGAGCGCCGCTCAACTCCCCTGTGACGCAGGCCACTTCACCGACTTCTGCGACCACTGAGTAACCTCGTTCGGTATCTCGTACATAGCGGCGTACGCTCCCCTACCTCTTCAGGAGGCGCGCATGTCGCGCAGGAGAACTCTCGGCACGAAGAAGAAGATCGCGCTGCTCGTCAGTGCCGCGGCGGTGGCGGGCGGCGGGGCCTTCGCGCTGGCCACCACGTCCAACGCCGCGCCGCCCGCGCACAACGCCAAAACGCTGTCCGCCGGGGACTCGGACGTCTGCCAGGGGCTGGCCACGGCCCACGGCAACAACGACCGGTTCATCGCGGACCAGAAGGCTCATCCGGACGCGCAGTCGGCAGCCCGGATCGCCAACCGTGAGGCGGTCATCAAGCAGATCGAGGTCCAGCAGAAGGCCGCCGGATGCACCGTTGGGGAGTCGGCTCAGGGCTCCCAGGCGGGGCAGGGGGCCAACGGCACCGGCCAGCAGCAGGGCGCCGGCCAGCAGGCGGGCGCCGGACAACAGCAGGGCGCCGGACAACAGCAGGGCGCCGGTCAGCAGGCGGGCCAGCAGAGTGCACAGCCCTCGCAGTCCGCCGCCGGCGACGGCACCGCCGGTGGTGCCGCGGCGGGCTCGGGCCAGCAGGTCTGCAAGGGCTCCACGGTCACGCTCTCCGGCGAGGGCGGCGCCCCGGCCGCGTCCAGCGACCAGTTCCCGGCGGGGACGACCCTGAAGGTCACCAACCTGGACAACAACAAGTCCACGACGGTGAAGGTCACCTCGGTCTCCGGCAGCTGCGCCCTGCTCAACAACGCGGCCTTCGAACAGGTACGGGAGCCCGGGAAGTTCCTCATCCGCCACGCGCTGATCGAGAAGGTGGGGTGAGGCTCAGGGGCCGGACAGAGACGCGGTGAGACGGCGGGCCAGGCCATCGGGTGCCGACTGGGGCAGCGCGTGGTGACACGTCCGGCAGGACGGCGGCCTCCACCCGCGGCAACAGGGCGCGGGCCCGGTCCGCCACCTCACCAGTGTCATGGGTCCTGCTGTTCGCGGCCACGAACAGCAGGACCGGCACGTCCAGGGCCCGCACGCAGCGCGTCGGGCGCCGGACGCGGGCCGCTGACCGGCTTCGCGGACGGGAGACCCGCCGCGGCCTCCTGGAGGGCGACCCAGTCCGGGCCGAGAGGCACTCCCCCGGTCTCCCACTCCGGGAACGCGCGGACCCGGCGGGGCGTGGGCCGCAGCAGCATCGGCAGGGCGTGGAGCAGGTACGCCGCCTTGTACCCGGCGAAGCACTGGGTCGGGTCCAGGAGGAACAGGCGGCGCACCCGCGCGGGCCCGCGCAGGGCGTAGTGCAGGGCGATCCAGCCACCGTACGAGTGGCCGCCCGGGTCGGCCGAGCAGGCGCCCAGGCCGTCCAGAAGGGTGTCCAGCCAGAGCGTCAGGTCGGTGACCGTGCGGGGGTGGCGGTCGCCGGCCCGACCACTCGGCCCCGGAGCGCCGACCGCGTAGACCCGGCGGACCCGGCCCAGCTCCGCGACCTCGCCGCTGTCAGGGAATTCCTCGACGGGGTGCGGGAAGCGACGGCGGTGGGCACGCATACCTCACCCGTCGGCACCTCACAAGGTGAGCCGCGACACAAAACCTCCAGGTAACACGGGGTTCACATACGGGCAATGGCCGGGAAATCGCCTGTTGACAGGCTGCCCGGCAGATCGAGCGGCGCCCCAGTGCCGCAGCGCCGCAGCACCCGCGACGACGAGTGCGCCCGACTTACCCCTAAGGATGTGGCCCCGTGACCTTCAAGGCTGAGTACATCTGGATCGACGGCACCGCGCCGACGGCCAAGCTCCGTTCCAAGACGAAGATCATCACGGGTGCCCCGGCCGGTCTCGGCTCGCTGCCGATCTGGGGCTTCGACGGCTCCTCCACCAACCAGGCCGAGGGCCACTCCTCGGACCGCGTGCTGAAGCCGGTCTTCACCTGCCCGGACCCGATCCGCGGCGGCGACGACATCCTCGTCCTGTGCGAGGTGCTCGACATCGACATGACGCCGCACGCGTCCAACACGCGGGCCGCGCTGGCCGAGGTCGCCGAGCGGTTCGCCGCGCAGGAGCCGATCTTCGGCATCGAGCAGGAGTACACCTTCTTCGACGGCTCCCGCCCGCTGGGCTTCCCCGAGGGCGGCTTCCCGGCCCCGCAGGGCGGCTACTACTGCGGTGTCGGCGCCGACGAGATCTTCGGCCGTGAGGTCGTCGAGGCCCACCTCGACAACTGCCTGAAGGCGGGTCTGGGCCTGTCCGGCATCAACGCCGAGGTCATGCCCGGCCAGTGGGAGTTCCAGGTCGGCCCGCTGTCCCCGCTGGAGGTCTCCGACCAGCTGTGGGTGGCCCGCTGGCTGCTGTACCGCACCGCCGAGGACTTCGGCGTCTCCGCGACCCTGGACCCCAAGCCGGTCAAGGGCGACTGGAACGGCGCGGGCGCGCACACCAACTTCTCCACCAAGGCCATGCGCGAAGGCCCTGAGGGCTACGCCGCGATCATCACCGCGTGCGAGTCGCTCGGTGAGGGCTCCAAGCCGCTGGACCACGTCAAGAACTACGGCGCCGGCATCGACGAGCGCCTGACGGGTCTGCACGAGACCGCCCCGTGGGACGAGTACTCCTACGGCGTCTCCGACCGCGGTGCCTCGGTCCGCATCCCGTGGCAGGTCGAGAAGGACGGCAAGGGCTACATCGAGGACCGCCGCCCGAACGCCAACGTCGACCCGTATGTGGTGACCCGCCTGCTGGTGGACACCTGCTGCGCCGCGCTGGAGAAGGCCGGCCAGGTCTGATCCGTCCGCTTCCGACAGGGGCGCCCGCCGTCACGGCGGGCGCCCTGCTGCGTATCGTGCGCCCCATGGAGACCGACGGGGGGAAGCTCCGCGCTGTGCCACCAAAGGTGGCATATACGACGCCTCGGCCGCCGCCGTCCCCATCCCGCCCGGCTCGCCCTCCACGGCCCCGGCCACCGGCCGGAGCTGCTCCGGCTGATCGCCGGCATCGCGGACGGAGACGGGAAGCCCGCCGAACGCGCCGCCCTCGGCGGGCCGTGGCCGAGGGTCTGCCCGCCCTGCCGCCCTTCGCGCACGACACCGACGCGGAGATCCGCGACGCCATGGTGCTGCTGGTCACGGCACTCGGCCACCCGTACGCACTGCCGCTGCTCCCCCTGCTGCGGGCCCGGCTCGCCGAGGAGCCCGACCCCGAGGTGCGCGGCCGGGTGGTGACCACGCTCGCGCTGCTGGAGGCCGGCGACGGCGGCCGGCGGTACGGTCTGCCGGCCGACCCCGAGCCCCGGGTACGGCTCGCCGGCGCCGAGGACCTGCTGCGCACCGCCGGACCGCCGCCGCCCGGCGAGCCGGTGGACGTCTGCGCGCGGGCGTACGCGGCCGACCCGCACGAGCACCCCTGACACCCGTTCACCGACCGGCTTCTGGAGGAGGACCCGGACGCGGCCCTGTGCGCCCTCGCCCAGGGCGTGCCGCTCGCCCACGAGATCGCCGAGCGCCGGCGGGACCGCGAGGCGGAGGTACTGCCCTGGGCGCCGGAGGAACTCGGCGGCGCGGCCTGGGAGTCCACCTGCCCTGCCCGCGCTCAGCGCGATCGGCCTGCTGCCCCGGTTCGCCGTGGACCCGCTGGACAAGGTCGCCGAGTCGGCTTGCCGCGCCGCCCACGACCTGTTCGTAGCGGGTGCCCTCCACCCGGACTACCTCCTGCGGTCCGCAGTGCGCGAGCTGCCGGCTACGGCGAGCGTGCTCGACCGAGGCGGCCATGTCCGCATGCCGAGACGGAATTTCGGACGCGTGAACGACCCACAAGCCCCTGATCAGGGCCTTTTATGCGACCCGGCGACCCACGCAGCGTCAACTTCGCGCCAAGGAAGCGTCCAAGCAGTGAGAGAAGGGTCCTGCTCGGCGCCGGTGTCTGCTTCAATGGGCGCATGGCCAGCTTCCAGAAGATCACCGCGACGGGTCGCCATGACCTCAAGCCCTTCTGGCCTTCCCGTCAGCACCACGACTTCGACCGGGTGTGTTGCCGCGCGATGAACGCGCAGGCCCTCTAAAGCCGTAACCCCCGGCCTTCGGCCAGCGCGGAACGACGTACGTCCCCGGCGCGCCCGACCACGAATCGCGGCCGTCGCTTCAACCGACGAACCTCTCGCGCGAAAGAGCTGACCTCTCATGGCGACCACTCGTTCCCTCTCCTCCGCCTCCGCCCTCACCGCCCCCGCCCGGCACCGGCTGCGCGCCGTCGACCGGGACGAGGTGGTCGACGTCGCGGACTTCCTGCCACCGGGCGCCACCTGGCTGCCCGCGCCGCAGCACACCCTGCCCGCCCTCCCCGGCCGGCCACCGATGGTCGGCTACCTGGTGCTGGTCCCGGCCGACCAGCGGCCGCCGTTCCTGCCGGTCGCGGTGCCGGAGCAGCCCCATGAGACGGAGCCGGCCGGGGACACGGACACCGAGCCGGCGGTGCGGATCGACCCCGTGCAGCGCACCGCCAGCGTCGACGGCCGTGAACTCGACCTGACCTACCTGGAGTTCGAGCTGCTGGCCCACCTGCTGGCTCATCCGCACCGGGTGCACACCCGCGACCAGCTGGTCACCACGGTGTGGGGCTACGGCCACGTCGGGGACGGCCGCACCGTCGACGTGCACATCGCCCGGCTGCGCCGCAAGCTGGGCGCCGAGCACCGCCAGTCGATCCAGACGGTGCGCCGGGTCGGCTACAAGTACACGCCGCCGGCCACCCGCTGACCCCGGCTCTGCCCTCGGCAGAGCCCTGTACCGGCGCGGGCCCGGAGCGGGGCATGATCGCCGGCATGAGACTTCTGGTGCTGGGCGGTACGGAGTTCGTCGGGCGGGCCGTCGCCCAGGCGGCGCTGGGGCGCGGCTGGGAGGTGACCGTCTTCCACCGGGGACGCCACCAACCCCCGCCCGGCGCACGGTCGTTGCACGGTGACCGCACTGCCCCGGACGGCCTGGCCGCCCTCGCCACGGACGCGGGCACCTGGGACGCCGTGGTCGACACCTGGTCGGCCGAGCCCTGTGCGGTGCTCGCGGCGGCACGGCTGCTGCGGGGCCGTGCCGCGCGGTACGTGTACGTCTCCAGCCGGTCCGTGTACGCCTGGCCCTGGTCTTCGCTGGGCGGGGACGCCGAGCTCGGGCCGCTGGTCGAGGGTGCCTTCGCCGGCGCGGAGCAGACCGCGTACCCCCAGGACAAGCGGGGCGGCGAGCTGGCCGTCCTGGAGACGTTCGGCGGGGAGGACTCGCTGCTGGCGCGGGCCGGGCTGATCCTCGGGCCGTACGAGAACGTCGGCCGGCTGCCGTGGTGGCTGACCCGGATCGCCCGGGGCGGCCCGGTGCTGGCCCCGGGGCCGCGTGAGCTGCCGGTGCAGTTCATCGACGCCCGGGACCTGGCCGGCTGGCTGCTCGGCGCGGTGGAACAGGCGCTGAGCGGGCCGTACGACCTGATCGGCCCGCCGGGACACAGCACCATGGGCGAGCTGCTCGACCTCTGTGTCCAGGTCACCGGCGCGGACGCCGAACTGCGCTGGACCGACCCGGAAGTGGTTCTGGCCGCCGGGATCGAGCCGTGGACCGAGCTGCCGGTATGGGTGCCGCCGGACAGTGAGCTGTACGCCTGCGTCCACCGCACCGACGTGTCCCGTGCGCTGGCCACCGGACTGGTGTGCCGGCCGGCCGCGGAGACCGTCGCGGACACCTGGCGGTGGCTGACGGAGATCGGCGGCAAGGCGCCGATGCGGCCGGACCGGACGGCCAAGGGCCTCGACCCGGAGGTGGAGGCGAGGGTGCTGGCCGGGTCGGGGGGTGCACCTGGCACCACCCCTGAAGACGGGGTCTCGGGCGAGTGATCTCCGCGCGGCCGTGGTTGAGACTGGCGGTATGACGACGGACACGAAGAGAGACGACTTCCGCAGCCGCGCCCGGGACGTGGTACTTGCCGCCGTGCGGGGGTTCGTCCTGGCCGTGGCGATGCTGCCCGTGGCGGTGCTGTGCTGCACGCTGACGGCCGTCTCCCTCGCGCTCGTCCCGGTCGGCATCGGCCTCGTCACGACCCCCTGGGTCCTCGGCGCGCTGCGGGAGTACACGGACACCCGCCGCAGGCTCGCGTACGAGTGGTGCGGGATACGGATACCGGCGGCGCACCGGCCGCCGCCCGAGCGCGCCACCCCCTGGGCGCTCACCTTCGCGCTGCTGCGGGACCCCCAGGTCCGGCGGGACATGCTGTGGCTGCCGGTGGACATGACCGCGGGTTTCCTCACCGCGCTGCTCCCGGCCCTGCTGGTGTTCTACCCGCTCGAGGGGTTCGCGGTGGCGGCCGGGATGTGGCGCGTGGAGGACGGGCCGTACTGGTATCTCTTCGTGCCGGTCGACGGCCCGCTGACCGAGCTGGCCGCCGCCGTGCTGGCCGCCGCGCTGCTGGTCGTCGCCTTCCGGTACACCCCCCGGCTGCTGACCGTGCACTTCCGGCTCACCCGCTCCGTGCTCGGCGGCGACGCCGAACTCGCCGAGCGCATCCGGGTGCTGACCGAGACCCGGCAGGACGCCGTGGACACCTCCGCCGCCGAGCTGCGGCGCATCGAGCGGGACCTGCACGACGGGGCGCAGGCCCGGCTCGTCGCCATGGGCATGGATCTCGGCACCATCGAGATGCTGGTGGAACACGATCCGGCACAGGCGAAGCAACTGCTCGCCCAGGCCCGCCGGAACTCCGCCGAGGCCCTGGAGGAGCTGCGCGACCTGGTGCGCGGCATCCATCCGCCGGTCCTCGCCGAACGCGGACTGGGCGACGCCGTACGGGCGCTGGCGCTGCGGCTGCCGCTGCCCACGGAGGTGAGCGTGGAACTGCCGGGCCGGGCGGACGCCCCCGTGGAGTCGGCGGTCTACTTCGCGGTCAGCGAGGTGCTCACCAACGCCGTCAAGCACTCCGGCGCCGCACGGGTGTGGGTGGACCTGTGCCACACCGACGGCCGGCTGCGGCTCACGGTCACCGACAACGGCCGGGGCGGCGCGGTGATCGGCGCCGGGTCGGGTCTCGCCGGGATCGAGCGCCGGCTCGGTACATTCGACGGCGTCCTGGCCGTCAGCAGCCCCGCCGGCGGTCCCACCCTGGTGTCCATGGAGATCCCGTGCGCGTTGTCCTAGCCGAAGACCTCTTCCTGCTGCGCGACGGGCTGGTCCGGATGTTTCAGGCCTTCGGCTTCGAGATCGCCGCCGCCGTCGAGTCCGGCCCCGAACTGGCGGAGGCGCTGGCCGAGTCGGAGCCGGACGTCGCCGTGGTCGACGTACGTCTGCCGCCCACGCACACCGACGAGGGCCTGCAGTGCGCGCTCGCGGCTCGCCGGGCCCGGCCGGGGCTGCCGGTGCTGGTGCTCTCCCAGCACGTGGAGCAGCTGTACGCGCGTGAGCTGCTCGCCGACGGAACCGGCGGGGTCGGCTATCTGCTGAAGGACCGGGTGTTCGACGCCGAGCAGTTCATCGACGCGGTACGCCGGGTGGCGGCGGGCGGTACGGCGATGGACCCGCAGGTGATCCAGCAGCTGCTGTCCCGGCGGGCGGGCGGTGACCAGCCGCTCGGCCGCCTCACCCCGCGTGAGCGGGAGGTGCTGGAGCTGATGGCGCAGGGCCGGTCGAACGCGGGCATCGCGGCACAGCTCGTGGTGACGGAACGGGCCATCGCCAAGCACACCTCCAACATCTTCGGCAAACTGGGACTTGAGGTGTCGGACGACGACAACCGGCGCGTACTGGCGGTGCTCGCCTATCTGGACCGGGACCGCTGACCTGGCAACTCCCCTGGTGCGCGAGGAATTTGTGAGACCGGTGAACACCTCTGGGACGGCATCCGTATGGAAGGACGCCGCTTCACTCCTGTCGGGCGCCTCGATGCTGCCCCGCAAGGAAGTCAGAGGAGTTCCATGGGACGCAACACACGAAAACGCCGTACGCCGCTGGCCACCAAGGCCATAGCCGCATCGGCGGCCCTAGCGCTCGGTGGGGGCGGGCTGATCTGGGCGAACTTCTACGCCTCGGCGCACGAGCCGAGCAACCAGACGTGGGGAGGCAACCAGACGAAGGCCGCGACGGCGCAGGTCGCGACAGTCTCCTGCCCGGACGTCCAGCAGAAGCTGACGAACGTGCCCTGGCGGGCCCGTCAGGGCGTGGCGACGGAGCTGGCGAATCTCGACCGGCAGATCACCGAGGCCTACAACCGGCTCGCCTCCACCCGGGACGCGCAGGCCAAGGATCCGAGCTTCGTGCAGAACGCGATCGTCGGTCCCCTCAAGGAGAAGCGGGCGGCGACGATCGACCGGATCCGGATCGACATCCAGCGCGTCGGCGGATCCTTCGACAACTCGCTCAAGCAGCTCGCCACCTGTACGACGCAGACCGCCGACCAGACCACCGCTGGGGGGAACACCGGTGGCCAGCAGCAGAACAACGGCGGCCAGCAGCAGCAGAACGGCGGTCAGCAGAACGGCGGTCAGCAGCAGGGCGGCAACGGCCAGCAGGGCGGTGCCGGGCAGAACGTCGGCGGGCAGGCCGGCAACGGCCCGGTCGCGGGCGACTTCGTCGACATCACCAAGGTGGCGCCGAACGTCCAGGGCAAGCCGCGCCAGCAGGGCAACGCCTCGACCGGTACGTTCACCACGCGCTGCGGTGTCAACGCCAACAAGAACCACAACACCGACAACGTGATCGTGGCGCCCGGCGTGACCAACGGCGCGCACCACCTGCACGACTACGTCGGCAACCAGAAGGTCAACGCCTTCTCCAGCAACCAGACGTTCCTGCAGGGCGGTACCAGCTGCCAGAACAGGAACGACCTGTCGGCGTACTACTGGCCAGTGGTCCGGGTCCAGGACGGCACCCAGGACTTCGACCAGAACGCCGACGGCGGCGGCAAGGAAGGAAACGTCGGCAAGATCCTGACCCCGGTACAGGCCCAGATCAAGTACGTGGGCAGCCCGGCGAGCAAGGTCGTCGCTATGCCGCAGTTCCTGCGCATCATCACCGGTGACGCCAAGACCACCACCAACGGTCTGGCGAACGCCAACGCGCACTGGAGCTGCACCGGCTTCGAGAACAGGGTCCAGCTGACGCAGCAGTACCCGATCTGTCCGCAGGGCAGCAAGGTGGTGCGTACGTTCGCCTTCCAGAGCTGCTGGGACGGGCAGAACATCGACAGCGCCAACCACCGTACGCACGTGGCCTTCCCGGACCCGGCGAGCGGGGTCTGCCCGAACGGCTTCAAGGCGATCCCGCAGCTGACGATGCGTCTGGTGTACAACATCAACCCGCCGACCATCCAGAACGGCCAGGTGAAGAACGCCTACGCGGTGGACGGCTTCCCGGAGCAGCTCCACAAACCGGCCACCGACCACGACGACTTCATCAGCGTCACGACCGGCGGCCTGGCGAACCGGATCGCCGACTGCATCAACCGCGGCCAGAACTGCGCGTGACCATGCGCTGATCATCTGACCCGGGCCATGAACGAGGCCGGTGACGGACCCCCCTCCCGTCACCGGCCTTTCCCCGTGTCCGCGCCCGGAAGGACGGGGCCGTCAGCCGTGGTGCGCGTGGTGGTCGGTGCCGATCTCCTCGTCTCCGCCGAGCGTGCCGCGCAGCGCCTTGACGACCCCGTCGTCTCCGACGGCCACCCACTTGCGGCCGACGAGGTAGTAACCGCCGTAGTCCTTCGCGTCGTTGATCCACTCGCGCTGGCCGCGGTCGGTGGCGAAGGTGGCGAGGATGAACCTGCCGTCGCCGTTCCTGCAGATGGCCTGGCGAATCTCGTCCGCGTCGGTCTGCATGTCCGGCTTGCACTTCACCTCGGCGGCCAGGCTCTCCAGGCTGCCGGTCGCGGTGGGCGGGGCCGCCTTGGCGTCCCCGCCCGAGCCGCAGCCCGCCAACGCGAGTACGGCCGCCGCACAGAGCACCGCACGTGTCACCCTCATCTGTTCCTCCGGTCCCGGTCGGCCAAGCATGCCTCAGCTCCTTCGGATACGGCTGCGGGCCGCCGGGCGCTCAATCGGGATGACGGACGGACCCGGTCATCCCCGGAAGGGTGATTCACCCTTCCGGGGGTGACCAACCTCCGGCTCGTTCGTTCTCCCGGACGTGCAGTCACAGGATGTAGCCCAGCGTCACGCACCCGCCTCCGCCGAAGACACCGGCCCGGTCGGCCTCGAACAGGCCGAGGCCGCGCTCGTCGAGCACTATCCACGGCTGGTCCGGATCGCCTACCTGGTGCTGCCACCGGGCCTCGGCCGCAGCCGCCGGGTGCTGACCGCACACGCCCTCGCCCAGCGCTCCCTGCCCCGGGGCCGCGGACAGCGGTGCGCGGTCCCGGCCCAGACCTCGGGCCGCGACGGCGACCTGGGGTACGCCTTCCTGCGGGAGCGCGTCCTGCGGGCGGCCCTGGAGGCGGCCAGCCCCCGCAAGGGCCTGCCCCGGCTCTCCCAGCTGCCGCCGCTGCTGCCCCAGGTGTGGGGCCTGAAGCTGTTCCCGCGCTCGGGCGGCGCCGACGAACTGTCCCTGGACCAGCGGCTGTCCGCCCTGTCCGGCCCGGCCCGCGCCGCCTATGTGCTGCGCGGCCTGGAGGAGCTGTGTGACGCCGACATCCGTACGGTCCTCACGGCCGCCGGGGTCGACGACGTGGGCGGCGCGCTGGCCGACGCGAACGGCCTGCCGACCCAGCCCGCGCTGCTGTCCTCCCCCGAGTTCGACCCCTGTGTGCTCCAGGCCCGGCCCACCGATCTGATGCGCCGCCGCCAGCACACCAAGGCCGCGCTCGCGGCCGCGGCGGCGCTCGCGGTGTGCGGGGCGCTGGTCGCCCTGCCCGGCGGCGGCTGGGGCCCGGACGGCGCTGCCGCACCCGCCTACGCCGGGAATCCGGCCGCCGAGGCCGCCCTCGACCCCGGCAGGCTGATCCAGGTCTCCCCCATCACCTGGGAGTCCGCCGCCCGTACCGACTTCTCGGTGTGGCCCGCGCGCGGCCCGCTCACCGGCGATACGGCCCTGCTGCGCCGTGCCCTCGCCGTATGGGCCCGCCCCGGCGAGACCGTCCATGTCTCGGTGACTCCCGGCACCGACACCGGCGGCCCGGCCGGCCCGCCCCAGCTGCTGTACGCCGGCCAGGTCGACAATGCCCGTGTGGTGATGCTGTACGACGGTCTGCGCATCGCCCGTTACGCCGAGCCGGTCGACGGCACCCAGGGCGCGGCCCTCGACCTCGCCCGTGCCGACGGTGCGACCGGCGCCGATGCGAGCGCGCTGGTGCTGGGCCGCTCGGACGGCAACGTCCAGTATCTGACCGCGCCCTGGGTGAAGAAGGCGGCCTCGCGGGACCTGATGAAGCCGGAGGCGGCCGCGACCCCGCTGACGATCAGCAACGGTGTCACCGCCCCGCTGGCCAGCCCGGCGCTGCGTCCCGGCAACTGCACCTCCTGGCCGGTGCTCCAGCTGACCGACGCCACCGGCTCCCGGCTCAGCACCGACCTGGGCGAGTTGGTACCGGCGCACCTCACCGCCGGCCGGCCCGGCGCGGCCGGCGAGGCGTCCGGGGCGGCCGGGCTGCGGGCCTGGGCGCCGTACGCCTGCTCGCTGTCGCTGGAGCGCTCCGCCGGGGTGCGCAGCGTCAACGCCTGGACGTTCGCCGGTCAGCGGCTGCCCGACGGCAGCGGGGCGGCCGACTGGGTGTGCACCCGGGCGGAGACCTGGCGCGGCGACGGTACGGGCGCGTTCGCCCAGTTCCATCCGCCGGGCGGGCGGGTCGGTGCGGTGGTCGCCAAGGGGACGGACGCCCGGTCCTGCGGGCCGCGTGATCCCCATGTGCTGGCCGGGGTGCTGTGGAAGTCGACGGCCGGGCACTGGTATCTGCTGGCGGCGGGCGACAAGGACACGGCGACGATCCAGGCCGGGGGCGGGGTCACCGCCGCCGGGCAGGGCCGGTTCCTGGTGGCCCGGGCCAAGCAGGGGGCACGGGCCGACCTGCAGGGCACGCTGGTGGACGGGACGGAGATCAGTGGGCTGAAGTAGGACTCTTTGAAGTAGGACTCTTTACTGACGCCAGCGTAAACAAGGTCTTCCAGAGGGGTTCTCAGCGCCCCTACCCGCCAGTACATTGACGCCATGTCTAACACGCAGGCCCGGGTGCCGCTCAAGGCACGCAAGGTGTCCTTCTCCTGGGACGGCACACCGTTGCACTGGGTGCCGGGAGATCCGCTCACCACGCACACCATCAACGTGCTCCACCTGCTGTTGCCCGCCGGTGAGCGGTGGTTCGTGCACGTGTACAAGCAGGTGCTGCCGTACATCCGGGACGACCGGCTCCGCGAGGACGTCATCGGGTTCATCGGCCAGGAGGCGATGCACTCCCAGGCCCATGACGAGGTGCTGCCCCATCTGCGGGAGCAGGGGCTCGATCCGACGCCGTACACCGCGCAGGTCGACTGGTTCTTCGAGAAACTGCTCGGCGACCGGACGCTGCCGCCGGGCAGGCCGCGCCGCTGGTGGCTGATGGAGCGGGTCGCGCTCATCGCGGCCATCGAGCACTACACCGCGTTCCTCGGCAACTGGGTGCTCAACGCCGGCGAACTGGACCGGCGCGGCGCCGATCCGACCATGCTGGACCTGCTGCGCTGGCACGGCGCGGAGGAGGTGGAGCACCGCTCCGTCGCCTTCGAGCTGTTCATGCACGTCGACGGCAGCTACAGCCGACGCGTACGCACCTGGGCCACCACCTTCACGGCGCTGGTGTTCCTGTGGCAGCGCGGGGCGCGGTTCTTCATGGAGAACGACCCGACCCTCGTCGACGGCAAGGCCTCCTTCAAGGAGTTCTACGTCCGGGGCAGGCGGGGCCTGCTCCCCTCGGCCGGGGACATGTTCCGGTCCGTCCCCCGCTATCTCAGCCGCGGCTACCATCCCTCGCAGGAGGGCGACACCGAACAGGCCGTGGCCTACCTGGCCGCCTCGCCGGCGGCCACGGCGGCGCAGAAGAGGGCCGCCTGATGCCGAAGCTGCGCAACGTCGCGCTCGTCGCGGGCGCCGCCCTGCTGACCCGGCGGGCCCTGCGCCGCCGGGTCCGGACCTCTCCGCTGTGGCCGATGCCCGCGCTGGACCCGCCGGTCTCCGGCCGGCCGCGCTCACGGGCGCTGCGACTGCTGCTCACCGCGCACGAGACGATCGCCGACGGTGTCGTCCGACTGCGCCTGGAGGGAAGCCACTTGCCGCCCTGGGAGCCGGGCGCGCATCTCGACCTGGTGCTGCCCTCGGGGCTCGTCCGGCAGTACTCCCTGTGCGGGGACCCCGAGGACACCTCCTCCTATACGGTCGCGACCCGGCTGGTGGCGGACGGGCGGGGCGGCTCGCGCGAGGTGCACGAGCAGCTCGCCGAGGGCATGGAGCTGGAGGTGCGCGGCCCGAGGAATCGTTTCCCTCTGGTCGCGGCGCCCGCGTACGTCTTCGTCGCCGGCGGTATCGGCATCACCCCGATCCTGCCCATGCTGCGGGCCCTGCCGGACGGCACCGAGTGGCGGCTGCTGTACGGCGGGCGGACGCGGGCCTCGATGCCGTTCCTGGAGGAGGTGCGCAAACTCGCGGAGGGCCGGCTGACCGTCGTGGCCGAGGACGAGGACGGACGCCCGGACCTGGACGCCGTGCTGGCGGATCTTCCGGAGCGGACGGCCGTGTACTGCTGCGGTCCGGAAGGGCTGATGGCGACCGTGGCGGAACGGCTGCCCGCGGGGGCCGCGCTGCACCTGGAGCGGTTCACCCCGCGCACCGACACCACCGGCAACACCCCCTTCGAGGTCGAACTCCGGCGCAGTGGCCGGACGGTCACCGTGCCGGCCGACTCGACCGTGCTGGCCGCCGTGCGCCGGGAACTGCCGGACACCGCCTACTCCTGTGAGCAGGGGTTCTGCGGGACCTGCCAACAGCGTGTGCTGGAGGGAGAGATCGACCACCGGGACGAGCTGCTGACGGATGACGAACGAGCCGACTCGATGCTGATCTGTGTGTCCCGGTCCAGGAGCGATCGTCTGGTGCTCGACATGTGATCACCTCCGGTCGGGGTCCGATCGGTAAGGTGTCCGCATGACTATCGGGGTACGCCGCAGGATGGGTGTCGAGGAGCGGCGGCAGCAGCTGATCCGTGTCGCCCTCGACCTGTTCAGCCGACGCTCGCCCGACGAGGTCTCCATCGACGAGATAGCGTCGGCCGCGGGCATCTCACGCCCGCTGGTGTACCACTACTTCCCCGGCAAACTCAGCCTGTACGAGGCCGCGTTGAAGCGTGCGGCGGAGGATCTCGCGGGCCGTTTCGCCGAGCCGCACGAAGGACCGCTCGGCGCCCGGCTGCTGCGCGTGATGCGCCGCTTCTTCGACTTCGTGGACGAGCACGGCCCCGGTTTCTCGGCGCTGATGCGCGGCGGCCCGGCGGTCGGCTCTTCGGCCACCAACGCGCTCATCGACTCCGTACGGCAGGCCGCCCATGACCAGATCGTGTCGCACCTGGGCGTCACGGAGGCGTCCCCGCGTCTGGAGCTGGTCGTCCGCTCCTGGATCTCCCTAGCCGAGTCCACGGCCCTGATCTGGCTGGACGGCCGGCGCATCCCGCGCGCCGAGCTGGAGGTCCAGCTGGTGCACGACTTCGCCGCGCTGGCGGCCGTCAGCGCCGCCTACGACGAGGACATGGCCGACCTGCTGCGCACCATGGTCAAGAACGAGCCGGCCGACGGCCCCTTCGCGGAGCTGGTCGGCCGGCTGATCACCCTGGGTTCCTGACGGCGGTCACCGGTCGAACTTCCGGTACGACGGATCCAGGTCGCGGACCTCGGCGGAGGCGTGCAGGGCGAAGGCCCCCTCCCCGACGTGCTCCCGGAGCAGCTCGAGTGCCGTCTCCGTCAGCTTCGCCTTGGTCGCGTCGCTGCGGCCGGCGAGGAGCCCGACGGTCACGTGCACGACGGCGTGCCCGTGCTCCGCCGGGTCCTGGTACCCGTACGCCGTGAGCGCGCTGGGCCGGAACTGCGTCTTGCATGCCTCCGGCTTCGCCGCTGCGATCTCCACGGTCGCCTCGTGCAGCGCCCGGGCGAAGCCCTCGCGGTCGAAGGCGTTCTCCACGATGTCCGAGTAGTCGATGGTGATCTGCGGCATGCGCACTCCTGTTCTACGGCTGTGCCCTCACCCTAGTTCGCCGCCCTTGTGAACACCGCCACGGTCCGCGCCGGGACGGTGAACGTGCCCGAGCCGGCCGCGTAGGCGGAGGTCTTCACCACCGGGTCGGCGCCCTTCGCCTGCACCGGGTGCAGCCGGTAGGACGTGCCGGCCAGGCTGCCGACCTTCTGCTCCTGCTGCTGCGGGGTGGCGTTGAAGACGACGACCAGGTCACCGAGCTTCATGGTGAGGACCCCGGGTGTCTCGTCCTTGCCGGACAGCGGGAAGGACAGCTCGTCCTGCACCTGAGCGGTCGTACCGAGCGAGAACGCCTTCTCCGTCGTACGGATCTTCAGCAGGTCCCGGTAGGCGGCGGAGGCCCCGGTGATCTGGTCGCAGCCCACCTTGACCGTGCTCAGCAGCGGCCGGGCGTAGTCCCACTTGGACTGGTTGTCGGCCGCCATGGGCAGTCCGCGCCCGAAGCCGTTGCCGTCGGCGCAGTTCCAGTGGATCGCGTTGAACCAGTCCCCGCTGTCGAAGGAGTTGCGGTCCAGCGACTTCGAGCGCAGCAGGTCGGTGCCCGCCTGGGACAGGGACGGTCCCTGTGAGAGACCGGCCGTGGCCATCGCCAGGACCTGCATCCGGGCCCGGTCGGACGCGGAGGTGTCCTGCGGCAGCTTGTAGGCCAGCGCGTCGAACAGCGACTCGTTGTCGTGCGCGTCCACATAGGCGAGGGCGTCGCCGGGTGCGTCGGCGTATCCGGCGGGCGAGCCGCCGTAGTCGACCTCCGCTCCCGTGACCTCCTTGCCGTCCGTGTCCGTGAAGTGGTACTTGGCGAGGTTCCCGGTCAGGCCGACCTTGATGAGGTCCTGGTAGTGCAGGAGGCGCGCCTTCTGCTCCTCCTTCGATCCGTTGGCGGTGGAGGAGTTGGGGTCGGTGTACAGCCCGGACGCGAAGCCCTGGACGCCGGGGTCGGAGTCGAAGGGGCTGCCGCCGCGCACGGCGTCACGGGCGCGGTCGGAGAAGGTGGCGATGCCGGTGCCGGCCATGTTCTTCTGCGTGGCCTGCACGAACCGGGCGTCGTTGGCGACCTCCCCGAAGTTCCAGCCTTCGCCGTACAGGATGATCTTCTTGCCGTCGACGCCGTCCTTCTGCGGCGTCAGCGCGTCCAGGGCCTTCCTGACCGCCAGGATGTTGGCCTTCGGGTGGTGGCCCATGAGGTCGAACCGGAACCCGTCGACCTTGTACTCCTTCGCCCAGGTGACGATCGAGTCCACGACCAGCTTGCCCATCATCGCGTTCTCCGGCGCGGTGTTGGAACAGCAGGTGCTGTCGGCCACCGAGCCGTCGGCGAGGAGGCGCTGGTAGTAGCCCGGCACGATTCTGTCGAGCACGCTGGTGTCCGCCTGGCCGCTGGCCGCCGTGTGGTTGTAGACGACGTCCATGACGACCCGCAGGCCGTCCTCGTTCAGCCCCTGGACCATCTTGCGGAACTGGACCGTACGGGCCGTACCGTCCGGGTCGGTGGCGTACGAGCCCTCGGGGACCGTGTAGTGGTACGGGTCGTAGCCCCAGTTGTAGGCGTCCTTAGCCGCCGTCTTCGCCACGCACTCCTGCTGCTGGCCGGAGTCGGCCGGGTAGGAGGCGAGGTCGCAGCCGGGGCTCGCCTGGTCGGCCTTCTTCTCGGGGACGGTGGCGAAGTCGAAGGCGGGCAGCAGGTGGACGTACGACGTCCCGGACTTCGCCAGCGCGCGCAGGTGCTTGGAGCCGTCGCTGTCCTTGTCGGTGAAGGCCAGGTAGGTGCCCGGGTGCTTCGAGGTGTGGTCCTCGACGGAGAAGTCCCGGATGTGCAGCTCCTGGATCTGCGCGTCCTTCAGCGGGACGGCCTTGGGCTTGCGCAGGGCGGACCAGCCGCTCGGGGCGAGGGACCTGTCGTCCAGGTCGACGACGAGGCTGCGCCCGGAGTCGGCGGTGAGAGCGAGCGAGTAGGGGTCGGTGACCCTGTTGGTGACCGTCTTGCGGACGCTGGGCGCCCAGACCTTCACGACGTACCGGTAGGGCCTGCCCTTCCAGGACGCGGGGCCGGTGACGGACCAGACGCCGGTGGTGTCGTTCCGGTGCATGGCCTTGACCGAGCCGTCCAGCTCCAGCGAGACGTTCTGTGCGGTCGGCGCCCACACGGAGAGCGTCGGTTTCCCGTCGTGGAAGACCGGCCCGAGTGCGGCCTTGGCGGCGGCGGGGTAGAGGTCGTCCAGCACGCCCGCGATCTGCACGCCGGTCGCGGCCAGCACGGCGCCGTTGGCGGCCCGCTGCGAGGCGACCAGCTGACCCTTCAGTGCCGCGCGCACCCGGTCCTGGTCGCGTGGGTCGACGGACCAGGCGGTGTAGTCCTTCAGGTGCGGGAACCTCGCCTTCTGGGCGTCGGTCAGCGTGGTCTTCTCCAGCCGGATCCAGCGCTCGTCGTCGCTGGTCAGCGCCCCGTCCCTGACGGTGATCGAGCCGTCGTGGCTGTACAGCAGCTGGGTGGAGGCGGCACCGTCCACGCCGTTCCAGGCGAGGGTGTCCCGGTCGATCCAGATCGCCTTGGAGGTGCTCAGGTCGAGGGCGGCGGCGCTGCCCGCCGGCTGCGGCAGCAGGTACTTCTCCTGGCCGTTCACCAGCCACACCTCATAGCCGTTGGCCTTGAGGTCCAGGGACTGGTCGGTCGGGAGATCCTTGTCGTCGCCCTTGTGGATGATGTAGCTGAGGCTGGTGGCACCCTCGGTGAGCGGCACCTCGAAGACCGCGCCATAGGCATCAGTCTTCACCGGCTTCAGCGGGGCCGGCCAGTCGGTGGGGTGCGCGGCACCCGTCCAGACGTGCAGACCCCAGCCGTCGTAGTCGCCGTCGGCGCGATGGTAGTGGATGACGGCCTTGGTCCTGTCCTGCGCCGGATAGTCGGGCTTCTGGGTCAGTACGTCCGTCTTCCCCTGCTCGACCCACACCTCACCCGTCTTGGTGACGTCGACGCTCCGGTCGGCGGAGACGTCCTTGTTCCCGTCCTTGTCGACGACCAGGAAGCCCACGTTCGAGGCGCCCGGCTTGAGCTTGACGTAGGCGAAGGCGCCGTAGGCGTCCCGGCCGGTGAACGGGTGGCCGGCGGGCCAGTTCGTGGCCTCGCCGTCGGCGATGTCACCCCAGGCGTACAGGCCCCAGTCGGCGTAGTCGCCGTCGGTGCGCTTGTAGTGGACGACCACATAGTCCCGGGAGGAGGCGGTGGGGGTCTCGGGCGCGGGCGGGGTGCCGGAGGTGCTGCTCGCCGTGGCGCTCGCGGTGTGCCCGGCGGAGTCGACCACGACGGCCTTGTAGCGCAGCGCGGTCCCGGCGGGGATGTCCTTGCCGAGGGTCTGGGTGACCTTGTACGGGGCGTGGTCGGCGGAGCCGAGCACCTGCCACTTGGCGTCGCCGGCCTGGGCGGCGAAGACGACCCGGTTCAGCTGACCGCCGTCGACGTCGGCGCTGACGTCCACCGTGCCGGTGGCCCCGGCGGCCGGGGCCTTCAGGGTGATGGACGGCTGTGCGGCCCGCTCGGCGAGAGTGCCGGCGGCCTTGTAGACGACGGCCGACTCGGCCGGCACGGTCACGGTGACCTTGCGGTCGCCGTCGGACTTCATCGAGTCGGAGACGCCGTAGACGCCCTGGTACGACATGCCGGCGGACCCGGTCGCGAAGCTCGCGGTCTGTGCGGTGCCGGCGTTGTTGAGGGCGACGACGTACTCCTGGCCGGTCTTCTCGTCCGTCCGCGTGAAGGCGTAGATCCCGGCGCCGTCGGCCGCGTAGCGCTCGGTCTGGACGCCGTCGGCCAGGGCCGGATCGGCCGTGCGCAGCTTGGCGAGCGCGGCGATCTGCCGGTACAGGGGCGCCGAGGTGTCGTAGGAGTCGTCGGCGTGGGTGCGGTCGGTGCCGATCTCGTCGTCTTCGAGGTAGTCGGGGACCTTGGAGGCGAACATGGTCTGGCGGGCGTCCTTGTCGCCGCCGGAGCCGGTGAAGCCCTGCTCATCGCCGTAGTACACGACCGGGTTGCCGCGGCTGAGGAACATCAGCTCGTTGGCCAGCTCGTCCTTCTTGAGGATCTCGGCGTCGGTGGCCTTCGGGTTGTCCTGCTTCAGGAAGTACCCGATGCGGCCCATGTCGTGGTTGCCGAGGAAGGTGACCTGCTCGTACGCGTTGGCCTGGTCGGTCGTGTACTTGTAGTCGTCACCGAAGACGCCCGCGAGCTTGTGCGCGCTGCCGCCCTGGGAGGCGTAGGCGCGGGCGGCGTCCTGGAAGGGGAAGTCGAGGGTGGCGTCGAGGCGGCCCTGGGTGACGTAGGGGGACGTGATGTCCGTGTCGGCGGAGTAGACCTCGCCGAACATGAAGAAGTTCCTGTGCCCGTGGGCCGCCGCGTATGTGTCCAGCGCGGTGGCCCACTGGGTCCAGAACGGCAGGTCGACGTGCTTGACGGTGTCGATCCGGAAGCCGTCGACGGCGAAGTCCTTCACCCACCGCTCGTAGATCCTCTCCATGCCGTGCACGACCTCGGGACGCTCGGTCCACAGGTCGTCCAGGCCCGAGAAGTCACCGTAGGTCGTGGACTCGCCGGCGTACGTCGAGTCGCCCCGGTTGTGGTACATCGTCGGGTCGTTGAGCCAGGCCGGGACCTTGGTCCGGCTCGTGACCCTCGGGGTGTACGGGAAGGAGGCGCGGGAGACGGCCGGGAACTTCCGGGTGCCGTCCGCGTAGTCGGCGTCGTCGAAGGGCCGGCCGTCCCTGGTCAGGTAGGGGAAGGCGCCCTTGGAGAGGTAGTCGGAGGACTTCTCCTCGTAGTCCACGACGTCGGCGGTGTGGTTGGCGATGACGTCGAAGAAGACCTTCATGCCCTTGGCGTGCGCCTTGGAGATGAGGGTCTTGAGGTCCTTGTCGGTGCCGAAGTGCGGGTCTACCTGCGTGAAGTCGGTGATCCAGTAACCGTGGTAGCCGGCGGAGGCATTGCTGCCCGTGCCCTGCACCGGACGGTTCTTGAAGATGGGGGCCATCCAGATGGCGGTGGTGCCGAGGCCCTTGATGTAGTCCAGCCGCCTGGTCAGACCCTTGAGGTCGCCGCCCTGGTAGAAGCCCTTGTCGGTGGGGTCGTACCCGGTGGTGAGGCGCGAGCCGGTGAGTCCGCCCTCGTCGTTGGACCTGTCCCCGTTGGCGAAACGGTCCGGCATGACGAAGTAGAACTGCTCGTGAGTGTCGCCGTGCCGCGCGGGCTGGGCGGCGAGGGCCGCGTCCGAGGGGGGCGCGGGCGGGGTGGCCGCGCGGGCGGCCAGTGGCTGGATCAGTGCGGCGGCGAGGGCTACGGCGGCGACCGCCGCGGCCCGTCTCGCTCTCGGTATCACAGGCGGTAACTCCTAGCGAATGCGGCTCTCTTGGGTCCGACCCGGCGCGACCGTATCGCTGCCGAAAGCTTTACAGCAAGAGTCTTGAAACTCATAGCAAGAAGTTTCAACGTCAACCTTGACGTGCACCTCCGGGAACGTGACCTGGGAGTCCGGGACGAACCGCTCGTACACGACGGGCGGTTCGTCCGGCTATACGACGAGCGACACGTGGACGTAACCAACAGACGGACCGGGCTCAGCGGGTGGCGCCATCCAGCCACAGCACCCGTACTGGGACCCCGGTCCGTTCCGCACAGGCTACGACGTCCGCTGCGCCGCCGTATCCGCGCTCTCCCGGTACTGGGCGGCGGGCACGACGACCTCAAGCTGTCCGCCGTGTCGGAGAACGGCCTCTGCGAACCAGGAGTCAGGGCCGTCGGCCGCGACGCTGCGACCAGTCCGGCGGCGTCGTACGCACTCACCGTTTCCTCCAGCATGGCCCGCACACGTTCTTCTACCTGCGGGCTCAGCCCTCGGTGACCGGTGATGCCCAGCCTCATGCGCCGTTGTCCTCTCTCCTGTTACAGGTGCACGTCGTACAGCTGATCTGGATCTGTGTCGCATGCGGCTCGGCCTCGGGGTCAGTCATGACGGCGTTGAAGTACTGGGACGCTGACAGCTCGTAGCCGCTGTGGTGCGTCAGGCCCGCGTGCTTCAGGCACCACTCCTGCGCGTCGTCCGGGTCGGCTGTGTCTGCGGAACGTTCGCCGCACGTGAGGCACTTGCCGAAGTGGCGCACGGCCATGGTCGGCATGGCTGTCAGCGTCCATTCGGCGAACCGGTACCGACGCCGCGTGTTCCCGTTGCCCGCGCTCATCCGAACACCTCGGCCGGAACGTGTGGCCCGTCGTCATCAGCGCCGTCGTCCTGGTCTCGGTCGTCGGCGTCGACCAGTCGTGGCAGGCGGGCACCTCTGCTGTCGGCGATCCGCAAGACATCGCCAAGGCACTGCGTGGCGGCCCGCAGCGCGAGGCGCACCGCGTATTCCCCGGCCTTGTGGTCGTCCAAGACGGCTTGGGCGCCCTTGAGGACGTCGGCGCCGTCGCGCAACTGGTCTGCCTCGATCTCGTCCGCGATCCGGGCCAGCACGCCGGTAGTGCCGTTGGTGGACAGGAAGCACGGCTTGCCGGTCTCGGTCTCCCACGGCAGCAGTCGCAAGCCGGGGGACAGCGGAGAAACGCTGTTCCGGTCGTAGCTCATCAGGCCGTCACCTCCACACCGTGAATCCAGCGTGGGCCGATGTCGATTCCGTACGTTGCGAGCACCAGCGTCCGCCGCCGTGCTCGCTGCCGCCGAACCTCTTTGCACCGTCCGGGCAGAGCCTGGCGCCCCGGAGCGCGAAACAGTAACCGCAGCAGCGGTTCGAAGAAGCGGGCGATACCGTGGGCCATGTCATCAACCCTTCTCGGGGTCTGTGCGTCGTTCGTCCACCACACTTCCGCTCCTGGTGGTGCGTTCCTACTTCGTTCCATGACCGTTAGGCACGGAGTAGGTCTAGCGTGAAAAGCGTCCCGAACGTCCCAGGGGGTACTGGTGAACGAAGCACTACGTCGTGCCATGCTTCAAGCCCAGATGACAGATCGCCGGTTGGCCGAGAGATGCGGGGTCGACATCAAGACGGTCGGCCGATGGATCACCGAGGCCGGACGCATTCCCCGTGCCCGGCATCGGTGGGACGTCTGTGAGGCACTCGGAGAGGATGAGGCGGTGTTATGGCCAGCAGCCGCGAAGAAGGCAATCAAGGTGGGGCCGGACCGTGAGGTCGTTTCCGTATATCCGTACAGGTCCGGCTGCCCGGCCTCTCTGTGGCGGTCGTTGATCACCAAAGCCGAGCGAGAGCTGACGTTCGCCGGCTACACGAATTACTTCCTATGGCTCGAACAGGCCCGACTCGGTCCAGCGTTGCGGCGCAAGGCTGCTCAGGGATGCCGAGTGCGCTTCTTACTCGGCGACCCTGACAGCGATCTCACGCTGTCTCGAGAGCAGGACGAGGCCGTTGCGCTCACGCTGTCGACGCGTATCCGCGTGACACTCGCCGAGTTGGAGAAGATCAGGAGCCAGCCGGGTATCGCCGCAAGGTACAGCAACGGGCACGCGCACCTGTCCGTCTTCCGCTTCGATGACGACATGATCGTCACGCCCTTGCTGACACATAGCGTCGGCCACGATGCCCCTACGCTGCATTTACGTCGCCACCAGGACGACGGCATGTTCGATCGCTTCGCTTCGCACGTTGAGGAACTGTGGAAGCGAGGCACCCCGGTCTGGGAAGAGGAGGGTAATGGGTAGGCGCGACTACGAGGACGCCCCGGACGCCCCAGCCGCGAACAGCCTGGTTCCGGCTGCTTCCGCCGTCGTTGTCGACGACTCCGGACGCATCCTGCTTCAGCGTCGGCGTGACAACGGCATGTGGGCGCTCCCCGGTGGCGCCATGCATATCGGCGAGTCATTGCCGGACTGCGCGGTACGGGAGACCCGTGAAGAGACCGGGTTTGATGTCGAGATCATCGGCATCGTCGGGACCTACACCGACCCCCATCACGTCTTCGCCTACGACGATGGCGAGGTGCGGCAAGAGTTCTCCGTCTGCTTCCTGGCCCGCCCTGTGGCCGGGCAGTTGGCGGTGTCCGAGGAATCCACCGATGTCCGATGGTTCGAGCCCGCAGAGGTTGACGGGCTTCCCATGGTCGCGAGCATCCGGAAGCGCGTGAACGACTGGCGCGACGGCAACATGCCCGCCGCCCGGTGATCGGCATGCGCAGACACGTCGGCCCCCGCCGCTCCTGGGCGAGGGCCGTCGCTGTCTCCCACCGTTCGCGGGCCGCGGCGAGCGCCGATGACGCCACGGAATTCCCCGGCCACGGATCAGGACGCCACCGCAATCCCTGACTCATTCACGAGCAGGCGTCCGGGTCGGACCGCGAGCCAAGTGGTCTGGCTCAGCAGCTCGGCTTCCCCGAGTAGACGGCCAGCGCCGTGTTGGCGCCCAAGGTGGCGGTGAACTGGCCGCTGGAGTTCACCGTCACCGGCTTGCTGCTCTGTATGTCGCAGTACGTGCCGGCCGGCAGGGAGGTCTGGTAGGTGCGGGTCTGGGACGAGGACTCGTGGTTGATCGCCACATAGCCCTTGGCGCCACGGCCGAACGCGATCCAGTTGTTGCCGTTGTCCCACCAGTTGGTGACCGACTCGCCACGTGTCGCGTTGCGGAAGGCGACCATGGACTTGATCTCCGGCCAGGCGTGCTGGCACTTCCAGCCGTCCTGCCAGCAGGCGTTCACCTGGCCGTTGTTCGGCGGGCCCGCGTCCGCGTCGGACCACTCGTAGCCGGAGTTGATGTCGGGCGCTCCGTAGGGCCAGGCCAGCATGAAGACGTTGGCCAGGGTGTAGTCGGCGCCGGCCTTGTAGTTGAGGGTGCTGCCGTTGCGTTCCGTGTCGTGGTTGTCGACGAAGACGCCGGCGACCGAGCTCTTCAGGTAGCCCCAGCCCTCGCCGAAGTTGGTCAGGTAGGCCAGCTTCTCGTTGTTGAAGACCCGCTTGAGGTCGTAGGCGTAGCGGAACTCCTGGACGTCGCCGTTGCCGGTGTACTCGGAGGGCTGGACGGCCTCGTTCGCGCCGTAGATGACCTCCTGCTTCCAGTAGGCGGAAGGGTTGGTCAGGCGGGACTTGATGTTCGCCAGGTCCTCGGCGGGGATGTGTTTCGCCGCGTCTATGCGGAAGCCGTCGGCGCCCAGGGAGAGCAGGTCGTTCATGTACCCGGCGATGGTCTTGCGGACGTACTCCTCGCCGGTGTCCAGGTCGGCCAGGCCGACTAGTTCGCAGTGCTGGACGTTCCAGCGGTCCTGGTAGTTGGTGACCTGGGACATGCAGTCGTCGAAGTCGTAGACCGAGTACAGGCCGGGATAGTCGTACTTCGTGTACGTCGAGCCGCCCGTGCCGGTGCCGCTGCCCGCCGACATGTGGTTGACGACGGTGTCGACGACGACCTTCAGGCCGGCCGCGTGGCAGGTGTCGATCATGTTCTTGAAGGCCGTGCGGTCACCGAGGCGGCCCGCGATCCTGTACGACACCGGCTGGTACGAGGTCCACCACTGCGGGCCCTGTATGTGCTCGGCGGGCGGGGAGACCTGGACATAGCCGTAGCCGGCGGGGCCGAGGGTGGTGGTGCACTCGCGGGCCACCGAGGCGTAGTTCCACTCGAAGAGGACGGCGGTGACGTCCTTGGTTCCGGGCGGGGAGGCCTCGACGGTGGTCGGGTTCATGCCAACCGCAACGCCGGCCGCGAGGGCGAGCGTGGCGGCCAGGGACTTTCTGGCCATGCGTGCTCCTGCACTTCGTTGTGCGTGTGGGGGGAGTTTGAGTGATCAACGACCAACGGGTGGCGTGAACCTAACCGTTGCCTCAATGTTTCAGCAAGGTGCAGTAAGAATTCGCGAGCGGGTACGTACGGTGATCACGTTCTTACTGGCTGTCGTCGGCGTCGGCGCGGGTGCCGGCATCGGTACGGCCGGATCTCGACCAGGACCTGCAAGAAAGCGCGGGCCCCCGGGTGATCCGTTACTTCCCGGTGGAATGAGTGGCCGGGGTGGCGGTGTGCGCGTATCGCCGCAGCCCGCAGGACATGCCGGGGTAACGGGGGCGTCACGCTTCCAGGAACTTGCGGAAATTTCCTTGCAACATCTTTCGCAAGGACTTGCAGCCTTGCTACGTTCCTCCCGCGCCCGGCGGCCGTCGATTGGGACAGACGGCACCCGCGGTCTTCCCAAGGGATGATCCGGGCAACCCTCTTCTAGGAGTTCATATGCGACGTGGCATATCGATCGCCGCCGCGGTCACCGTGGTCGCCCTGTCCGCCACCGCCTGCGGCGGCTCGGACAACAAGGCCGACGGCAAGCCGAAGGACCCCAAGGACGTCTCGGGCACGATCACCTACTGGGACACCTCCGACGCGGCGACCGAAGCCCCGACGTACAAGGCCCTGATCAAGCAGTTCGAGGCCAAGTACCCGAAGATCAAGGTGAACTACCAGAGCATCCCGTTCACCGACGTCGAGCAGAAGTTCAAGTCGGCCGCGAAGAGCGGCAAGGGCGCCCCGGACGTGGTGCGCACCGACGTGGGTCTGATGGCCGAGTACGCCTCGCTGGGCTACATCGCCCCGCTCGACGGCACCCCCGCGCTGCAGAACACCTCGGACTTCAGCACGGGCGCACTGAACACGGCCAAGATCAACGGCAAGACCTACGGCGTCCCGTCGGTCACCGACACCCTCGCCCTGCTGTACAACAAGGACCTGTTCAAGAAGGCCGGTATCGCCAAGCCGCCGGCCACCTGGGACGAGTTCATCGCCGACTCCAAGACCCTCAAGAAGAAGACCGGCGCGTACGGCACCTACGTCAACCCGGACTCGTACTTCCTGCTCCCGCTGCTGTACGGCAACGGCGCCGACCTGGCCGACACCTCGGCGAAGAAGATCACCATCAGCGACGGCAAGGCCGTCGCCGCGCTGAACACCGCGAAGAAGGTCTACGACGAGGCCTCGATGAAGGTCGACTTCGCGAACGCCTACCAGAACATGCAGACCGCCTTCAAGAACGGCAAGGTGGCCATGCTGATCCAGGGCCCGTGGTCCGTCAGTGACGACCTGACCGGCTCGGCGTTCAAGGGCAAGGAGGCCAACCTCGGCTACGCGCCCGTCCCGGCCGGCGCCGGCGGCAAGGCCCAGGCCCCGACCGGCGGTCACGACCTCGCCGTGTACCAGGGCTCGGGCAACCTGGACGCCAGCTACCTGTTCACGCAGTTCATGACGTCCACCGAGAGCCAGATCACCATCGCGGAGAAGACCGGCACCCTGCCGACCCGCAAGTCGGCCTACACCTCCGCGGTCACCTCGGACGCCAAGATCGCCGGCTTCAAGCCGATCCTGGAGCAGACCGCCCGTCCGCGCGTCGCGCTCCCCCAGGTCGGCTCGCTGTTCACGCCGCTGCAGCAGAACTACGTGAAGATCCTGCAGGGCGACGCGTCGGTCAAGTCCGGTCTGGACGCCACCGCCAAGCAGTTCCAGCAGCTCCTGCCCGGCTACTCCATCGGCTGACCTGAACGGTCGGTAGCCGCACCGTAACCGAAGGACACGCAGCCCCGGGGAACGTTCTTTCCCCGCTGCCGCCCCGACCGGGGCTCCCCGGGGCTGCGGAACCACCCACCCTCCGCCGCGAACGAGCCGATAAAGAGTCGATGAGGATGAGCACCGCAGCGAGCACGGCACAGACCGACAAGACAGCGCGGGACGACAGGTCCCCGCGCCCCGCACGCGTTTCGCGCCTCAGGCGGTCCTGGGACAGGTACTGGTACGCCTGGGCGATGGTGACCCCGGTCGCCGTGGTGATCGCCGTGCTGGTCCTGTATCCGCTGGGATACGGCTTCTACCAGTCGCTGACCAACGCCAACGAGGCGAACGTCGCCACCACCATCGGCGCCTTCCACCGGCCCGCGACCTACGGCTTCGTCGGCCTCGACAACTACTGGCACGTCCTGTCGGGCGCGGACGGCGACTTCTACCCGCGTCTGGTGTGGACGGTCGTGTGGACGGTCTCCTGCGTCACGCTGCAGGTCGGCATCGGCATGGGCCTCGCCGTGCTGCTCAACCGCAAGATGCGGCTGCGCGGCTTCTACCGGGCGATGCTGATCCTGCCCTGGGCGGTCCCGTCGTTCATCGGCGTCTTCGCCTGGCGGCTGATGCTGAACTCCCAGTTCGGCGTGTTCAACGACATCATCACCGCGGTCGGCCTGCCCGCACAGAACTGGCTGGGCACCCCGCTCGCCCAGAAGGTCGCCGTGATCATGGTGAACGTCTGGATCGGTATCCCCTTCAACATGGTCGCCGTGCTCGGCGGCCTGCAGTCGATCCCCAGGGAGCTGTACGAGGCCGCCGAGATGGACGGCGCCTCGCCCTGGCAGCGGTTCGTCAACGTCACGCTGCCCGGTCTGCGCCCGGTGTCCAACACGGTGGTCCTGCTGGGCTGCATCTGGACGTTCAACATGTTCAACGTCATCTACCTGCTGCTGGGCAACAACACCACCGGCGACACCGACATCCTCGTCACCTTCGCCTTCCGCAAGGCCTTCACCGGCATCTCGGACTACTCGGGAGCGGCGACCTACGGGATCGTCATCCTCGCCCTCCTGCTGGCCTTCTCGACCTTCTACCGCCGCAGCACCCTGAAGTCCGAGCAGGCGTAAGGAGCAACCGCCATGACCGCAGCGACCCACGAGACCCCCGCGAGCGCTCCCGCCGCCACCCGTTCCCCGGCCGCCCCCTCCCGCAAGGTGCGCGGGCGTGAGGAGCGCGGCCTCGCAGCGTCGATCGCCCTGCACGCCACCCTGATCCTGGCCACGGTCATCGCGGCCTTCCCGGTGGTGTGGATCCTGTTCATCTCACTCGGCCCGAAGAACGCCTGGCAGCAGCCGAGCGAGGTGCTCAAGAACCTCAGCCTCCACAACTACAGTGACGTGACGGCCCACTCGGACCTGCCGAAGTGGTTCCTGAACACCGTCATCGTGGCCGGCGGCACCACCGCCCTCGGTGTCTTCCTCGCGGCGACCGCCGGTTACGCGGTGTCCCGGATGAGGTTCCCGGGCAGCCGACAGCTGATGTGGACCTTCCTGGTCACCCAGATGTTCCCCAGTATCGTGCTGATCGTGCCGCTGTATCTGCTTCTGTCCGAGTTGGACCTGCTCGACAACTACCTCGGTCTGATCCTGGCGTACGCGACCACGGCGGTGCCCTTCTGCGCGTGGATGATGAAGGGCTACTTCGACACCATCCCCAAGGAGATCGACGAGGCGGGCCGGGTGGACGGCCTCACCCCGTTCGGCACCTTCTGGCGGCTGATCGTGCCGCTGGCCAAGCCGGGCCTCGCGGTGACCGCGTTCTACAGCTTCCTCACCGCCTGGGGCGAGGTCGCGTACGCCACGCAGTTCATGCAGTCCGACCACTACACGCTCGCCGTCGGCATCCGCACCTTCGCACAGGACCAGCGGCCCGACTGGGCGTGGACCTCGGCCACCGCGATCATCATCACCATCCCGGCGGCCCTCGTGTTCATGCTCGTGCAGCGCAGCCTGGTCTCCGGGCTCACCGCCGGCGGCACCAAGTCCTGACCGCCCGGCCCGGCACCCCGCAAGCTTCTCTGTCGTTCCCCCCGCATCACGTAAGGGAATCCATGACCCAGCACGTCACCGACGCAGTCCCCACCGACGCCTCCTCCGCCGCCTCCGGGCGCCGGGAGTGGTGGCGCGACGCGGTCATCTACCAGGTCTACCCGCGCAGCTTCGCCGACGGCAACGGCGACGGGATGGGCGACCTGCCCGGCATCCGCTCCCGGCTGCCGTACCTGAAGCGGCTGGGCGTGGACGCCGTGTGGCTGTCGCCGTTCTACGCCTCCCCGCAGGCCGACGCGGGCTACGACGTCGCCGACTACCGGGCGGTCGACCCGATGTTCGGCACCCTGACCGACGCCGACGACCTGGTGCGCGACGCTCATGCGCTGGGTCTGAAGGTGATCGTCGATGTGGTGCCCAACCACTGCTCCGACCAGCACGAGTGGTTCAAGCAGGCGCTGCGCGAGGGTCCCGGCTCGCCGCTGAGGGAGCGGTTCCACTTCCGGCCGGGCAAGGGC
Source organism: Streptomyces sp. NPDC007205 (assembly GCF_040634095.1). Taxonomy (NCBI): domain Bacteria; kingdom Bacillati; phylum Actinomycetota; class Actinomycetes; order Kitasatosporales; family Streptomycetaceae; genus Streptomyces; species Streptomyces sp. NPDC007205. Next base: position 66,050 of record NZ_JBEYEW010000011.1, read on the forward strand.
GTCAACGGCGAACTGCCGCCGAACGACTGGGAGTCGATCTTCGGCGGTCCGGCCTGGACCCGGGTCACCGAGCCGGACGGTGCCCCCGGCGAGTGGTACCTGCACCTGTTCGCCCCGGAGCAGCCCGACTTCAACTGGGACCACCCGGCCGTGCACGACGAGTTCCGCTCCATCCTGCGGTTCTGGCTGGACCTCGGCATCGACGGCTTCCGCATCGACGTGGCGCACGGCCTGGTCAAGGCGGCCGGCCTGCCGGACATCGGCCATGACGAGCAGGTCAAGCTGCTCGGCACCGAGGCCGTGCCGTACTTCGACCAGGACGGCGTGCACGAGATCTACCGGGGCTGGCGGCGGATCCTCGACGAGTACGACGACGAGCGTGTCGCGGTCGCCGAGGCATGGACGCCGACCGTCGAGCGCAGCGCCCTGTACATCCGGCCCGACGAACTCCACCAGGCCTTCAACTTCTCCTATCTGACGACCGGCTGGAACGCGGCGGACCTGCGCGAGGTCGTCGACCGCTCGCTCAGCGCCATGAACGCGGTGCACGCGCCCGCGACCTGGGTGCTGTCCAACCACGACGTGGTACGGCACTCCACGCGCCTCGCGGAAGGGGACGAGGCGCGTGGTCTGCGCCGGGCCCGGGCAGCGACCCTGCTGATGCTGGCGCTGCCCGGCTCGGCGTACCTCTACCAGGGCGAGGAGCTGGGCCTGCCCGAGGTCGTCGACCTGCCCGACGAGGTCCGCCAGGACCCGGCGTTCTTCCGCAGCTCCGGGCAGGACGGCACGCGCGACGGCTGCCGGGTGCCGCTGCCGTGGTCGGGCGAGGCGCCGCCGTTCGGCTTCGGTCCCGTCGAGGGCGGCCCGAGCTGGCTGCCGCAGCCCGAGAACTGGAAGGACCTGACCGTCGCGGCGCAGGACGGCGACCCCACCTCGACCCTGGAGTTCTACCGCAGCGCGCTGGCCGTGCGCCGCGAGCACCCGGCCCTGGGCGCCGGCCGCCAGGTGACCTGGCTGGACGCCCCGGAGGGCGTGCTGGCCTTCCGCCGCGACACCGCCGACGGCTCGTTCGTCTGCATGGTCAACCTCACCGCCACTCCGGTTTCCGTGACCACTCCCGGCACGCTGCTGCTCGCCAGCGCCGATGTCGAGCCGGGCCCGGCCCGCACCGAGATCCCAGCGGATTGCGCCATCTGGTGGGCAGTCTGAGATGCGACCGGTACAGTCCAATCCTGTGACCACACGGCTTGCCGACATCGCTGCGCAGGCGGGGGTGAGCGAAGCGACCGTCAGCCGGGTCCTCAACGGGAAGCCGGGCGTCGCCGCCACCACCCGCCAGTCCGTGCTGGCCGCGCTGGACGTGCTGGGCTACGAACGCCCGGTGCGGCTGCGGCAGCGCAGCGAGGGGCTGGTCGGACTGATCACGCCGGAGCTGGAGAACCCGATATTCCCGGCCCTCGCCCAGGTCATCGGCCAGGCACTGACCCGCCAGGGCTACACCCCGGTGCTCGCCACCCAGACCCCGGGCGGGTCGACGGAGGACGAGCTGACCGAGATGCTCGTGGACCGCGGGGTCGCCGGGATCATCTATGTCTCCGGGCTGCACGCGGACACCACCGCCGACATGCAGCGCTATGACCGGCTGCGGGCGCAGGGCGTGCCGTTCGTGCTGGTGGACGGTTTCTCGCCGAAGGTGCAGGCACCGTTCATCTCCCCCGACGACCGGGCCGCGATGACGCTCGCGGTGACGCATCTGGTGTCGCTCGGGCACACCAGGATCGGGCTCGCCCTCGGACCGAAGCGGTTCGTGCCGGTGCAGCGCAAGATCGAGGGCTTCGTGCGGGCCGTGCAGGAGCAGTTGGGGCTCGCCGCCGGGACGGTCGAGACCGAGCTGATCCAGCACTCGCTGTACACCCTGGAGGGCGGTCAGGCCGCGGCCACGGCGCTGATCGAGCGGGACTGCACGGCCGTGGTGTGCGCCAGCGACATGATGGCACTCGGTGCCATACGGGCGGCCCGGCAGCGCGGTCTGGAGGTGCCCCGGGACGTGTCCGTGGTGGGCTTCGACGACTCCCCGCTGATCGCCTTCACCGATCCGCCGCTGACCACGGTCCGCAAGCCGGTTCCGGCGATGGGGCAGGCCGCGGTGCGCACGCTGCTGGAGGAGATCGGCGGCACACCGGCGCCGCACAGCGAGTTCGTGTTCATGCCGGAGTTGGTGGTGCGCGGTTCGACCGCATCGGCACCGCATGCCGTCCGCACGCCGTAGAAGGTGCGCCGCGGACCCGGCCTTGGGATGATCGGTCGAGGAAGCCCTTTCTGGCAGACTTGATGGCTATGAGTGACTCGACCGTGACGCAGCCGGAAGGTCGCGAGGAGGTGGCCGTTCCGCAGGCCGTCACGGGCGAGGGCGGACGGGTCGCCCGGGGTTTCGTGGACCGGCTGCGGCGTCCGCGGCGGCCCCGGCTCTGGTTCGAGATCCTTCTGATCGCGGTGAGTTACTGGACGTACTCACTGATCCGCAACGCCGTCCCGGAACAGAAGGGCAAGGCGCTGCGGAACGCCGACTGGATCTGGCGCGTCGAGCACGTACTGGGCATCGCCGTCGAGCAGTCCGTCAACCACGTCGTGAACTCGGCGACTTGGCTGATCATCGGCATGAACTACTACTACGCCACCCTGCACTTCATCGTCACGATCGGTGTGCTGGTGTGGCTGTACCGGTGGCATCCGGGGCGTTACGCGGCGGCGCGGCTGGCGCTGTTCGCGACCACCGGTGTGGCCCTCGTCGGTTACTATCTGTTTCCGCTTGCGCCGCCCCGGTTGATGCGCGGCGGGTACTTCGTGGACACGGTCATGGTCCACCACACCTGGGGCTCGATGGCCTCCGGCGACCTCAAGCACATGTCGAACCAGTACGCGGCGATGCCGTCGATGCACATCGGCTGGTCGCTGTGGTGCGGGCTGACGATCTGCGCGCTGGCGTCCGTGCCGTGGATGCGGGTGCTGGGCCTGCTGTATCCGGCGACGACCCTCCTGGTGATCGTTGCCACGGCCAACCATTTCTGGCTGGATGCGGTCGGCGGCGTCCTCTGCCTGGCCTTCGGCTTCACGGTGGCGCGGGCGTGGTACGGCGCCGTGCCGTACGCACTGCCGAGGGTGGCGCCGGCCCACGTGGCGGAACCGGCTCCGTCCGCTCAGTCCGCGTAGAACAGCTCCTCCACCACCGTGCGCGCCCGGCGGGTGGTACGGCGGTACGCGTCCAGCATGTCCCCGGCGTGCCCGGCGCCGTAGCCCAGGTAGCGGCCCACGGCGGCCAGCTCGCGGGGCTCGGTCGGAAAGGTGTCCCCGGCCCGGCCGCGCACCAGCATGACCGCGTTGCGCACCCGGGTGGCCAGCACCCAGGCCTCGTCCAGGGTCTCCGCGTCCTCGGCGGACAGCAGCCCCGCCGCGCGGGCGGCGGCCAGGGCCTCGCGGGTGCGGGTGGTGCGCAGACCCGGTTCGTGCCAGCCGCGGCGCAGCTGGAGCAGCTGGACGGTCCACTCGACGTCGGACAGGCCGCCGGGGCCGAGCTTGGTGTGCAGCTTCGGGTCGGCGCCGCGCGGGAGCCGCTCGGACTCCATACGGGCCTTCAGCCGGCGGATCTCGCGGACCGCCTCCTCGCCGAGTCCCTGCCGCGGGTAGCGCAAGGGGTCGATCAGCTCGGTGAAGCGGCGGCCCAGCTCCTCGTCGCCGGCGACCGGCTCGGCCCGCAGCAGCGCCTGGGACTCCCAGACCAGGGACCAGCGGCGGTAGTACGCCTCGTACGACTTCAGGGTGCGCACCAGCGGGCCCGACTTGCCCTCCGGGCGCAGGCCGGCGTCGATGAGCAGCGGCGGGTCGGCGCTGGGCAGCTGGAGCAGCCGGCGCATCTCGGCGACGACCTTGTTCGCCGCCGCGGCCGCCTCGTGCTCGTCGACGCCGTCCTGCGGCTCGTGCACGAAGACGACGTCCGCGTCGGAGCCGTAGCCCAGCTCGTGACCGCCGAAGCGGCCCATCCCTATGATCGCGAAGCGGGTGGGGAGCGTGTCGCCCCAGCCGTCGCGGACCACCGCGCGCAGGGTGCCGGCGAGGGTGGCGGCGGTGATGTCGGAGACCGCCGCGCCGACCCGGTCCACCAGGGCACCCTGGTCGGCCTCGGCGGGGCTGGTCTCGGTGCCGTAGGAGCCGACGATGTCGGCGGCGGCCGTACGGAACAGCTCGCGGCGGCGCACGCCGCGGGCCGCCGTGACGCCCTGCTCGGCGTTCTCCGCGCGGCCCACGGCGGCCAGGATCTCCTGCTCCAGGTGGGCGCGCCCGCGGGGTTCCAGGCCACCGCCGCCGTCGCCGTCGCCCAGCAGGGCCACCGCCTCGGGAGCGCGCATCAACAGGTCGGGGGCGAGGCGGCCCGCCGACAGGACCCGGGCCAGGTTCTCGGCCGCGGCGCCCTCGTCGCGCAGCAGGCGCAGGTACCAGGGGGTCTTGCCGAGCGCGTCGGAGACCTTGCGGAAGTTCAGCAGGCCCGCGTCCGGGTCCGCGGAGTCGGCGAACCAGCCGAGGAGGACGGGGAGCAGGGTGCGCTGGATGGCCGCCTTGCGGGTCACCCCGGAGGCGAGGGCCTCCAGGTGGCGCAGGGCGGCGGCGGGGTCGGCGTAGCCGAGGGCGACGAGGCGCTCGCGGGCCGCCTCCGGGCTCAGGCGGGCCTCGCCGGGGGCGAGTTGGGCGACCGCGTCGAGCAGCGGGCGGTAGAAGAGCTTCTCGTGCAGCCGTCGTACGACGCCGGTGTGCCGCTTCCACTCGCGGTTCAGGTCGGCCACCGGGTCGGTGCGCAGGCCGAGGGAGCGGCCCAGGCGGCGCTGGTCCGGTTCCGCCGTGGGCACGAGGTGGGTGCGGCGCAGGCGGTAGAGCTGGATGCGGTGCTCCATCGAGCGCAGGAAGCGGTACGCCTCGTCCAGGCGGGCGGCGTCCTCGCGGCCGACGTAGCCTCCGGCGGCCAGGGCCTGGAGGGCGTCCAGGGTGGTGCCGCTGCGGAGGGTCTGGTCGGTGCGGCCGTGCACCAACTGCAGGAGCTGGACGGCGAATTCGACGTCGCGCAGACCTCCCGGGCCGAGTTTCAGTTCCCTTTCGATCTCGGCCGCGGGGATGTTCGCGATGACGCGGCGGCGCATCTGCTGGACGTCCGGCACGAAGTTCTCGCGCTCGGCGGCCTTCCAGACCATGGGTTCGAGTGCGTCGACGTACGCCCGGCCCAGTTCCGCGTCGCCCGCCACCGGGCGGGCCTTGAGCAGGGCCTGGAACTCCCAGGTCTTCGCCCAGCGTTGGTAGTAGGCGAGATGGGAGGAGAGGGTGCGGACGAGGGGGCCGTTGCGGCCCTCGGGGCGGAGGTTGGCGTCCACCGGCCAGATGGAGCCCTCGACCGTGGTCTCGGAGCAGATCCGCATGAGGTGCGAGGCGAGACGGGTGGCGGATTTGAGGGCGTGGGCCTCCGTGACGCCGTCGGCTGCCTCCGCCACGAAGATCACGTCCACGTCCGAGACGTAGTTCAGTTCGTGGCCGCCGCACTTGCCCATCGCGATCACCGCGAGGCGGCAGGCGGCGGCGTCCTCGGGGGCGTTCGCCCCCGCCAGCGCCAGGGCCGCGCGGAGGGTGGCGGTGGCGAGGTCGGCGAGTTCGGCGGCCGTCTCGGCGACGTCCGTGGTGCCGCAGACGTCGCGGGCGGCGATGGACAGCAGACAGCGGCGGTAGGCGACGCGGAGGGAGACGGGGTCGCCGGCCTCGGCCAGGCCGCGCTCGAACTCCTCGACGCCGGGGTGCAGGTCCCGGGGCTCGTAGGTGACCAGGGCGTGCCAGTCGCCCGGGTGGCGGGCCAGGTGGTCGGCGAGGGCGGCGGAGGCGCCGAGGACGCCGAGGAGGCGGTCGCGCAGCGGCTTGGCCGCGATGAGGGTGTCCAGCAGTTCGCGGCGGGCGGTGGGGCCGTCCTGGGCCTCCAGGAGGCGGACCAGGCCGTGCAGGGCGAGGTCGGGGTCGGCGGTGGCCGCGAGGGCCTCCAGGAGGACGGGGTCGTTGCGGACGGGAGCGAGTTCCGTGCCGTCGAGGAGGCGTTCCGCGGCGGAGGGATCGGTGAAGCCGTGTCGGAGCAGGCGGGTGAAGGTGCTGCTTCTGCGGCCCGGCGTCATCTCCGTGGCCTCCCCTCGGATGCGGTTCTCCTGGCCAGAGCCTAGCCGGAGGGGCGGGGCGGGGCGGGGTGGCTTCGGTGGTGGCGCGCGGCCGACGGGTGCGGGGCGGGTGCCGGTGCGGTATGGGTGCGGGCGCGATGCCGGGCGAGGTGGCGGGTGCCGGTGCGGAGGTCGGCGCGGGGCGCAGGTCGGCGCGGGGCGCAGGTCGGCGCGGGGCCGGGTGCGGGGCGGTGCCGGGTGCGGGGCGGTGCCGGGTGCGGCGCGATGCCGGATGCGGCGCGATGCCGGATGCTGGGCGATGCCGGATGCTGGGCGGGTGCCGGATGCTGGGCGGGTGCCGGATGCTGGGCGGGTGCCGGGTGCGGTGATGCGTGCCGGTGCGGTGATGCGTGCCGGTGCGGTGATGGGCGCGGGGCGGGTGCCAGCGCGTCCTCGGTCCGGCGGGCTGTTTCTTCAGAGGTTCGACGAGTTCTCGCCGGCCGCTGCGGGCGGACAGCACCCGCCATGTCCACCTCCCGCCGTACGCGGCTGCGGCACCGGCACCGTCGCGGACAGGAGGTCCCGCATCGTCTGCGCCGCCTTCGCGGCCGCGTCGCCGCAGCAGTTGTTGAAGAGGATGTGGATCTCCTCGGTGGCGGGGGTCAGGGCTCGGATGCGTGGGAGCCATTCGGCCAGTTCCGCGGTGGTGTAGCCGTGGCGGAAACGGTCCTCCTTGGTGCCCGTGCCCCAGTGGCGGCTGCGGCCGTGGAAGCGGATCACCGAGAGGCGGGCCGTGGTGACGGGAGTGGTGGGCGGCATCGAGGCCGGTAAGCCCTGAGCCATGTCGACCGCTACGGCGGTGGCGTCGAGGTCGGTGAGGAAGGCGCCGGTGCGGCGGGCCTGGCCGGGGTGCCACCAGGCGGGGTTGCGGAACTCCACGGCGAACGGCCAGTCGCGGGCACGGTCCCGGGCGGTGCGGACGAAGGCCTCGGCGGCGGGGCCGGGGGTCAGAGAGGGCGGGTACTGGAAGAGGAGCGTGCCGAGGCGGCCGGAGGTGCGCAGGGGGGTGAGTGCCTGGGCGTAGCGGGTCCAGACCTCCTTGCGGAGCGTTTCGTCGCGGGGGTGTGCGCGCAGGTCCGCAGGGAGGGCGGAGGGACGGGTCGGGTGGCCGGTGAGCAGAGAGAAGGCCTTGACGTCGAACCGGAAGCCGGCCGGGGTGCGGTCCGTCCACAGACGGGTGGTGCGGGGGGTGGGGAGGGCGTAGTAGGGGGAGTCGGCCTCCACCACGGGGAAGCGGCTCGCGTAGTGCCGTAGGCGGCCTTCGGCGTCCCGGTGGCCGGGTGGGTACCAGCCGCTCGTCAGCAGTGCTCGGTCCGTCCAGCCGCAAGTGCCCACGAGAATCCGCGCCATGGGGGCGGGAGTACCCCTCGTTCACCCGGTCTTCACCCGCGAGGTTGGCTGACGTGGGGCGCGGGAATATTGGCGTGTGCATGCTCTGTCCGCACCGCCAGCCCCGTCCCCCAACCCGGAGGTTGATGTGTCCGGCAGTTCCGTGTACCGCCGTGCCCGTACCGTCGTGGCGTCCGCGGCGGCGTTCGCCGCGGCCGCGGTCGGGCTGTGGACCGGGCTCGGCGAGGAGTCCGCGCACGCCGCGGGCGCCGTGCCGAGTCCGGACCACGTGGTAGTCGTGGTCTTCGAGAACCACGCCTACAGCCAGGTCATCGGCTCCTCCAGCGCCCCGTACATCAACTCGCTGAAGTCGGCAGGTGCCAACCTGACGCAGTCGTACGCCGAGACCCACCCGAGCCAGCCCAACTACTTCGCGCTGTTCTCCGGTTCGACCCAGGGCGTCACGGACGACAGCTGCTACACGCCCGGCTTCTCGTCGGCGCCCAATCTCGCCTCCGAGATGATCGCCGCCGGCCGCAGCTGGGCCAGCTACAACGAGAGCCTGCCGAGCGCGGGTTCGACCACGTGCAGCAGCGGGGACTACGCGCGCAAGCACAACCCGTGGTTCGGGTTCAGCAATGTGCCGACGTCGAGCGCGAAGACGTTCACCCAGTTCCCGACGGACTACTCGACGCTGCCCCAGCTGTCCTTCGTGACCCCGAACCTGTGCAGCGACATGCACGACTGCTCGGTGTCCACCGGTGACTCCTGGCTGAAGAACAACCTGGGCGGCTACGCGAGTTGGGCCAAGAGCCACAACAGCCTGCTCGTCATCACCTTCGACGAGGACAACCGGCTGAGCGGCAACCGGATCCCGACCGTGCTGTACGGGCAGCCGGTGACGGCCGGGTCGTCCAGCTCCACGACCTACAACCACTACGACCTGTTGCGCACCCTGGAGGACACCCAGGGGCTGACCTCGCACGCGGGCAACGCCGCCGCCGCGCAGGACATCTCCGGCATCTGGGCGTCCTGACGTGTACGTAGCGGACAGCCGCGCGAGTGCGCCGGCGTCCGCGGACGGTGCCGTCCGGCCGCCGGCCGGGCGGCGCCGTGCCGCGATCGCCCCGACCGTGCTCGCGCTCGGCACGGTCAGCCTGGTGACCGATGTGTCGTCCGAGATGGTCACCGCTGTTCTGCCGTTGTATCTGGTCACCGGGCTCGGTCTGTCCCCGCTCGGCTTCGGGCTGCTGGATGGTGTGTACAACGGGTTCTCGGCGGTCGTACGGCTTGTGGGCGGCCATCTCGCGGACCGGGGCGGCGGGCGGCACAAGTGGGTCGCCGGGTTCGGGTACGGCCTCTCCGCCGTGTGCAAACCGTTGCTGCTGGTGGCACACTCGCTCACGCCGATCGGGCTCGTGCTGGCCGCCGACCGCACCGGGAAGGGGCTGCGGACCGCGCCTCGCGACGCCCTGATCTCGCTGTCCGCCACGGCCGAGTCGCGGGGGCGTGCCTTCGGGGTGCACCGGGCGATGGACACGGCCGGGGCACTGCTCGGGCCGCTGGTGGCGTTCCTGATCCTGCGGGCCACGGTCGACGGGTACGACGCGGTGTTCACCGTCAGCTTCTGTGTGGCGGTGGCCGGTGTCCTGGTGCTGGTGCTCTTCGTGCCGGGCGGCCGCGGCGGTGCCGTCGCGGACGGGCGGCCCACCCTGCGGGGTGCCGTGGGGCTGCTGCGGCGGCGCGGGCTGCGGCGGGTCGCCCTGTGCGCGCTGCTGCTGGGTCTGGCCACGGTGAGCGACTCGTTCGTGTATCTGCTGCTCCAGCGGCGGCTCGGCGTACCGGACCGGTGGTTCGCGCTGCTGCCGCTCGGTACGGCCGCCTCGTTCCTGCTGCTGGCGGTGCCGCTCGGGCGGCTCGCGGACCGGGTGGGCCGGTGGGCGGTCTTCGTCGCCGGGCACGGCGCTCTGCTGGTCGGGTACGCGTTGCTGCTCACGGCGTGGCACGGCCCGGCCCTGCCGTACGTCGTCCTGGCCCTGCACGGCGCCTTCTACGCGGCCACCGACGGGGTGCTGATGGCGGCGGCCTCGGACGGGGTGCCTCAGGCGCTGCGCTCGTCCGGGCTGGCACTCGTACAGACCGGGCAGGCGCTGGCCCGGTTCGCCTGCAGTCTGTTGTTCGGCGCGGCCTGGACGGTGTGGGGCGACCGGGCGGCGCTGGCGGGCGCGGCGGTGGCGCTCGCCGCGTGTGCCGTGTCCTCCCTGCTCCTGCGCCCGAAGGGGACGGTGCCCGCATGACCGTACGCAGCCGCGTCCTGATCCTGGTCGCCGCCGTCGCCGTGCTCGCGGCGGTGGGGCTGGCGTCCGTGCTGCACGCCTCGGCCCGGGCCGACCGCCGTGACCAGGAACAGGCGGGCGGTCCGCGGGTCACGGCGGGGGCGGTGACGCTGAGCGGGCACGGGCGGATGGTGTTCCGGAACCTGGCGTGGGGCCCGCACCGGGACGAGATCGTCAGTGTCCCGGCCGGCGATCCGTCGGGGGCGCGGACCGCGTCCGGGGTCAAGTGCCTGCGTTTCCACGCCGCTTCGGGCACGGGTGTGTGTCTGCAGGCGGTGCACGGGCCGGTCTCGGACACGTATCGCGCGCTCGTTCTGGACGCCCGGTTGCGGACGGTGCACCGGTACGACGTTCCGGGTATTCCGTCCCGGGCCCGGGTCTCGCCCACGGGTCACTTCGCGGCCTGGACGGCCTTCGTGGGCGGTGACTCGTACGCCGGGACGGACTTCTCCACGCGTGCGGCGATCGTGGACACGCGGAGCGGGGAACTGATCCCGTCCCTGGAGGACTTCCGGATCGTCAGGGACGGGCATCCGTACCGGGCGCCGGACGTCAACTTCTGGGGGGTGACCTTCGCGGCGGACGACCGCACGTTCTACGCGACGCTGGCGACGAAGGGGCACACGTATCTGGTCCGTGGCGATCTGCGGACCCGTACCGTAACCACCCTGCACGCGAACGTCGAGTGTCCGTCCCTTTCGCCCGACGGCACCCGGATCGCCTACAAGAAGCGGGTCAACGGCCTGCCCAAGGACGCCCCTTGGCATCTCTACGTGCTCGACCTGCGCACGATGCGCGAGACTCCGCTGGCCGAGCGGAGGAGCGTGGACGACCAGGCGGTCTGGCGGGACGCCCGCACCCTCGTGTACGCCCTGCCGGGTGACTACGGCGCCGATCTGTACCAGGTTCCGGCGGACGGGTCGGGCCAGGCGCGGCGGATCGGTACGGCCGCGGTGTCGCCGGCGTATGTGCCCTGAGAGCGAGGACCACGGGATCGAGTGCCCGAAGACGCCGTAGACCCTCGCATGCGGGCCTGCAAGTTCGGGAGATCATGAAATCGGCGTGTCGATGTCCATCTTGGGTGATTTTAACCCTAATCTCCGTTGCTGTAGGTGGAAGATCCGTGACAGATCGCATCCACAACTCACTCTATGGAGATCACATGAACAAGCTTCACAAGGCTGCCGTCATGGTCGCGGCTCTCGGGAGCGTCGGGCTCCTGACCGCCGGCACCGCTCACGCCGGAGGCGAAGGCGGCAACAGCGTCATGCAGAGCTCGAACTGCCGGTCGCACGACCTGAACCTCGACGTCCTCGGCGAGGTCGGGATCCTCAACGGCGCACTGGGCAACGCGCTCAACGGCGAAGGCGACCCGGGCGCGCAGGCGACGCACATCGGCTCGACCATGGGCTGCGACAACAAGGCCTGGTAAGAGGCCGGTTCAGCACCCTGAACGGTGGGAAGTGGCTGGGCGGTGGCACCGAGAGCGCTGTGGCGCACTCCGGTACCACCGCCCGCAACCGTTGAGGGCCGACTGCCGGCCCGCGCCTACAGCACCGGCAGGTTCTTCCGCAGCTCGAAGGCCGTGACCTCGCTGCGGTACTCCTCCCACTCCGACTTCTTGTTGCGCAGGAAGAAGTCGAAGACGTGCTCGCCGAGGGTCTCGGCGACCAGGTCGCTGCCCTCCATGAGAGCCAGGGCCTCGCCGAGGTTCTGCGGAAGCGGCTCGATGCCCATCGCGCGGCGCTCGGCGTTGGACAGGGCCCAGACGTCGTCCTCGGCGCCCGGCGGCAGCTCGTAGCCCTCCTCGATGCCCTTCAGGCCGGCGGCCAGCAGGACGGCGTAGGCCAGGTAGGGATTGGCGCCGGAGTCCAGGGAACGGACCTCCACGCGCGCGGAGCCGGTCTTGCCCGGCTTGTACATCGGGACGCGGACCAGGGCGCTGCGGTTGTTGTGGCCCCAGCAGATGTAGGAGGGGGCCTCGCCGCCGGCGCCCGCCGTGCGCTCGGAACCGCCCCAGATGCGCTTGTAGGAGTTCACCCACTGGTTGGTGACCGCGGAGATCTCCGCCGCGTGCCGCAGCAGGCCCGCGATGAAGGAGCGGCCGACCTTGGAGAGCTGGTACTCGGCGCCGGACTCGTAGAACGCGTTGCGGTCGCCCTCGAAGAGGGACAGGTGCGTGTGCATACCGGAGCCGGGGTGCTCGGAGAAAGGCTTCGGCATGAAGGTCGCCTGCACCCCCTGCTCCAGCGCCACCTGCTTCATGACCAGGCGGAACGTCATGATGTTGTCGGCCGTGGAGAGCGCGTCGGCGTAGCGCAGGTCGATCTCCTGCTGGCCCGGGGCGCCCTCGTGGTGGGAGAACTCCACCGAGATGCCCATCGACTCCAGCATGGTGATCGCCTGGCGGCGGAAGTCCATGCCGACGTTGGTGGGCGTGTGGTCGAAGTAGCCCGAGTTGTCGGCCGGGGTGGGCCGGGAGCCGTCGAGCGGGCGGTCCTTCAGCAGGAAGAACTCGATCTCGGGGTGGGTGTAGAAGGTGAAGCCCAGGTCGGAGGTACGGGCCAGGGCGCGCTTCAGCACGTAGCGCGGGTCCGCGAAGGACGGGGAGCCGTCCGGCATGAGGATGTCGCAGAACATGCGGGCGGTGCCGGGGGTCTCCGCGCGCCACGGCAGGACCTGGAAGGTGGACGGGTCCGGCTTGGCGATCATGTCGGACTCGTAGACCCGCGCGAAGCCCTCGATGGCGGAGCCGTCGAAGCCGATGCCCTCGTCGAAGGCCTGCTCCAGCTCGGCGGGGGCCACGGCGACGGACTTGAGGAAGCCCAGCACGTCCGTGAACCACAGGCGTACGAACCGGATGTCGCGCTCCTCCAGTGTCCGGAGCACGAACTCCTGCTGCTTGTCCATCTTCCGCTACCCCATCCTTGCTGGTCAGGCCGCCTGTCCCCCATCCCGCGGGAGGCGGTCGGGCACCTGAGCATCCCACCACAACACCATTTCGTGCGCGTTGCGGACCTTGGTCGCCCGAGCGTCCTCGGTCCGAACGCCTCTCGTACGGCAGGTGTACTGCTCTCTCTCGCCCATCTTGCCTGCTCGGACCGACATCCGTAATGGCCGGTCCGCTTCGCGACGTGAGGGACACCACGCGCGCTTAATTTGCATCTCAGATGCAAGTTTTCATAGCGTTTCGATCAGTCGAGTCGTGAGGAGTCCCGATGCTGTCCGAGCAGTCCGCAGCCACCGTCCGCGCCACCCTCCCCGCCGTAGGCGCGGCCATCGGCGAGATCACCGAGCGCTTCTACGCCCGCCTCTTCGCCGCCCACCCCGGACTGCTGCGGGACCTGTTCAACCGCGGAAACCAGGCCTCCGGCGCCCAGAAGCAGGCCCTCGCCGGCTCCATCGCCACCTTCGCCACGCACCTGCTGCAGCACCCGGACACCCGGCCCGACGCGATGCTCGGCCGCATCGCCCACAAGCACGCCTCGCTGGGTGTCACGCCCGAGCAGTACGACGTCGTGCACGAGCACCTCTTCGCCGCCATCGCCGAGGTGCTCGGCGAGGCCGTGACGCCCGAGGTCGCCGCCGCCTGGACCGAGGTCTACTGGCTGATGGCGAACGCGCTCACCGCCATCGAGAAGCGGCTGTACGAGGAGAGCGGCAGCCAGGTCCGGCGGCCGTGGGAGGTCGTGGAGCGCGTCGAGGAGACGGCGGACGTCGTCACCTTCCGGCTGCGCCCGGCCGACGGCGGCCCGGTGCGCGACTTCCGCGCCGGTCAGTACGTCTCCGTCCAGGCCGAGCTGCCCGACGGCGCCCGCCAGATACGGCAGTACAGCCTGTCCGGGGCGCCGGGCGAGAGCGTGCGCCAGTTCAGCGTCAAGCGCGTGAGCGGCGACGGCGCCACCCCCGACGGCGAGGTGTCGAACCACCTCCACGCACACGTGCGGGCCGGCGACGTCCTGGACCTGTCCGAGCCGTACGGCGACCTCGTCCTGGACAGCGACGCCGAAACCCCCCTGCTGCTCGCCTCCGCCGGCATCGGTGTGACCCCCATGGTCGCCATGCTGGCCGACCTCGCGGCCACCGGCCACCAGGGACCGGTCACCGTCGTCCACGGCGACCGCTCCCCCGCCGACCACGCCCTGCGCGCCGACCACGAGACCTACGCCGGGAAACTCCCGGAGGCGTCCGTGCACTTCTTCTACGAGCGCGACGCGGAGCCGGGCACCCGCACCGGCCTGGCCGACCTCACCGGCATCGCCGTACGGCCCGGCACGCGCGCGTACCTGTGCGGGCCGCTGCCCTTCATGCGCGCGGTCCGCGCGCAGCTGATCGAGCAGGGCGTGGCCCCGGCCGACATCCACTACGAGGTGTTCGGCCCGGACCTGTGGCTGGCCCGGGGCTGAGCCCCTCGGTCGTCAGGCTCGTCCGGCGCCGAAGCCGCGGGCGCCCTCCCGGCCGGTCTCCTGGTTCTCCGCCATGTACGGGCACAGTTCCTGCTCGTAGGCGGCGAAGGCCTCGGTGTGGTCGCCGCCGGACTCGGCGAGGTGCCGGGTCAGGGGGCGGGCGCCGGCCAGGGCCTGGGAGGTGCCGATGGGCGACGCCGGCTACTGCGCCGCCCACGTCGGGGCCGAGCCTTCACCAGCCCCCGGTGATCAACGCCGGTTTCCGGCCAGGGGATGTCAACCGCGCTGCAGCGCGACCAGCCACGACGAACCCGCGGACGACCGACGTCCGACGACCGACGTCCGACGCCTCAGTCGCGTTCCGGCCCCCGGGAGATCCCGAGCAGCAAAGGCCCGGTCGGCCCGGAGACGATGTCCGCCACCGTGACGGAGTCCAGTGCGGCGAAGAAGGCCTCCTGCGCCCGGCGCAGCGCGCCGCGCAGGCGGCAGCCGGAGTTCAGGGGGCAGGGAGCCGTACCCGTCGCGCCCTCGCAGTCGACCACGTCGCCGTCGCCCTCGAAGGTGCGCACCAGCGCGCCGACCGAGGCCGTACGGCCCTTCCCGGTGAGCGTGAGACCGCCGCCCCGGCCGCGCCGGGCGTCGACGAGGCCCAGGTGCTGGAGTTCGGCGACGACCTTCGCGGTGTGCGTGTAGGGCACGTCCATGTCCGCCGCGACCTGGCGGGTGGTGGGCGTGGCGTCGGCGGCGACGGCCAGTCGCATCAGGACGCGCAGGGCCAGGTCGGTGGAGCGCAGGAGCCGCATACCACGAGCGTAGGTAATACGCATCCACGGTTCAAATTATCCCTCGGCCCCCTCTTCTTTGCCTCGCCCGGCCTACGGCAGCCCGCCCCCTCCCCATTACGATCAGCGGGCCCCACCCTTCCCGTTGCCGGCCCTTACCCCCAGAAGGACACTCATGGGTTCCGCCAAGAACAGCAGCGCGGCGCGCAAGGCGCGCATAGAAGAGATACGCCGTGCCGAGCGTGCGCGCGAGCGCCGCAACCGCGTGCTCACCGTCGCCGCGAGCGTGGTGGTCGTCGGCGGGCTGGTGGTCGGCGGTGTGGTCCTCGTGAACTCCCAGTCGGACAACAGGAAGAACAGCGCGAGCGACTCCAAGAGCTCCACGAGCTCCGGGGACTCCGGGCACTGGACCACCGGCAAGAACGGCGTGCAGGCCTGGTCCGGCAAGCTGGCGCGGACGCACGTCCAGACCAAGGTGTCGTACCCGATGCACCCCCCGGTCGGCGGCAACCACAACCCGGTCTGGGCGACCTGTGACGGCACCGTCTACACCAAGCCGCTGCAGGACGAGAACGCCGTGCACTCGCTGGAGCACGGCGCGGTCTGGGTGACATACACCAGCAAGGCGAAGAAGGCCGACGTCGACGCGCTGGCGGCGAAGGTGAAGAAGACGTCGTACTCGCTGATGAGCCCGTACGAGAACCAGGCCGCCCCGCTGATCCTGTCCGCCTGGGGCCACCAGGTGAGCGTCAAGAGCGCGGACGACCCCGAGGTGAGCAAGTTCTTCGCCGCCTACGTCCAGGGCCCGCAGACCCCCGAGCCCGGCGCCCCCTGCACCAGCGGGGCGATGTAGTGAAGCGGCGGCACGTCGGACGGCTCGCCGGGGCCGCGGCGGCGGTGCTCGTCGCGGCGGGCGCGATCACCTACGCGGTCACCGAGGACACCGGCGACTCGGACCCGAAGACGCCGGGCCCGGAGTCGGCGGACGCCGGGTTCGCGCGGGACATGGCGGTCCACCACCAGCAGGCCGTCGAGATGTCGTACATCGTCCGGGACCGCACGGAGAACAAGGAAGTGCGCAGGCTCGCCTACGACATCGCGCAGACGCAGGCCAACCAGCGCGGCATGCTGCTCGGCTGGCTGGACCTGTGGGAGCTGCCGAAGGTGTCGGCCGAGCCGCCGATGACCTGGATGGGCATGGGCGACATGGCCTCCGGCAAGGACGGCGCGCTGATGCCGGGCATGGCGACGAACACGGAGCTGAGGAAGCTCCAGTCACTGAGCGGCAAGCAGGCCGAGATCCTCTATCTGCAGCTGATGACGGACCACCACAAGGGCGGGATCCACATGGCCGAGGGGTGCGTGGCCAAGTGCACCGTCGGCGTGGAGAAGCGGCTCGCGCAGGGCATGGTCGACGCGCAGCAGTCGGAGCTCCAGGTGATGGCCGGGATGCTGAAGGAGCGGGGAGCGGCGCCGCGTTCGTGAAGAGCGGTGTGTGAAGAGCGGTATGTGAACAGTCGCCGGGCCGTTCCGTTACCCAACCGTGAGGAACGAAAGGCGCAATTCGCCCCAGCTGACGGGCACTTGAGCTTCTCTTGACCTTTACGTTCCCCTGGCATGAACGGTTCATCGACAGAGTGACCCGCATCATGTGATCCATTGACCGGCCGAACCGCCGCGGGCCGGCGCGCGGACGCGTGACGTACCGACCACTACATGCATGCGAACCGCATCGCAGGGGGTTCTATGAGATCCAACCGCGCCAAGCTGCGCGCCGTGAGCATGGCAGCGACACTGCCCATGATCGCCGGCGCTCTGGCGCTGGGCATACCCGCGGCACACGCCGCGGGCAGCCCCGCTCGTGACGCTCTGAAGGGCACCAAGCCGCTGTGGGCCACGCCCAAGGCGGACAAGGGCGCGACTCCGGACAGCGCCCCGGTGAACGCCCGGGTCTACTTCGCCGGCAAGGACGCGGCGGGCCTCGCCGCCTACGCCAAGGCCGTGTCCGACCCCAGCTCGCCGCTGTACGGCAAGTACCTGAACGCCAAGAAGGCGCAGGCCCGCTTCGGGGCCACCAAGGCCCAGGTGGCCGCCGTCAAGTCCTGGCTGACGTCGGCCGGTCTGAAGGTCACCGAGGTCACCCAGCACTATGTCGCCGTCTCCGGTGACGTGGCCGCCGCCGAGAAGGCGTTCGGCACCCAGCTGCACAACTACGCCAAGGGCTCGGCGACCTACCGCGCCCCCGCGCAGACGGCCTCCGTGCCGGACAGCCTGAAGGGCGCCGTCCTGACCGTCACCGGTCTGGACAACGCCCCGCACAAGTCCAACCACGACGACCAGCTGCCGCCGCCGGACGCCGTGTTCAAGAACTCGGGCCCGTTCTCCTCGTACTACGGCTCGAACACCGCGACCACGCTGCCCGACGCGTACGGCCAGAAGATCCCGTACGCCATCAAGGGCTACACCGGCAAGCAGCTGCGCTCCGCCTACGGCGCGGGCAGCTACACCGGCAAGAACGTCCGCATCGCCATCACGGACGCCTACGCCTCGCCGACCATCGCCTACGACGCCGGCAAGTACGCGCTGAAGAACGGTGACGCGGCCTGGAAGACCGGCCAGCTGCACCAGGTGCTGCCGAAGAACTACACCAAGACCAAGGAGTGCGGCGCCGCCGGCTGGTACGGCGAGGAGACCCTCGACGTCGAGGCCGTGCACGCGGTCGCCCCGTCCGCCGACGTCACCTACGTCGGCGCGGCCTCCTGCTACGACGCCGACCTGCTCGACTCGCTCAGCAAGGTCGTCGACAACCACCTGGCCGACATCGTCTCCAACTCCTGGGGCGACATCGAGGCCAACCAGACCCCGGACCTCGCCGCCGCCTACGACCAGGTCTTCCAGCTGGGCGCGGTGCAGGGCATCGGCTTCTACTTCTCCTCCGGTGACGACGGCGACCAGGTCGCCAAGTCCGGTACGAAGCAGGTCGACACCCCGGCCAACTCGGCGTGGGTGACCGCGGTCGGCGGTACCTCCCTGGCCGTCGGCAAGGGTGACACGTACGAGTGGGAGACCGGCTGGGGCACCGAGAAGTCGACCCTGTCGACCGACGGCAAGAGCTGGACCAGCTTCCCCGGCACCTTCACCTCGGGCGCGGGCGGCGGCACCAGCAAGACGGTCGCCCAGCCGTACTACCAGAAGGGCGTCGTCCCGGACTCGCTCGCCAAGGCCAACAGCGCCGACGGCAACCGCGTCGTCCCGGACATCGCGGCCATCGCCGACCCGAACACCGGCTTCCTGGTCGGCCAGACCCAGACCTTCCCGGACGGCTCGCAGCAGTACAGCGAGTACCGCATCGGCGGCACCTCGCTCGCCGCTCCGGTGATCGCGGCGGTCCAGGCCCTGGCCCAGGAGGCGCGCGGCGGCAAGGCGATCGGGTTCGCCAACCCGACGATCTACGCCAAGTACGGCAAGAATGGCGTCTACCACGACGTCACGGACAACCCGACGGGCTCCGGCCTGGCGGTCGCCCGCGTGGACTTCGTCAACGGCCTGGACGCCAAGGGCGGCCTGCTCTACTCGGCCCGCAGCCTCGGCAAGGACAGCTCCCTGTCCGCGGTGAAGGGCTACGACGACGTGACGGGCGTCGGCTCGCCGGCGGACGGGTACGTCGCGTCGTACGCGAAGAGCGCGAAGCAGCACTGACGCTCCGCTGAACGGAAGGGGGCCCGGGGTCGTGGAGACCCCGGGCCCTCTGCGCTCCGGGAAGGCAGCCGGAGGACACATGTGCCTCACCAGAGCCACGGCCGGCGGGTCAGTGGTGCAGGGCGCCCGACTCCTCCGGCAGGTGCGAGGTGATCACTCGGCCACCCGACGGAGTCGGGTGACAACCTCGCTGTTCCACCGGGTTACGAGGACGTGTCCAGCTTCACACGGGCGGCCACCGGAAGGTGATCGCTGCCGGTGCGCGGCAGCGTCCAGGAGCTCTCCGGCTCCACGCCCCTGACCATGATCTGGTCGATCCGCGCCATCGGGAACGACGCCGGCCAGCTGAACCCGAAGCCGCTGCCGGCCGCGCCCTGCGTGGAGCGCATCTGGGAGGTGACGGCGTTGAGCGAGCGGTCGTTCATCGTGCCGTTCAGGTCGCCGAGCAGGACGACCCGCTTCAGGGGCTCGTCGGCGATGGCCTCGCCGAGCGCGTCGGCGCTCTTGTCGCGCTGGCGGGCGGTGAACCCGGCCTCCACCTTCACCCGCACCGAGGGCATGTGGGCGACGTACACCGCGACGGGGCCGTGCGGGGTGGTGACCGTGGCCCGCATCGCACGCTTCCAGCCGAGCTTGATGTCCACCGCCTGCACATCGCTCATCGGGTACTTGCTCCACAGGCCGACCGTGCCGACCACCGCGTGGTACCGGTACGTCGGTGCGAGCGCCTGCTCGTAGACGGCCACGGCCGTACCGGGGACCTCCTCCAGGGCCAGCACGTCGGCGCCGGAGGAGGCGACGTCACGGGCGGTCAGGGCGGGGTCGGGGTTGTCGGCGTTGACGTTGTGGGTCGCCACCATCAGGTCACCGCCCGAGCCCGACTTGTCCGTGAGCAGCCCGCCGAAGAGGTTCAGCCACACGATCGCCGGGAGCAGTACGGCGATGAGCGCGGTCGCCGACTTCCGGATCAGGCCGAGCAGCAGCAGGACCGGGATGGCGAGGCCCAGCCAGGGCAGAAACGTCTCGGTCAGACTGCCGAGGTTGCCCAGCCGGTTGGGGATGCGCGAGTGCACCAGCATCACCAGGGCGAGGAGCAGGGCGAGAACCGCGAGGATGATGCCGCGGCGCCAGATCCGTGGATCCCCTCGCCACCCGCCGAGCAGGCGCTGCGTCAGGCGCCGAAGCCGGGATCCCGGTCGCTCGGGCCCCGAGCCGCCGTCCGCCGTCTCCGTCATGTACGCCTGCTGCGCCATACCATCTGCCTCACTGCCTGCTGTGCACACCGTCGTCCCCCGTGTTCTTCCGACCCTAGGGGATGATCGGCTCCGATCCCGCCGTCCCATGACGGCCGTACGGAAGACGAGGACGAAAGAGGCGGGGCGGGGAGTTCCGTTCCGCCCGAGACAGCCAGGGTCTGTGACGAAACGCGCACATGAGTGCTACGAGGCTGTCGAGCTGACGGGCCGTAGGCCTTCCAGGACGGTGTCGACGATCTGCTCCGCCAGGCCGTCGGGCAGGTCGGCGTCCGGGCGCAGCACGGCCCGGGTGAGCATGGGGCCGACGAGCATGTCGTTGGCCAGTTCCACGTCCACATCGGTGCGGAGTTCGCCGTTGCGCTGTCCGCGGCGCAGCACTTCCAGGCCGAGGGCGCGCCGTGGCGCCACGGCGTTGGCGTGGTACGCGGCCCAGATCCTGGGGCTGCTCTTCATCTGGGCGTGGGCGTTGTGCAGGAGCGCCGACGTCCGGCTGGCGAGGCCGCGCTGACGCAGGTTCTCCAGCAGGACGACGAGGTCGTCGCGCATGGAGACGCCGGGGAGTTCGGGGTCGGCGGGCTCAGCGGCACGCACGACGTCGATGAACAGTTCCTCCTTGCCGTTCCAGCGGCGGTAGATGGTGGCCTTGCCGACCCCGGCGGTGCGGGCGATGCGCTCGATGGAGAGTTCGGCGAGGGGTACGCCGTCCTCCAGGAGCTTCATCACGCCCTCGATGATGGCGCGTTCCACGGCCTCACTACGGGGCCTGCCCCGTACGGGGCCGTGCGGTCGCGGCCGGCTTTCGGCAAGGCTCACGTCGATCCGTCCTCTCGGTGTGCTGCGGGAATTGTCCCGCAGCCGCCTCCTTCCCCCGTTGAGCTGCGGGTCCGCGTCAGTCGGCGGCCGTGACCAACTCCGTTTCCTTCTCGCCCTCCTCGGCGGCGGGCGGCCTGCCCGGCAGGAACAGGGCGGTGACGACGGCGCCGATCAGTGCGACGCCCACCCCGCACAGCGCGGTGACGTGCATGGCGTGCAGGAACGCGTCGTCGGCGGGCGTGACCAGGGCCTTGCCCCGTGGGCCGAGCTTGCCGGCGATGCCGAGGGTGGCCTCGACGGACTCGGCGGCCTTGTCGCGCAGGGCGGGCGGCAGCGTGCCGAGCTTGTCCTCGATGCCGTTGCGGTACGAGGTGGCGAGCACCGAGCCGAGGACGGCGATGCCGAGCGCGCCGCCGACCTGGCGGAAGGTGTTGCTGAGCGCGGAGGCGGAGCCGGCCTTCTCGCGCGGCAGCGCCTGCATGATGACGACCGAGGTGGGCGTCATGATGTGCGCCATGCCGGTGCCCATGAGGAAGAAGACGACCTCCAGCAGCCAGATCGGTGTGTCGGCCTCGAACGTGGCGAACATCGCCAGCGTCGCCGCGATCAGCACCAGGCCGGCGGTGGTGGTGGCCTTGTTGCCGAACCGGTCGACCAGCAGCCGGGCACGCGGTGCGAAGATCAGCTGGGCGGCGGCGAGCGGCAGCATCAGCGCACCGGACTCCAGCGGGGAGTAGCCGCGCACGCTCTGGGTGTAGAAGACGCCGAAGAACGTGACGCCCATCAGCGCGAAGAAGACCAGCGCGATGGCGCCCATGGCGGCCGAGAAGACCTTGTTCTGGAAGTAGGTGACATCGAGCGACGGGTGGTCGCTACGCTTCTCGAAGATGACGAACGCGGCCAGCACGACAAGACCGGCACCGATCGTCGCCAGCACCTTGGTGTCGGTGAAGTCGGCCAGCTCGCCGCCCTTGATGATGCCGTAGACCAGCAGGACGAGGCCGACGACGGACAGGACGACGCCGACGGGGTCGAGGCGGCCGGGCTTGGGGTCACGGGAGTCGGGCACCAGCCAGACCATCAGGACCAGCGCGAGGACCACGATCGGCACGTTGACGAAGAAGACCGAGCCCCACCAGAAGTGGTCGAGGAGCGCGCCGCCGGTGATCGGCCCGATGGCGATGGCGAGGCCGACGCCGCCGGCCCAGATACCGATGGCCTTGGGCTGCTCCGCACGCTCGAAGACGTTCATCAGGACGGCGAGGGTGGCGGGCATGACGAAGGCGGCACCGAGGGCCATCAGGGCGCGGTAGGCGATCAGCTGGCCGGGCGAGCCGGACTCGGCGGCCAGCATCGAGCCGATGCCGAACACGGCGATGCCGCCGAGCAGCACCTTCTTGCGGCCGAGGCGGTCGCCGATGAGACCGGCGGTGAACAGCAGACCGGCGAAGACGAGGGTGTAGGCGTTGATCGCCCACTCGATCTCGCTCTGGGTGGCGCCGAGGCCGGTCGGCGCGGGGCTGGAGATGGTCTTGATGGCGACGTTGAGGATCGAGTTGTCGAGCACCACGATCAGCAGGCTCAGCATGAGCACGCCGAGAATCGCCCAGCGGCGCCGGTGCACCGCTTCCGGTATCCGAGAGGCAGGGACGGAACTTGTCATATGTTCAACACTACGGCCATTTCGATACGGAACCGTCTCGTATCTTAACTATTTACCAGGGCCTTACACGCGGGCCCCTGCGGGCCCCTGCCGGGCCCGGGCGGGGATCAGGGGCCCCCTCTGGTCCTGGCTGGCACGAGGTGCCACCATGGAGTCGATCCGGGGACGCCGTCAGGGCGCCTCGAGATGACTGAAGGAGCCGTTGCCATGACGCAGCTTTCGGCTGCCCAGAACAAGCCCTCCGACGGCAGCAAGGCGCTGTACGGGGGGAAGGGCACCCGCCGCATCACCGTCCGCGACATCACGCTCGCCAAGGAGCGGGGCGAGAAGTGGCCCATGCTCACCGCCTACGACGCGATGACCGCGTCCGTCTTCGACGAGGCCGGGATCCCGGTGATCCTGGTCGGCGACTCGGCGGGCAACTGTCACCTCGGGTACGAGACGACCGTGCCCGTCACCCTCGACGAGATGACGATGCTGTCGGCGGCCGTGGTCCGCGGCACGCAGCGCGCCCTGATCGTCGGCGACCTCCCCTTCGGCACCTACCAGGAGGGCCCGGTGCAGGCGCTGCGCTCGGCGACCCGGCTGGTGAAGGAGGCCGGGGTCGGCGCGGTCAAGCTGGAGGGCGGCGAGCGCTCACACGAACAGATCCGGCTGCTGGTGGAGTCCGGCATCCCGGTCATGGCCCACATCGGGCTGACCCCGCAGTCCGTCAACGCGATGGGCTACCGCGTGCAGGGGCGCGGCGAGGAGGCGGCGCAGCAGCTGCTGCGGGACGCGAAGGCCGTGCAGGACGCGGGCGCCTTCGCGGTCGTCCTGGAGCTGGTGCCGGCGGAGCTGGCGGCCGAGGTGACGCGGGTACTGCACATTCCGACGGTGGGCATCGGCGCCGGGCCGGAGACGGACGCGCAGGTGCTGGTCTGGACGGACATGCTCGGGCTGACCTCCGGCCGGGTCCCGAAGTTCGTCAAGAAGTACGCGAACCTCCGTGAGGTCATGGGCAACGCGGCGAAGTCGTTCGCGGACGACGTCGTCGGCGGGACCTTCCCGCTGGAGGAGCACTCCGTCCACTGAGCCATTGCGGCAACACGGGCAGCCCGCCGATCTTCCCCCGTCGGCGGGCTGACCCCTTTCTGCGCCTGAGCCGGCGCCGCTCTCGCGGAGGTGGTTGCTCGCCGTCGTGGTTCCTCAACGGATGGTTGCGGTGGTCGTCGGGAACTCGTCGGTGGCTGTCGGTGGCTTGTCGGTGGTTTGTCGGTGGGCCCTGGCACTGTCTGACGCATGACGCGAATCGATGACAACCCCGCCGGCGGGGGCCACGCGGTGACGGTACGGGGACTGGTCAAGCACTACGGCGAGACCAGGGCGCTGGACGGTGTGGACCTGGACGTACGCGAGGGCACCGTGATGGGTGTGCTCGGCCCGAACGGCGCCGGCAAGACCACCCTCGTACGGATCCTGTCCACCCTGATCACCCCGGACGCCGGCCAGGCCACCGTGGCCGGCTACGACGTCGTACGGCAGCCCCGCCAGCTGC
Organism: Streptomyces sp. NPDC007205; assembly: GCF_040634095.1. Lineage (NCBI taxonomy): Bacteria > Bacillati > Actinomycetota > Actinomycetes > Kitasatosporales > Streptomycetaceae > Streptomyces > Streptomyces sp. NPDC007205. The sequence goes on from NZ_JBEYEW010000011.1 coordinate 90,104, forward strand.
GCCGGGTGATAGGCCTCACCGGACAGTACGCATCCGTCGACGAGAAGCTGCCCGGCTGGGAGAACCTGTACATGATCGGCCGGCTGCTGGACCTGCCCCGCAAGGCAGCCCGCGCCCGCGCCGACGAGCTGCTGGAGCGCTTCTCCCTGACGGAGGCGGCCAGGCGGCCGGCGCGCACCTACTCCGGTGGTATGCGGCGGCGGCTGGATCTCGCCGCCTCGATGATCGGCCGGCCGGCCGTGCTGTACCTCGACGAGCCGACCACCGGGCTCGACCCCCGTACCCGCAACGAGGTGTGGGACGAGGTCAAGGCGATGGTCGGCGACGGTGTCACCGTGCTGCTGACCACCCAGTACATGGAGGAGGCCGAGCAGCTCGCCTCCGAGCTGACCGTGGTCGACCGCGGGAAGGTCATCGCGCAGGGCGGCATCGAGGAGCTGAAGGCCAGGGTCGGCGGGCGCACGCTGCGCGTGCGCCCGGTGGATCCGCTGCAGCTGCGGCCGCTCGCCGCCATGCTGGACGAGCTGGGCATCACCGGGCTCGCCTCCACCACCGTGGACACCGAGACCGGCTCCCTGCTGGTGCCGGTCCTCAGCGACGAGCAGCTGACCGCCGTGGTCGGCGCGGTCACCGCGCGCGGCGTCACGATCTCCTCCATCACCACCGAACTCCCCAGCCTGGACGAGGTGTTCCTGTCCCTCACCGGCCACCGCGCCAGTGCCCCGCAGGACACCACGCCCGCCGACTCCCGCGAAGAGGTCGCCGTATGAGCGCCACCACGACCATGTCGTCCGCCGATGCCCGGATCCCGTTGCGCGGCCATCTGCGGCACACCGGCGCCCTGCTGCGCCGCAACCTGCTCTGGATCCGCCAGGACCCGGAGTCGATGTTCGACGCACTGCTGATGCCGATCGTCTTCACCCTGCTGTTCGTGTACGTCTTCGGCGGCTCGATCGGGCAGGCACTGGGCGGCGGTCAGCACCGGTACGTCCAGTACGTCGTCCCCGGCCTCATGGCCATGACCAGCCTGTCCATGGCCCAGGGCGTCGGCACCGGCTTCAACCAGGACTTCAACAGCGGTGTGATGGACCGGTTCCGGTCCCTGCCGATCGGCCGCGGTTCCGTGCTCTTCGCGAAGATCGCGGTGGAGCTGGCCCGGATGCTGATCGCGACGGCCGTCCTGCTGGTGGTCGGTGTCCTGGTGGGCTTCGACATCACCAACTGGCCGGGGCTCTTCGCCGCCGTGGGCCTGGCCACGCTCTTCGCCTCGTCGATCATGTGGGTGTTCATCACCCTCGGTGTGATCATGAAGAACGCGCAGTCCGTGCAGGCGATGGGCTTCCTGGCACTGTTCCCGCTGCAGTTCGGCTCGTCCATCTTCGCGCCGACCAAGTCGATGCCGGGCTGGCTGCAGCACTTCACCGACTACAACCCGATGTCCGGCCTCGCCGACGCGGCGCGCGGTCTGATGGTGGGCGGCCCGGTCGCGCACGGCCTGTGGGTGACGCTGGCCTGGTCGGTGGGCATCACCGCGGTGATGGCACCGGTCGCGATCCACAAGTTCCGCACCAAGAGCTGAGCCGTGGCTCAGAGCAGGGCGGTGGCCTCCGCGAGGGAGAGGCCACCGCCCTCGGCGTACGCGGCCCGGTAGGGCGGTTCGTCCAGAACCTGACGGATCCGGGCCTCGGTCAGGTCGTGGCACCGCAGCTCGACGCCGGAGAGGACGTGGCCGGCCGGCAGCAGGGCGTCGGCGGCGCCCAGGCAGCGGGCGGCGTCGGCGGCGCGGCTGCCGCCGTCCTGACCGGCGAGGGCCATCGCGGCGGTGGTGAGGCACACCGAGTGCAGGTGCGGGGCGATGGTCTGGGCGAGCGGGTCACCGGCGAGGACCGCCGCCCGCCGGCACCGGTCCAGGGCGGCCTCGGCCTGCCCGTCGAGGGCGTCCAGCCAGGCCTCCTGGCAGAGGATCATGGAGTTGAAGACGACGAAGTGCGCGATCTTGAACTCCTCGCGCAGCAGCCGCAGTTGCTCCCTGGCCTCGGGGATGCGACCGGTCAGGCCCAGCCAGCAGGCGAGGAAGAGCCGGGCGGCGGGCATCGCCTCGTTGAGGGAGCCTTCCTGGCTGGCGATGACGTCCCGGAGCAGTTGCTCGCCACCCTCCAGGTCGCCCGTCTCCATGAGCGCGCTGCCGAGGCGGGCGCGGAGGACGGTCACCTGGCCGCGGGCGCCCAGACGTTCGGCGTGTTCGATGGCCGCCCGGTAGTCGGCGGCGGCCTCGCGGTAGGCACCCTGGCGTTCATGGGCCTCGCCGCGGGCGGACAACGCCTCGGCGGTGCCCCAGGTGTCCCCGAGGCGGCGGAAGATCTCCAGCGACTCCTCGGCGTCGCGGGTGGCGTTGCCGGCCCATTCGGCACGGTTGGCGAGGAGGTTGGCGCGCAACTGCAGGTTCATGGCCAGTTCCCACTCGAAACCGGGAGTGTCGCGGCAGGTCTGGACGCTGGCGTCGATAACGGTCCACATCCGCTCGGCGCCGCCGGTCAGCATGACGGCGAAGAACCAGAGCAGGCCGGGCGCCCGGCAGGTCTGCGGCAGCCCGGGCTCGTAGGTCTCCACGATGGCGCGCAGCTTGGCCTGCGCCTCGGGCGTCTGCCACGACTCCAGGTCGTGGTCCATGCAGGAGAGATGGGCGAGGTGGACGCCGCGCCGGGCCTCGGCGAGGAGCTCGCCGGTGTACGGCGGCGGGGCGTCGGTGCAACGCTGCCACAGCGGCGCAGCGGGCCGTACGGGCGCGGTGAAGGGGTCGGGGCCCAGCGCCATGGCCTCCTCGCACCAGGTGCGGGTCTCGATGCGCTGATCCCGCATCTGCCAGAAGGCCACCAGGGACAGCACCAGGCACAGCGCCTCCTGCTCGTCCCGGGCGGCGACGGCGTGCCGCAGCGCGGTGCGCAGGTTCTCGTACTCCAGCTGGAACCGGTCGACGGCGGTGCGCTGCTCCCGGCCGCGCAGCAACACGTCGGTGGTGCGGGCGAGTTCGCGGTAGTACGTCAGGTGGGCGCGCTCGGCGTCGGCGCGGCGGCCGGTCTCGTCCAGCCGTTCGCCGGCGTACTCGGCGACGGTCTCCAGCAGCCGGTAGCGCATCCCGCCGCCGGCTCCCCCGCCCGGCAAGGGCGCGGCCACCACCAGGGACTTGTCGACCAGGGAGCCGAGCGCCTCCAGGGCGACGGGGCCGCACACGGCCTCGGCAGCGGCCAGGTCGCAGCCGCCCGCGAAGACGGACAGCCGGGCGAGGACGTCCCGTTCGTCGGTGTCGAGCAGTTCCCAGGACCAGTCCACGACCGCCCGCAGGGTCTGCTGGCGGGGCAGCACGGTGCGGCTGCCGGAGGTGAGCAGCCGGAAGCGGTCGTCCAGCCGCCCGGCTATCTGACGTGGCGTCAGCATCCGCAGCCGGGCCGCCGCGAGCTCGATCGCGAGCGGCAGTCCGTCCAGCCGCCGGCAGATCTCGGCGCACGCCTCGGGGTCGTCCTCGACACGGAATCCGGGCCGGGCCGCCGCGCCCCGGTCGGTGAGCAGCCGCAGCGCGACCGGCTCCGGCAGCGGCTCCACCGGACGCACCAGCTCCCCCGGCACACCGAGGGGTTCCCGGCTGGTGGCGAGGACGGTCAGCCCGGGGCAGCGGGCCAGCAGCCGCTCGGAGAGACGGGCGGCGGCCTCGACGACGTGCTCGCAGTTGTCGAGCACGATGAGCATCCGGCGCCGCGCGCAGTGCTCCACGAGCCGTTCGAGGGGGTCGTCGTACCGGTCGGCGACCGCGCGCATGCTCTCGGCGCCGGCGCCGTGCAGCACGGTCTCGCGGGCGCCGATCGCGGTGAGCACGGCCTGGGGTACGGCGTCGGGGTCGTCCACGGGTGCGAGCTCGGCCAGCCACACTCCGTCCCGGACGGTGTGCCGTACCGCATCGGCGGCCTCCTGGGACAGCCGGGTCTTTCCGGCGCCGCCGGGCCCGAGCAGGGTGACCAGGCGGGCGGCGGCGAGATCGGCGCCGATGGCCTCGATGTCGGCTTCCCGGCCGACGAAGGAGGTGAGCCGGGCGGGCAGGTTGCCGAGGACCCGGCGCTCGGGCGCCGGCGGAGCCTCCGCGACCAGCAACTCCGCGTGCAGGGCGCGCAGTTCGGGGCCGGGGTCGGAGCCGAGCCGGTCCGCGAGCAGCCGTCGTACGTCCTCGTAGCCGGCGAGGGCCTGGGCCGGGCGGCCGGTGTCGCGCAGGGCGCGCAGCCTGAGCGCCTGCAGCGGCTCGTCCAGCGGGTGGTCGCCGCACAGGGCGGTCAGCTCGGGCAGGGACTGCTCGGCGTGCCCGAGGGCGAGGGCGGCGGTGTGCCGGGCGCGGAGGGCGTCGAGGCGGCGGGTCTCCCAGCGGGCCGCCTCGGCGGTGTGGTCGGGCAGGTCGGCGAGGGCGGGACCGCGCCACAGGGCGAGCGCGTCGTCGAGGACGGCGGCGGCCTTGGCCGGGTCGCCGTCGGCGAGTGCGGCGAGGCCGTCGCCGGTCAGCCGCTCGAAGCGGGTGAGATCGACGTCGTCGGGGGCGGCGGTGAGCCGGTAGCCGCCCTCGGCCGAGGCGACGGCGTCCGCGCCGAGGGCGCGGCGCAGCCGGCCGACGAGCGCCTGCAGCGCACCGGCGGCGTCGGCGGGCGGCTCGGCGCCCCACACCTCGTCGACGAGCACGCCCACGGGCACGGTCCGCCCGGCCCGGAGCGCGAGCACGCCCAGCAGGGCACGCAGTCGCGCCCCGCCGACCGGGACGGCCGTACCGTCGGGGCGGGATACCTGGGTGGTGCCGAGCAGGCGATAGCGCACGGGGTCCATTCTCTCCGGAACGGTCAGCGTCGGTCACGGCGTTGCGTCGGTGCGCCCTCGGGGACCTCCAGGGTGACGAGGACACCGACCGCGCGGCGGACCCGGTACGGGACCCGCCGCGGTGGCTGCTCCTCCTCCTCGAAGCCGTGGAACCACCTGGGGCAGTTGCCGACGGGCTCCAGGGTGTGTGCGCCGGGCACCGCTCGCAGCGCGCGCCCGGTCCCCCGGAGGACCACCGTGCCGGGCGCCGGGTCGGCGGGTTCGGCGGCGCGCGGGTCGTGGTGGGCCGTACCGGCGGCCGTCCCGGGCCTCCTCCTCGTCGACGGCGACCAGCCGCCGGCCGGCTTCCTGGCCCCTGCCGAACGGCCTGCCGCAGCACTCCCTCTGCCAGTCCTCGTAGAACACCGTCATGTGTGGCATCCCCCAGGTTCCAGGAACCGGACGGCGGGCGCGAGACGTTTCCCCCTCGGGTGCGCGGCCGGTACGGTCGCACTCCCGACCGTCCCCGTCCGCACAGGAGTCTGCCGATGACCACCGCCACCACCCGCCGCGGCGAACGCCGAGTCAGTCCGGTGTTCGTCGGGATCCTGGCCGTGACGGCGGTGACGGGCTGGGCCACCTGGAGCGGGTACGCCGCGCAGCCGGGCGTCGCGGTGTTCCTGTTCGTGACGGCGGCCTGGATCGTCTCCCTGTGCCTGCACGAGTACGCGCACGCGCGTACGGCCCTGCACAGCGGGGACATCACGGTCGGCGCCAAGGGGTACCTCACGCTGAACCCGCTGAAGTACACGCACGCGCTGCTGAGCATCGTGCTCCCGGTGCTCTTCGTGATCATGGGCGGGATCGGCCTGCCGGGCGGCGCGGTGTTCATCGAGCGCGGCCGGATCCGGGGCCGCTGGCGGCACAGCCTGATCTCGGCGGCGGGCCCGCTGACGAACGTGCTGTTCGCGGCCGTGTGTACGGCACCGTTCTGGCTGCACGCCCTGGACGGCGTGCCCGCGGACTTCCAGTCCGCGCTGGCGTTCCTGGCCCTGCTCCAGGTGACGGCGGCGATCCTGAACTTCCTGCCGGTGCCGGGCCTGGACGGCTACGGCGTCATCGAGCCCTGGTTGTCGTACAAGGTGAAGCGTCAGGTGGAGCCGTTCGCGCCGTTCGGCCTGCTGTTCGTGTTCGCGCTGCTGTGGGTGCCGTCGGTGAACACCGCGTTCTTCGACGTCATAGACACGCTTCTGCAGCACCTGGGCGTGGGCGACTTCCCGCGCTACTGCGGCCAGGAGCTCTACCGCTTCTGGCAGGGCACCCCCGAGATCTGCCAGGTCACCCCGTGACGGACGTGTCCTGCGCGGCGGTGGCCCGGTCGCGCTTGACGTAGTACCAGGTCATGTTGGACGTCAGGCCCGCCAGCAGCACCCAGACGATCCCCAGCCAGCTGCCCTGGAGGAAGGAGACGACGGCGGCGGCCACGGAGAGGACGCAGACGACGAGGGCGTAGAGGGCGATGCGGGACATGGGGTCGGCTCCTTGCGGGGGACACTGCTACGACGAACAGTGTCCCCCATCCGCTCACACGTCGGTGATGCGGAGCCCGGCGTGTGCCTTGTAGCGGCGGTTGACGGAGATCAGGTTCGCGACCAGCGACTCGACCTGGTGGGCGCCTCGCAGCCGCCCCGCGAAGATGCCGCGCATCCCGGGGATGCGCCCGGCGAGGGCCTGCACGATCTCGACGTCGGCCCGCTCCTCACCCAGCACCATGACATCGGTGTCGATCTGCTCGATCTCCGGGTCCTGGAGCAGGACGGCCGACAGGTGGTGGAAGGCGGCGGTGACCCGGGAGTCCGGCAGCAGGGCGGCGGCCTGCTCGGCGGCGCTGCCCTCCTCGGGCTTGAGGGCATAGGCGCCCTTCTTGTCGAAGCCGAGCGGGTTGACACAGTCCACGACGAGCTTGCCGGCCAGCTCCTCGCGCAGGGACTTCAGCGTGTCGCCGTGTCCGTCCCACGGTACGGCGACGATCACGATGTCGCTGCGGCGCGCGGTCTCGGCATTGTCGGCGCCCTCGACACCGTGACCGAGTTCCTCGGCGGCGGCCTGGGCGCGCTCGGCGGCCCGGGAGCCGATGATCACCTTCTGGCCGGACCGGGCGAGCCGGTAGGCGAGGCCCTTGCCCTGCGGTCCGGTGCCGCCGAGCACGCCGACGACGTACCCGGAGACGTCGGGCAGGTCCCAGGGGTCCTTGGCGGGGGCCTTGGCAGGGGTCTGTGCGCTGTCGGTAGAGGTCATGGGGCGAGCCTACGTCCGTGTCCCGGTCGACCCGGACCAGGCCGGAGCAGACGGCGGGCAGCCCGTCGGTGGCGGTGAGCCCGTCGGGGGCGGTGAGCCCGGCCTGCACGGTCGCCGGGTGCCGGTGAGTCATGGCGCGTGTCGAAGAGGACGCGGCCGTCGGGGAGTCCAGGAGTCCCCGACGCGGCCGTCGGGGAGTCCAGGGGACGGCGGCGTCGGGCATCGGGCGGCTCCCGGCGATGCTCAGGGGAAGGGTGAGGCGGTGTACGTCCCCTGGGCGGGCGAATTCCGCGTGAACTCCACGTCACAAGTGGCCGGTTGCGGCAGGATGCGGGCGCATGGACGCCGTACGGGTCGCGCTGCTGCGGGAAGTGCTCGCCGGAACCGAGTGGCTGGGGGCCACCCGGCGATTCGCGGGGGTGCTGCGCGGATCGGTGGTGGCCCACGGGGGCGGGCTGCTGCTGGTGGGCACGCCGGAGTACGAGCCGTGGCATCTGGCCGCGCACCTGGTGGACGAGGCCGCGTGGTCCGGGACACCCGAGCTGGCCCCGACCCTCGTACGCCATCACGCGCGCCCCTGCGACCCGCCGCACCTGGCCGTCGGACCGGGCCGGATCGAGGCGGCGCGGCGCGGTGAGACCCTGCTGGTGGTGGCACCCGAGGAGCCCGCGACGCTGCTGGAACGCGTCCACGACGCCCGCCGGGCCGGGGTCACCGTGCTGGCTCTCGGTGCGGGCGGGGGCGAACTCGCCGCGATGGCGCATGACACGCTGGCCGTGCCGGAGGGGGCGGAGCTGGACCTGGACACGGTGCAGCACCTGCTCAGCGCGGCGGCGGGCGAGAACGGCGGCTCTCCGAGGGTCCGGCGGGGGTTCCGGGACCGTCTCTCGAGGCTGGCGGAAGTCCTGACGGCACCTCCTCCCGCCCCCTGGTGACGTTCCACCCGGAGCTGCCGCTGCGCGGCAAGGGAAAAGCGGTTGCCCCGCCCTGTCCAGCAGCCGAACATGCCTCAGTGATCCGCACCCTCCTCCCCGACCTCGCCCCCTGGAAGACCTCCATGGACTTCCGCAGGCTCTGGAAGTCAGGCCTGATCAGCAACTTCGGCAGCTTCCTCACCTTCGTCGCGCTTCCCGTCCAGCTGAAGGAACTGACGGAGTCCACCGCAGCGGTGGGCGCGATCGGCGCCGTGGAGCTGCTGCCGCTCATCGTCTGCGGCCTGTACGGCGGCGCCCTCGCCGACGCGCTCGACAAGCGGAAGCTCATCGTGTGGACGGAGGCCGGGCAGGGTGTGCTGAGTGCCGTCCTGCTGCTCAACGCCCTGGCCGCGCACCCCATGGTCTGGCCGCTGTACGCCGTCGCCGCCCTCTCCTCCGCCCTGGTCTCCGTCCAGCGCCCGGCCCTCGACTCCCTGTGGCCCCGGATCGTCGCCCACGACGACATGCCCGCCGCGGCCTCGCTGAACTCGCTGCGCTGGAACGTCGGCGGAGTCGCCGGCCCGGCGGTCGCGGGCGTGGTCGTCGCCTACGCGGGCCTGGGCTGGGCGTACGCCGCCGACCTGCTGACCTTCCTCGTCTCGCTGGCGTACATCGTGCGGATCGCCCCCTCCCCCGCCTCCCACGAGGCGTCGAAGCCCTCGCTGAGCGCCGTCCTGGAAGGCGCCCGGTACGCCTGGAGCCGCAAGGAACTCCTCGGCACCTACGTCGTCGACCTCGCCGCGATGTTCCTGGCCATGCCGCTCGCGGTGCTGCCGTTCCTCGCCGACGAGCTGCACGCCGAGTGGGCGCTCGGCCTGATGTACGCCGCCGTGCCCGCCGGGGCGATGCTGGTCAGCCTGACCAGCGGCTGGGCATCGGGGATCCACCGGCACGGGCTGATGGTGGTGCTGTCGGCGGCCGGCTGGGGCCTGGCGGTCGCGGCGGCCGGCGTCTGCGGGAACGTGTGGCTGGTCCTGCTCTTCCTGACCGTCGGCGGCGGCTTCGACATGGTCAGCGGGCTCTTCCGGGCCGCGATGTGGAACCAGACGATCCCGGACGAGCTGCGCGGCCGGCTCGCCGGGATCGAGCTGCTGTCCTACTCGGTCGGCCCGCAGCTGGCCCAGGTCCGGGCGGGTGGCCTGGCCGCCTGGGCGGGCGTACGGACCTCCGTCGTCTCCGGCGGGCTGGCGTGCGCGGGTGCGATGGGGCTGCTGGCGCTGTGCCTGCCGGGGCTCATGGCGTACGACGCCCGGACCGACGAACACGCGCTGCGGATGCGCGAGCGCCGCGCCGTCGTACGGACGTGACCCCTCGCCCTCACTCGCCGTCGGTGTCGCCCCGCGCGGACGCGTCATGCCAGCGCGGGTCGTTCTCCCACTGGAGGTTGCGCTCGGCGGCGGTCTCCATCGCGCGCTGGGCCTCCTGCGGGGAGGCGTACGGCCCGAAGCGGTCCTTGCCCGGACACTCCGGGCCCTCCTCGACCTTCCGGTGTTCCAGGCAGTAGTACCACTCACCCGGCTTGCCGACGGTGCGCTTCTTGAACAGGGCCATGAACAGCTCCTCTCGCCACCGACATGTTCCCCCATGTCCGCTCGATAGACTCACTGGCATGTCTGGCCAGTCGCTGCTCGTACCAGGGGAGCTGTCTCCCATCCGTCCGGTTCCCGGAAACATCCGCCGCCCCGAGTACGTCGGCAAGCCCGCGCCGGCGCCGTACACCGGGCCGGAGGTGCAGACCGCCGAGACCATCGAGGCGATGCGGATCGCCGGCCGTATCGCCGCGCAGGCGATGGAGGAGGCCGCGAAGATCATCGCGCCGGGCGTGACCACGGACCAGCTGGACAAGGTCGCGCACGAGTACATGTGCGACCACGGCGCCTACCCGTCCACGCTCGGCTACCGCGGCTTCCCGAAGTCGCTGTGCACCTCGGTCAACGAGGTCATCTGCCACGGCATCCCGGACTCGACGGTCCTCGGGGACGGCGACATCGTCAACCTGGACGTGACGGCGTACATCGGCGGGGTGCACGGCGACAACAACGCCACCTACCTGGTCGGGGACGTGGACGAGGAGTCCCGGCTGCTGGTGGAGCGGACCCGGGAGTCGCTCAACCGCGCGATCAAGGCGGTCAGGCCGGGCCGGCAGATCAATGTCATCGGCCGGGTCATCGAGTCGTACGCCAAGCGGTTCGGGTACGGGGTGGTGCGGGACTTCACCGGGCACGGGATCAACTCGTCGTTCCACTCCGGGCTGATCATCCCGCACTACGACAGCCCGCACGCGACGACGGTCATGCAGCCGGGCATGACGTTCACGATCGAGCCGATGCTGACGCTGGGCACCCACGAGTACGACATGTGGGACGACGGCTGGACGGTCGTGACCAGGGACCGCAGGCGGACCGCGCAGTTCGAGCACACGCTGGTGGTGACGGAGACCGGCGCGGAGATCCTGACCCTTCCGTAACGCCGCACCGCTTCGCTTCGGCCCGCCCTCTTCGGAGGGCGGGCCCTTTTTCATGCCCGGATCCAGGTTGCGGACCGATCCCTGCTGTTTTTCCGACATGCTGTCGGTAAACTTACCGACAAGTCGTCGGCAAACCGGGGAGTGTCCATGGAGTCGTTCTCGTCCCTCATCCGCATCGCCTCCCACGAGCAGCACATGGAGGCGGAGACCTCGACGTTCATGGGCGATCTGCTCGGCGGCAGGCTCGGCGTGGACGCGTACGCGCGCTACACCGAGCAGCTCTGGTTCGTGTACGAGGCGCTGGAGAGCGCGGCCGGGCGGCTGGCCCCGGATCCGGTGGCGGGGCCGTTCATCCGGCCCGAGCTGTTCCGGCTGGCCGCGCTGGAGCGGGACCTGGCGCATCTGCGGGGACCGGGGTGGCGGGCGGGACTGAGCGCCCTGCCGGCGACCCGGGCGTACGCGGACCGGGTCCGGGAGTGCGCCGAGCGCTGGCCCGGCGGTTACGTCGCCCACCACTACACCCGCTATCTGGGCGATCTGTCCGGCGGCCAGATCATCCGGGACAAGGCGGAGCGGACCTGGGGCTTCGCGAAGAAGGGCGACGGCGTCCGCTTCTACGTCTTCGAGGGCATCCCCAACCCCGCCGCGTTCAAGCGGGGTTACCGGGAGCTGCTGGACGGGATACGGGTGGACGACCTGGAGAAGCAGCGGGTCGTGGCGGAATGCAAGCGGGCGTTCGCCCTGAACACCGCGGTCTTCCGGGCGCTGGGCGAGGAGTTCCCGCTGAGCGCCTAGCATTCGGGGGCGGCTGGGCAGTTTCGGCCCGGAGCAACGGCGCTTTTTGGTGTGGCCACTTGCCACCCTCTGCGCCGTGCACGCAAAGAAAACACGGCCCAGTACTATTACCGTAAAAACGCCGCAGCTTGATATATGCGCCCGTATTTTCTTCGGTTATTCAAGCCAGGAACGGGAAAACCGAGATTAGTGCAGAACGAAAGGAATAAATTGCACTCCCGGTCAACCGGAAATCATCCAGGGCTTGATGCGAAAAGAGAAAGGGCATTCTCGTGGTCTATTACGACCCCACAAATGACGTGGTGGCCTCCGCCTGTCTGGAGACCCCGGTCGTGTTCCAGCACCGCATGAGCGGCAGCTACCTTCTGCAGGCCGATGACCTGCAGCTCCGGCAGGACCCGCTGACCGGGGACGCGCAACGTGACGCGGCGGCCCTGTGGAGGCTTGAGGCATACATGATCACCGACGACGGTGTCGTGGCCTACCGCGTCCACAACGTCGGGACCAAGAAGGTCATGGCGATCCCCTTCGACCCGAGCAACCCCCAGAACGCCCCGGTCAACCAGGGAATCGTCTTCCCCGACCCGACCCCCGACAAGGACAGCAACAGCATCGCGGCGCTCTCGCAGCTCTGGGTCTTCCAGCCGGTGGCCGACAGGTCGCACATCATCAGCCCGGCGCGCTTCACCGAGCTGTCCCTCGGCCCCTACACCAACAGCCCGTCCACCACCAGCGGCTGCGACCGCATCCCTCCGCCGATCCTCCCGCACGGTGCGGACAACGACTGCTGGCTCCACCACCATCGCATCCGCCAGTACCCGAAGCCGGCCAAGGACCCCGCCTGCCACGCCAACTGCAAGAACTGCTGAACACGCCGCACGAGCAGCGATCGCCGCCATTCTGAGCCGCCCGCGGAAAGCCGCCAGGCGGCTCAGTCATTCACTGCGGGCCTGCAACAGGTATTCCCCCGTCTCCGCAAAGAAACGGCCTAGCGCTCCAGGAACACCCGGCCGCCGATCTCCACCCAGCCGTGCGGCTGAGGTGCGGTCAGGATCTGGGAGCCCCTGCCCTGGGTGATGTTCAGGGCTCTGCCCAGCCGGTCGGTGAGGAGCAGCGCGGCGGCGCCGGTGGCCTCGTCCTCGTCGATGCCGTCGCCACGGCCGGGGAAGGCGCGGGCACGGATCCGGCCGGCCGCCTCGTCCTCCCAGGCCCAGGCGTAGACCCACTCCCCTAGCGGGGGTACGTCGAGGGCGTCCACCTCGGCGGCGGTGGCGTACTGACGCAGGGTGCGCGGCGGGGCCCACTCCGCCCGCGCCTCGATCCAGCTGAACTCGCCGTCCAGGCGGGCGCCGACCACTCCGGCGGGGGTGACCAGTTCGGGCACGTCGAGCAGCCAGGCGGTGCCGACGCAGGGGTGACCGGCGAAGGGCAGCCGCAGGGTGGGCGTGTAGATGTCGATCACACCGCGCTCGGGGTCGTCCACGAACACGGTCTCGCTGAAGCCGAGTTTGCCGGCCAGCGCCTGCCGGTCGCTCCGCTCGGGCAGCACCGAGCCGTCGCGGACGACACCGAGTTCGTTGCCGTAGCCGCCGTTCGGTCCGCAGAAGACGCGGAGTACGTCGTAGTCAGTCACGGGGGAATTGAAACACCGCGTCGGCGGCGGGCGCGTCCAGACGGGGGCGCCGCCGGGGTGCGCGTGGGTGCCGGTCGGCACGGCGCCGTACGGCAGCAAGCCGTATCCGTGACCGGTCCGTGAGAGCTGAGTCACAAACCGGGTGGGTGGAGGTGAGGTAAGCCTCAGGTAAGTTAGGCAAGCCTCACCACATCAGTTTCCGCTTGGAGCCCGCATGCGAGCCGTCCGACTTACCGTCACCGCCGCCGTCGCCACGGCAGCCCTGACCGCCCTCACGGCCTGCACCGCGAAGAGCGACGCCAAGGACGGCGACGCGATCCGGGTCACCGCGGCCGACTCGAAGTGCGACACCTCCGCCAAGTCGGTCCCGGCGGGCCACGTCACGCTGGAGATCGAGAACAAGGGCTCCAAGGCCACCGAGGTCGAGATCCTCTTCCCGGACGACCGGATCGTCTCCGAGAAGGAGAACATCGGGCCGGGCACCGAGTACACGCTGACCGCCGAGGTCAAGGCGGGCTCGTACGAGATCGCCTGCCGCCCCGGCATGAAGGGCCGCGGCGTCCGGCAGAAGCTCGACGTGACCGGCGGCGGTACGGACGCGAAGCGGAACCCGCAGCTGGACAAGGCGGTCGCCGACTACCGCCAGTACGCGCAGGACCAGGCCGACGCCACCGTGCCGCTCGCCGAGGCCTTCGCCAAGGCGGTCAAGGCCGGCGATCTCGACGCCGCCAAGAAGGCCTACGCGCCCTCCCGCCTGGGCTGGGAGCGCACCGAGCCGGTCGCCGAGTCCTTCGGTGACATCGACCCCAAGACCGACACCCGCGCCGACGGCCTGGAGAAGGGCCAGAAGTGGACGGGCTGGCACCGGCTGGAGAAGGCCCTCTGGGCGGACAAGGAGATCGGCGCCGACGAGAAGACCCTCGCCGACCAGCTGGTGAGCGACCTGAAGGACTGGCAGAAGCGGGTCGGCACGGCCCAGATCACCCCGACCTCCATGGCCAACGGCGCCAAGGAGCTGCTCGACGAGGTCGCCACCGGCAAGGTCACCGGTGAGGAGGACCGCTACTCGCACACCGACCTGGCCGACTTCAAGGGCAACGTCGAGGGCGCGCAGAAGGCGTACGAGCTGCTCAAGCCGGTCGCCGCGAAGAACGACCCGGCGCTGGCCAAGGAGCTGGACAAGCAGTTCACCGCGCTGAACGGCGTGCTCGACAAGTACCGCTCCGACAAGAACTCCTACGACTTCGTCTCCTACGACAAGGTCACCAAGGAGCAGCGCAAGGAGCTGTCGGACGCGGTGAACGCGCTCGCCGAGCCCCTGTCCAAGCTCGCCGCCGCGGTCGCGAAGTAAGGCAGGGGGCAGGGCGATGACCGAGACCCAGGGGAGCAATCCGTCGCGCCGGGCGCTGATCGGCTGGGGCGGTGCCGGGCTCGCGCTCGGTGCCGCGGCGGCCGGCGGCGCGGTGGCGATGGCCAAGGCGGGCGACGACGTGGACCCGGTGGCCGCCGACGCGGGCGGCGCGGTGGAGTTCCACGGCACCCACCAGGCGGGCATCGCGACGCCCGTCCAGGACCGGCTGCACTTCGCCGCGTTCGACGTGAGGACCGGGGACCGCGACGAGTTCGTCCAGCTGCTCAAGGACTGGACGGCGGCGGCCCGGCGGATGACCGCCGGCAAACCCGTCGGTGAGGGCGCCTACGGCGGACTCGCCGAGGCGCCGCCGGACGACACCGGCGAGGCGCTGGGCCTCAAGCCCTCGCGGCTGACGCTCACCATCGGCTTCGGGCCCTCGTTCTTCGAGCACTTCGGGCTGCGGGAGCGGCGGCCGGCGGCCCTCGCCGACCTGCCGCAGTTCCCCGGCGACAACCTGGACAGGTCCCGCACCGGCGGCGACCTGTGCGTCCAGGCCTGCGCGGACGACCCGCAGGTGGCCGTGCACGCGATCCGCAACCTCGCCCGCATCGGCTTCGGCAAGGTCGCCATCCGCTGGTCGCAGCTCGGCTTCGGGAAGACCTCGTCCACCACGCCGGACGCGCAGACGCCGCGCAACCTGATGGGCTTCAAGGACGGCACCCGCAACATCGCGGGCACCGAGACCGACCGGCTGAAGAAGTTCGTGTGGGTGGGCGAGGGCGACGGGGGCGCCCAGGACGCCTGGATGACCGGAGGGTCGTATCTCGTCGCCCGGCGCATCCGCATGAACATCGAGACCTGGGACCGCACCTCGCTGCAGGAGCAGGAGGACGTGTTCGGGCGGGACAAGCGCGAGGGCGCGCCGGTCGGCAAGGCCAAGGAGCACGACGAGCCGTTCCTGAAGGCGATGAAGCCCGACGCGCATGTGCGCCTCGCGCACCCGGACTCGAACAACGGGATCACGATCCTGCGCCGGGGTTACTCCTTCACCGACGGCACCGACGGCCTCGGCCGCCTGGACGCCGGCCTGTTCTTCCTGGCCTACCAGCGGGACGTGCGCAGGGGGTTCATCCCGCTGCAGCGCAGGCTGTCCGCGCACGACGCGCTCAACGAGTACATCCAGCACGTGGGTTCGGCGGTCTTCGCGATCCCGCCCGGCGTCCGGGACTCCGGCGACTGGTGGGGCCGCACGCTGTTCTCGAAGGAGGCGTAGCCCGTGTTCTCCAACTACCTGATCGGCCTGCGCGAGGGCCTGGAGGCGTCGCTCGTCGTCTGCATCCTGATCGCGTATCTGGTCAAGACCGGCCGCCGGGACGCGCTGAAGCCGGTCTGGACCGGCGTCGGCATCGCGGTCGCCATCGCGATGGGCTTCGGCTGTGTCCTGCAGTACGGCTCCCAGGAGCTGACGTTCCAGGCGCAGGAGGCGCTCGGCGGCTCACTGTCGGTCGTCGCCGTCGGCCTGGTGACCTGGATGGTGTTCTGGATGCGGCGCACCGCCCGGCACCTGAGGTCGGAGCTGCACGGCAGGCTGGACGCGGCCCTCGCCATGGGCACGGGCGCGCTGGTCGCCACCGCGTTCCTGGCCGTCGGCCGGGAGGGCCTGGAGACCGCGCTGTTCGTGTGGGCGTCGGTGCACGCGGCGAGCGACGGCACCCCGCGCCCGCTGATCGGCGTGGCCCTCGGCCTCGCCACCGCGGTCCTGCTCGGCTGGCTGTTCTACCGGGGCGCCCTGAGGATCAACCTGGCGAAGTTCTTCACCTGGACCGGCGGCATGCTGGTGGTGGTAGCGGCGGGCGTACTCGCCTACGGCTTCCACGACCTCCAGGAGGCCGACTGGCTCCCGGGCCTGACGCACCTGGCCTTCGACATCAGCGACACCGTCCCGCCGGACAGCTGGTACGGCACCCTGCTCAAGGGCGTCCTCAACTTCCAGCCCGACCCGACGGTCCTCCAGGTCACGGTGTGGCTGCTGTACCTGGTCCCGACGCTCGCGATCTTCCTCGCCCCGGTAGGGTTCGCCTCCGGAAAGGGGAAGGTGAAGGGATCCGATGAGCAGGGATCACAGCCCGCGCAGGCTCCGCAGGCGTGACCGGAACGCACTCATAGCGGTTTCGCTGACCGCTTTGTCGCTGACGGCGAGCGGATGCGTGGTGGTGCACGGGGAGCGCGAGGTGCTCCCCGCCGCCACCCGCGCCGAGGCCGCCAAGGCGCTCACCGCGTTCACGACCGCGTACAACAGGGCCGACCAGGCCTACGACAACTCCCTGGACGCGCCCTGTCTCACCGGCCCGTTCGGCGACATCACCGCCGCCCGGCTGAAGGCGGGGCACGCCAACAGCCCGTCCGGCAACCCGCAGCACGTGCCGCTGAAGCTGTCGGACGTGAAGATCACGATCCCGAAGAAGGCCGGCTGGCCGCGCTGGTTCGTCGCCGATGCCCAGGGCAACAAGACGGGCAAGGCGCGCTGGCTGATGGTGTTCACCCGGGGTGACCTCGGTCAGCGCTGGCGGGCGGCGTACGTGACCCTCCTGGCGCCCGGCACCGTACCGGAGTTCAGGACGGACAAGGACGGCTGGGCCGAGGCGGTACCGGCCGACTCCGCGCAGCTCGCCGTCGCGCCCGGGAAGCTGAGCGCGGACTACGCGACCTACCTGAAGAAGGGCGGCCAGACCTTCGCCGACGGCACCTACACCAGCGTGGAGCGCGCCAACCGCGCCAAGCGGGGCCACAAGCCGGGCCTGGTCACGCAGTTCATCGACCGGCCGCTCACGAGCGGCGACTACGCCCCGCTGGCGCTGCGCACGGCGGACGGGGGCGCGCTGGTGTTCTTCACCACACACCACTACGAGAAACAGACCGCCTTCACCGGCACCACGGTCCCGGCCCAGCCCAAGGACGTACAGGCCCTGACCAAGGGCGAGGTGAAGCAGTCCCTGACCCTGGAGCTCATGTCGGCGGAGGCCGCCCTGGACCCGGCGGGAAGCGGCAAGGTGTCGGTGCTGGGAAGAGTGCCGGGTCTTGTATCGGCGCAGGGTGAGTAGAGCCCCCCGTAAAGCGCTCAGTGCCGCAACGGCCAGGCCGCGCTCTGGGCGCCCGTGTACCGGGCGCACGCGTCGGTGAGCGCCTCCAGCAGGCTCAGGGGGTCCGGCAACGCATGCTCCGGCCCGCGCAGCCACCGCACCTGCTGGTCGTCACCGGGCAGCCGCGCCGGCGGCACGAGGACATACGAGCCCCGGCAATGCCAGCGCAGCCCCGGGTGCTCGTCCATGGTCTCGGGGTGGCAGTCCAGCTCGCACGGCCACCACTCGTCCTCGTCCTCGGGCGTGCCACGGGTGAGGGTGAAGAACAGCATGCGGCCGTCGTCGCTCTCGGCGACGGGGCCGACCTCGACACCGGAGGAGAGCAGCCGCTCAAGGGCCTCCCGGCCGGCTTCCAGGGGGACGTCGAGGACGTCGTGGACCATGCCGGTCGCGGTGATGAAGTTGGCCTGCGGCTGGTGCCGGGCCCAGCGCTCGATCTGGGCGCGGTCGGTGGTGGACTGGGTCTGCCAGGCGAACGACACCGGGTGCCGGGCCGGGGTGGGACAGCCGACGCGGTCGCAGGAGCAGCGGTAGCCGGGGGCGGGGTGCGCGGCGGGGGCGAGCGGCAGGCTCGCCGCCGCGGCGGCGAGCAGCAGGGCCTCACGGCCGCCGTCGTCGGCGGCTTCTTTCGGGCGGCGTCCGAGCAGCCACCGGGAGAGTTTGCCCTGCCGGCCCGACCGGCCGCCGAACGTCGCGCTCATCTATCCCCTCGGTCTGGTGGTCGCCTCGCTGGTGTGCGGACAGTGTGCCTTATCGTCCCCTCTTCATGTGCTTCGGGGTGGCTGGGGTGCGATTCCGTGCAGTGCGTACTCGACAAGGGTGTCCGTGTAGTCGTACGAGATCGGTCCCGTGTGCTGCAGCCAGCGCTGCGCGAGCGGTGAGACGAACAGTTCCAGGGCGATACGGGGATCGATGCCGGCCCGTACCTGCCCGGTGTCCTGTGCGGCGCGCAGCCGGTCGACGTACAGCTGGAGCTGGGGTTCGAGGAGTTCGGTGACGAACTGGCGGCCGAGCGGTTCGTTGACCACGCCCTCGGCGGCCAGTGCCCGGGAAGGCGCCTCGAAGCGCGGGTCGCGCAGCTGGTCCACCGTGATCCGCAGCACCGCCTTGAGGTCGGCGGCGAGGTTCCCGGTGTCCGGGATGGCGTACGGCTCCTGGCCTGCTTCCTGTGCCGCCTGCCGGGAAAGGTCGAGGAACGCCTCCAGCAGGACGGCCGCCTTGGACGGCCACCAGCGGTAGATCGTCTGCTTGCCGACCCCGGCCCGGGCGGCGATCCCCTCGACGGTGGTCTTGGGATAGCCGACCTCGCCGACCAGGGCGAGGGCGGCGTCGTAGATCGCCCGGCGGGACTTCTCGCTGCGGCGGGTGGCGTCGGGGGCCGGCTTGTTGACCATGGGGCGACGTTAACAAGCCACGGCGGCTACGCGGACGGATCCTCCGGGGAGTCCTCCGGCGGCCAGGAGTCGCCCCACTCGGCGTCCCGGGCCGCCTTGTACAGGGAGCCGTGGCGTTTGGTGACCGTCGTGCGGCGCAGCTGCTCGTCGGCCTCGCACAGGTCCAGCAGCACCTGGCCCTTGCGGATCTGCGGGCGCCGGACGACCCGGGCGGGGGCCGGCTCGGCGGGCAGGCGGGTGGCGGCGACGTAGGAGAACTTCTCGTCCTCGTACGGCAGCGTGCCGCCCTTGACCTGGCGGTGCAGGGAGGAGCGGCTCACCCGGGCGGAGAAGTGGCACCAGTCCCGGCCGGGCTCGATGGGGCAGGCGGCGCTGTGCGGACAGGGGGCGACGATGTGGAGTCCGGCGTGGACCAGGCGGTCCCGGGCCTCCAGGACCCGGGCGTAGCCGGCCGGGGTGCCGGCCTCCACGATCACCACGGTCTGTGCGGCGGCTGCGGCGGCGTCGAGGAGGGCGGCGCGGTCGGGCTCGGCCAGCTCGTTGAGCACGTACGACACCGTGACGAGGTCGGTGTCCTGCAGGGTGAGGGCGGTGCCGATCCGGGCGCGCTGCCAGCGGGCCCCGCGCAGGGCGGGGTTGGCGGCGGCGATCTCCCGGCCGAGGGCGAGCGCGGGCTCGGCCCAGTCCAGCACGGTGACGCCGCGCTCGCCGGGCCAGGTCGCGGTGACGGCCCAGGTGGCGGCGCCGGTGCCGCCGCCGACGTCGGTGTGGCTGCCGGGCGTCCAGTCGGGCACGGCCCGTGCGAACGCCGCCAGGGCCGAGCGGACCGCTTCGAAGGTGGCGGGCATGCGGTAGGCGGCGTAGGCGGCCACGTCGGCGCGGTCGCGGAGGATCGGGGCGTGGGTGGGGGTTTCCCCGCGGTAGTTGGCGATCAGCCGTTCCACGGCTCCGGCGGCCTGGGTGGGCGGGAGCCCGGCGAGGACGTCGTCCAGGGCGGCGCGCAGGGTCTGGGCCGGGGTCACGGGGTCGTTCACCCGGTGATTCTACGGCGGACTCAGATCACCGCCCTCGCCAGACGGGTGGCCAGTGCTGCCCGGGGTCCGCTGTCCGGTGCCCTGCGCCTCGGATGCACGGTGTTGGCCAGCAGCACCAGGAACGTGTCCGTCCTCGGGTCGAGGACGAGCGACGTGCCGGTGAAGCCGGTGTGGCCCGCCGCGCCGTTGCCCGCCAGTTCGCCCATGAACCACGGCTGGTCGACGGCGAAGCCCAGCCCCGGCGGGGTCAGCAGCAGTTCGACGAAGTCGGGGCCGAGGATGCGGGCGGGGCCGTAGGAGCCGCCGGCGAGCAGGGTGCGGCAGAAGACCGCGAGGTCGCGGGCGGTGGAGAAGAGGCCCGCGTGGCCGGCGACGCCGCCGAGCGCCCAGGCGTTCTCGTCGTGGACCAGGCCCCGCAGCATCCCGCGGTCCGCCTTGGCCCACGGCCGCCGCTGGTCCTCGGTGGCGGCGGCGCCGGGGCAGGGTCCGAAGCCGGTGGCCGTCATGCCGAGCGGGCGGGTGATGCCGTCCCGGACGAGGACGTCGAGGGCGCGGCCGGTGATGCGTTCCAGGACGAACTGGAGCAGGAGCATGTTGAGGTCGGAGTAGCGGTACCGGCCCGGCTGGGCCGTGGGGGTCTCGGCGCGCAGCAGGGCCAGCCGGGCGGCGTCGTCCGGGCAGTCGTACAGGGGCAGCTCGGGGCGCAGCCCTGAGGTGTGGGT
Organism: Streptomyces sp. NPDC007205; assembly: GCF_040634095.1. Classification (NCBI taxonomy): domain Bacteria; kingdom Bacillati; phylum Actinomycetota; class Actinomycetes; order Kitasatosporales; family Streptomycetaceae; genus Streptomyces; species Streptomyces sp. NPDC007205. Next base: position 110,742 of record NZ_JBEYEW010000011.1, read on the forward strand.
GAGCAGCTGCCGCACCGTGATGCCGTGGGCGGCCGCGGCGTGGAAGTCGGGCAGGTAGTCGCCGACCCGGGCGTCCATGCCGAGGGTGCCGCGCTCGATCTGCTGCACCGCGGCGACGGCGGTGAACAGCTTGGTGAGGGAGGCCAGGTCGAAGGGCGTGTCGACGGTGGCCGGGACCCGGGCGGCGGGCGGCAGTTCGACGCCGGTGTCGGTCTCGGGGTCGTACGAGGCGTAGCGGACCGCCCAGCCCGCCGCCTCGGCCACGGCGATGACGGGACCGCGGCCGGCCAGCACGACGGCGCCGGCCGCCCAGGGGCGGTCGCCGGCGGTGAGGGCGTGCGCCTCGCCGGTCAGGTGTCCGAGCTCCACGGGGTCGAGCCCGGCCCGTTCCGGCGTGTCCGCGCGCAGTCTCGGTGCGCTCAGTTCCTGTCTCCCTCCAACGGCGCACGTGCGTTCCCACGTGCGCTCCAGGGACGGCACATTCCCACGAAGCAGGCCGCGGCGACCAGTGCTCCCGCCAGCTGGACCAGCGCCATGGGGACGGCGGTGTGCTCTCCGGCGACGCCGACGAGCGGTGAGGCGACCGCGCCGACGAGGAAGGAGGAGGTGCCGAGCAGCGCGGAGGCGGAGCCGGCGGCGTGCCGGGTGCGCAGCAGGGCGAGGGACTGGGCGTTGGGCAGGGTGATGCCCATGGCGGACATGAGGACGAACAGCGCGGCGGCGACGGGGGCGAGGCCCACCTCGCCGAGGGCGCCGGTGGACATCAGCAGCAGGGCGGTCGCGGCGAGCACGATCACCGTCAGCCCGGTGGCGAGGACTTTGTCCAGGGCGACCCGGCCGACCAGCAGCTTGCCGTTGACCTGCCCGGCGATCACCAGGCCGACCGAGTTCAGGCCGAACAGCAGGCTGAAGGTCTGCGGGGAGGCGCCGTAGATCTCCTGGACGACGAAGGGGGACGCGGATATGTACGCGAACAGCGCGGCGAAGGCGAAGCCGCCGGCCAGCATGTAGCCGGTGAACGGCAGGTCGGCGAGCAGCCCGCGCATCGCCCGCAGGGCTTCCCCGACTCCCCCGCCGTGCCGTTCGCCGGGCGGGAGCGTCTCCGGCAGCCGCAGCCAGACCAGCGCGGTGAGCAGGGCTCCGACCACCGTGAGGACGACGAACACCCCGCGCCAGTCGGTCACCCGCAGGATCTGCCCGCCGATCAGCGGGGCCACGATCGGCGCGACGCCGGAGATCAGCATCAGGGTGGAGAAGAAGCGGGCCATGGCGACTCCGTCGTACAGGTCGCGTACAACGGCCCGCGCGATGACGATGCCGGCCGCGCCCGCGAGGCCCTGGGCCAGGCGGAAGGCGACGAGGGTCTCGACGTTCGGCGCGAGGGCGCACAGGGCGGTCGCGAGGAGGTACACGGCGAGACCGGTGAGCAGCGGGCGGCGGCGGCCCCAGCGGTCGCTCATCGGGCCGACGGCCAGCTGCCCGAGCGCCATGCCCAGCAGGCAGGCGGTGAGGGTGAGCTGGACGGTGGCGGCGGGCGCGTGCAGGGACCGGGTGACCTCCGGCAGCGACGGGAGGTACATGTCCATCGCGAGCGGGGGTGTCGCGGTGAGGCCGCCGAGGACGAGGGTGACGAGCAGGCCGGTGCGGCGGGTGGCGGCGGCCGGTGGCCTGGCGGGGGCGGTGGAAACCTGTTCCGTCTCCGGTGGCGGTGCCGCCGCGTGCTCGGACATCTGTCCCTCCCTGGGTGTGACCGGCACCCATGCTCTCAGCTCGCACACACTGCCGTGGAACCCATGAGCGAGGGCGGGGCGACGAACGGCCGCCGTGACCGTGCAACCGCATGACGGACAGCGGATTCCGTATGACGGATGTTCGGCCTACGCTGCGGAACCATGGATGACAGGCAATCGAAGATCGCGGTGGTGACCGGTGCCGGCTCCGGCATCGGGCGGGCCGTCGCCGTGGAGCTGCTCGGGGCCGGCTGGTCGGTGGCACTGGCCGGCCGGCGCACCGAACCGCTGGAGGCGACGGCGGCGCTGGCCCCGGGGGCCGCCGCGCTCGCCGTGCGCACCGACGTGTCCCGGCCCGAGGACGTGGAGGCACTGTTCACGGCGACGGTGGAGCGGTTCGGCCGGGTGGACCTGCTGTTCAACAACGCGGGGATCAACGGTCCCCGTGAGGTCCCGGTCGAGGAGCTGTCGTACGACGACTGGCGGCACGTGGTGGACACCAACCTCAACGGGGCGTTCCTGTGCGCGCAGGCGGCGTACCGGCGGATGAAGGAGCAGGATCCGCAGGGCGGCCGGATCATCAACAACGGCTCGATCTCGGCCCACACGCCCCGCCCGCTCTCGGTCGCCTACACCACGACCAAGCACGCGCTGACCGGGCTGACCAAGTCGCTGTCGCTGGACGGGCGGCCGTACCGCATCGCGGTCGGGCAGATCGACATCGGCAACGCGGCCACCGACATGACGGCCCGGATGCAGGCCGGCGCACTCCAGGCGAACGGCGAGGTGGTCCCGGAGCCGGTGATGGACGTGGCCGACGTGGCACGCACCGTGCGGCACATGGCCGAGCTGCCGCTGGAGGCGAACGTGCAGTTCGCGACGGTACTGGCGACGGCGATGCCGTACATCGGGCGCGGCTGACCCCCCTTGCGCAAACGGGCTTCGAACATCCGCGGTATTGCGGCCGGTCGAGCACATATGCTCAACTCTCCTCCACAAGAGCTTCACAGTTGGAGCACGTGGATTCCGCAGACCATACCGAGGGGGGAGGCGACGGCCGTTCCACCGGGCCGGAGTTGGGGGCGGCCCCCGCGCGGGACGCGGGGTGCGCACCGGCCGGTGGAACGGCCGCCGCTTGTTTCAGCGCCGGTGCCGGCCGCCGCCCTGCGCCGCCGGTTCCTCGGCCCCCTGCGACGCCTCGGCCGCCGCGGCTGCCGCCACCGCCCTGCGCCGCTTCTTCATCACCAGCACTCCCGCCGCCGCCAGCAGCAGCGCCGTGCCTCCCGCGCCCTCCACCAGCCGCCCGGTGGACGGCCCGCCGGAGCCCGAGCCGGGCGCGCCGGCCGCCGCCCGTACCGCCTTGCGCGCGGGCGCCTGACGCGCGCTCGCCCCGCCCTCGCTGAGCGGATCGACCAGCGTGCCCACGGCCTGTGCCGAACGCCCCCGCCCGAAGCCCCAGTCGAGCAGCGCGGCGGTCTGCTCGTAGACGGCGTTGCTGCCCTCGGCGGGGTGCATGACCGTCACCAGCAGGGTGCGCCCGTCCCGGGTGGCCGCACCGGTGAAGGTGTTGCCGGCGTGGCTGGTGTAGCCGTTCTTGACGCCGATCAGGCCGTTGTACGTCCGCAGGCCCCACGCCCCGGTCAGCAGGCGGTCGGTGTTCTGGATCTGGAAGGTCTTCTTGCCGCCCGCCGGGAAGTCGGCGGTGCGCGTGCCGCAGTAGCCGCGGAAGTCGGGGTTCTTCAGGCCGTGGCGGGCGAACAGCGTGAGGTCGTACGCCGAGGAGATCTGGCCCGGGTGGTCGAAGCCGTCGGGGCTGACCACATGGGTGTCCAGGGCCTGCAGGTCCGCGGCCTTGGCCTGCATCTCGGCGACGGTCCTGGCGATGCCGCCGTTCATGTGGGAGAGCACGTGCACGGCGTCGTTCCCGGAGCGCAGGAACACGCCCTGCCACAGCTGCTCGACGGTGTAGGTGATGCCGGGCTTGATGCCGACCAGGCTGGAGCCGGCCGGGACGTCGGCGACATCGGCGTCCTTGACCGTGTACCGCTCGGCGCGGTCGAACTTCCTCAGCACGGTGTCCGCGAACAGCATCTTCAGCGTGGACGCGGGCGGGAGCCGCCGGTGCGCGTTGAACGAGGCGAGCACGTCTCCGCTGTCGTAGTCGGCGATCAGCCAGCTCTGGGCGGTGATCTTCTTGGGCAGCCCGGAGGCACCGCGCACCTGGACGCCGGAGCGGGCCAGCCGCTCGCCCCCGATGACGGTGGAGTCGACGGCGGCGGCCGCGGTGGCCGTGGACACGGGAAGGGCGGCGGCCGTCAACCCGAGGACGGCACGTCGGCTGAGCCGGGAACATTCACGCACCCGGGGACCGTACACCGCGCCCAGCAGGGGATTCTCTCAGGGCGGGCCGGTACGGTGTGGAATTTGCCGCGTTATGAAAATCCGATGAGTCACCCCTGTTTTCTCAACTCCCCGCGGTGGTCGAGTCCTCGGGGTGATGCGTACGCGCACCCCGGGCCGGTGTGGTGCGCGACCGGACAGGAGATCACCCCCGTGCGCCTCGCGATTCCCGCAGCCCGCCCGCCTATGCCTGGCCGGTCTCGAAGCGGGAGATCCGGCCGTCGTCCCGCACCGTGAAGGTCCACCTGGTGCGCATCTCACCCCAGGTGTCATTGCAGTAGCGGGCGAGCAGGGCGCGGCCGCCGGCGGACTCGTTGTCGACCTCCATGTGACCGTGGGAGGAGAAGATCTCCCGGTCGATCCAGTCGGCGAGGTCACGGTCGGAGCCGTCGTCGGCCATGGTCGCGTCGGGGGCGAGCAGGGCCATGAAGCCGTCGCGGTCATGGGAGTTGACGGCGTTCACGAAGGCCCGGACGGCCGGATCGCTGAGCTTGGCTGGCTGAATCGTCATGGCGCCAGGTTCACACCGCCCTCCGGGCCCCGCCACCCGAACGCCCCCCACGGCGGGCCCGCCGGTGTGAGAGCTGCGACGGTGGAAACGCGGGAGGAACCTGCCCCCGTCCGCCTGTCTGCATGGGAGTCACCGTGACCTGTTACGACCGACGCGATCTGGGCCTGCTGCTCCTCCGGCTGGGGACCGGCGGGGTGCTGGCCGCGCACGGCGCGCAGAAGCTGTTCGGCTGGTTCGGCGGGCACGGCCTGGAGGGCACCGGCCAGTTCATGGAGTCCGTCGGCTACACGCCCGGCAGGGCGAGCGCTACGGCGGCCGGGCTCGCGGAGGCCGGCGGCGGCACCCTGCTCGCCCTGGGCCTGGCGACCCCGGCGGCGGGCGCGGCGGCGGCCGGCGCGATGGCGGGGGCGGCGGCGGTCCACCTGCCCAACGGCTTCTTCGCCCAGGAGGGCGGCTACGAGCACGCGGCCAGCCTGGGCCTCGCGGCAGCCGGCCTCGGCGTCGCGGGCCCCGGCCGGCTCTCCCTCGACCACGCACTCGGCCATGTCCTCGACCGCGGCTGGATGGTACCGACGGCCCTCGGCGCCACGGCCGCGGCGACGGCGCTCGTCGTGGGCGTGCGCGCACGACGGGTGCGGGCGAAGAAGGAGGGCGAGCAGGAGGTGCTGTTCGAGGAGTAGCGGGATGATGCCGCCCCGGGACACCTGGGCGTCAAACGTCCTTTTCCCCTTGGATTGTTGGAAATACCCGCCTGATGAGGTATCAATATAGCCATATCATCGTGCGGTAACGCAGACGGTTCGGGGGTTCCGTGTGCAGCGCGACCTAGAAGTGAAACTCCTGCGCACGTTGCTGGCCGTCGTCACCGAAGACGGTTTCTCCCGTGCCGCACGGTCGCTCCATGTCACCCAGCCGACGGTCAGCCAGCAGATCCAGCGGCTGGAATCGATCGTCCAGGCCCCGCTGTTCCACCGCGAGAAGCGACCGCTGCGCCTCACTCCGGCCGGGCGGGAGCTGGTGGCGCACGCCCGGCAGGTCATCATGTTGAACAACGAAGTACTGAGTCGCGTGACGGCGATTTCCCGCCAGGAAACGAGCGGGGCCGCTCCACGGCCATGCGGATGAGCACAGGAACACCCGCCGCTCGGAACTCCGGAGGCGGCTGCGGCTCGACTGCGCGAAGAACTGTCCCGTAAATGATCTCCAGGGCGGGTGGCTGCCTGCTCGTGGGGGTGGTTACTGGGCGCCGTGGGGTGGGGCAGGGGCGGCGGTGATGCTGAGGCGTCAGTGCTGGTTGACCGGCCAGATGGCCGCCGGATCGCAGCGGGCCGGGCACGCCAGCAGGTAGACCTCGTTGCCCAGGAACAGCCAGTAGGTGTCGGGCCTGACGCTGTAGGGCTGTTCTGGCTGGCCGGGGTAGACAGCGAAGTCCCTCCCCTCGGGAACCTGGCAGACATACACCAAGTCCGCGCCGCATGCGCACGTGTAGTACTCGGGATCCTGCGCCCAGGACGGAGTACCGCCCACCTTGAAAGTCTGGGCCCCGACGGGGGTATCCACAAAGGGCCGCAGAGCCAGCGGCAGCGCGCACAAGGACGGTTCGGCTTCCGGGGCCGGCAGCGCCGCGGGGCTCTGAATCAGTACACGCCAGAACGGAGCCGGGTAGGGCGGCTGCGGAGCGACCCAGTACTTCGGTACGAGCCGGCCATCAGCAAGCTGGGCGTCGGACGCGTCGTTGTGCGCACGGCAGTGAAAGACAAGGAGGTGGTCTCCGCCGAAAGGCTCCAGGTCCCAGGGAATGTCGAACTGGAAGAACAGCGCCATCCGCTCACCACAGAAGCACTCGGGCCAGTCCTGGGCCTGGTCGAGGAAGGGCCAGCCTCCCACCGAGTTCCGCGCCGGACGGACCAGCGGTTCGGTTCCAACCTCGACCGCGTAAGCAGGCAGCACCGTCCGCATCCTCCTCGTATTGCGTTCGAACATCCGCTCAGCGTAATAGCGTCCTGTGCCAGCTGGTCGCGGATGAGATGGTCTTGATGTGGCTGGTGTGATCACGGCATCGGAGCCTTCTTGATAGCCCCCTTCACCTGGGTGAGCCCTCGCTTGTTCGGCAAGCTGGTGGGGCTGTTGCGGCGCGAGGGTGCGGACGTGGTCCGCAAGGGCCGACCGTGGGGCATTCCGCTGGAGGACCGGGCACTACTGGTCGCGGCGTACTGGCGGACAAACTTGACGATACGTCAACTCGCCCCGCTGTTCGGGGTGTCCAAGTCGGCGGCGGACCGCATCATCGATCACCTCGGGCCGATGCTCGCGCTCCAGCCCCGCAAACCGCCGCCGCACAGGTGAAGAACTGCCCGACTGGAAGCAGGCCCACAACAGCTCCCACCAACAGGTCCGCGCCCGCGTCGAACGCGCTGGAGTCCACCACACCATGCTCGGCATCGCTCGGATGTACAACCTAACCATTTACGGGACAGCATTTAGTGGCGGACGAGCGCCACAATGACCCCCGTGGGCGACGACATATCTCAGGACCCCTGGGCACAGAGGGTCTACCTGACCGTGCTGGCACGCGATGCCCGCTATGCGCTGGCAGCTCTGGAAGCCTTGGTCGGCCTCGCCCGAAGTTCTCCGGTACCGCCGGCCGCTTGGATCTGCGGTGGCGGAAGGCCAGGGGCGCCTATCTGCGAGATGCACTCGCCGTGCAAGACGAGTCCCCTTTGGCGGCCCGGGAGGTTCGAAACGGTAGCGAGCACTTTGATGAGCGCCTGGACGAATGGATCGTCCACCTTCCCCGCCCAACGCTTGAGGATCTGCAGGATAGCGCCATAACGGAGTTGCTGGACCTGAAGCTCATGGCTGAGGAGCTTCGCCGCATTCTGGCCAGAATCGAGACGCTTGAGCCTTCTGTCGCCGCGTTGTCGAATCCCGAGCTGGCGGCAACATTGGTCAGCCTTCCGCCTGTCCCAGTCATCCCGTTCGACGCTCCGGCCCAAAAGCCTGGCGGTGTCGAAGCGTGGCTGGACGAGCAGAGGCGGACCGATTCGCCACCGCCGGATCGCCACCCGGAACCGGAGAGACATAGGAGTAGCTGCAAAGAGTGAGCACGCCGCTCACTCCGCCACGGAACGCCCCGGCCAGGCAAGCACCTGCCGTGGCGCCCATACAGGGAGAAGGGCCTCTGACTGGTGTTTCTACTGGTCAGAAGCCCTGAGCGGCAGACGAGTCGGGCTGTACGCCGGGTTCTGTTCCCCGGTGTCCTCGCGGGCGCCGGGGCGACGGCCATCCATCTAGGGCCGGTGTTGCCACCGGCCTCGTGCGGTCTACCCGCGGACTCGGGCGGGCAGCCCTCGAACGTCCGCGCAGAGACACCGGAGTGTCTCCTTTTGACCTTGCTCCGGGTGGGGTTTACCTAGCTGCCCAGGTCACCCTGGGCACTGGTGGTCTCTTACACCACCGTTTCACCCTTACCGAGGACGAGATCCCCGGCGGTCTGCTTTCTGTGGCACTGTCCCGCGGGTCACCCCGGGTGGCCGTTAGCCACCACCCTGCCCTGTGGAGCCCGGACGTTCCTCGGGAAGCCCCCTAGGGGGACTCCACGCGGCCGTCCGCCCGGCTCGTCTGCCGTGTCGACCATGGTACCGGGCGCCGGGACCGGCGCGAGCCGGCGGCCGTGGCCAGGACCGAGCCGGCCAGGATGAGGGCGAAGGCCGCCAGGACCGTGGGGGTCAGCGGCTCGTTCAGGAAGACCGCACCCGCCGCCACCGCGACCGCCGGGTTGACGTACGTGATCACCGTGGCGCGGGTGGGACCCGCCTCCTTGATCAGTTCCAGGAACGCCACGAACGCCACCGCCGTGCAGAGCACGCCCAGGCCGGCCAGGGCCGCCAAGGCGGTGGAGGAGGGGACGGACGACGGCCGCGCCACGAACGCCACCGGGGCGTAGACCACGGCCGCCAGGGTCAGACAGGCCGCCGTCAGGTGCAGGGACGGGACCTCCTTCAGCCGGCGCGCGGCTATCAGCGGGGCGGTGGCGTAGCCCAGGACCGTCAGCAGCACCTCGGCCAGGGAGCGGGCGTCGCCACCGGTGAGGTGGGGAAGGGTCAGGACCGTCACCCCGGCCAGGCCCAGGGCGAGGCCCGTGATGCGGCGGGCTCCGAGGCGCTCGGTGTCGCCCAGCAGCCGGGCGGCGATCACGCCCACGATCGGCACGCCCGCGATCAGCAGCCCGGCCGTCGAGCTGGACAGGTGCCGTTCGGCGTCGGTGAGCGTGAACCAGGGAACGATGATCTCCAGACATGCGAAGGCCAGCAGGGGCCGCCAGTGGGCGCGTACGGTCCGGGACAGGCCGCCCTGGCGCAGGGCGAAGGGCAGCAGCAGGAGCGCGCCGAGCGCACAGCGGGTGAACACCACCACCGGCGGGGACACCTCGTCCACCGCCACCTTGATCATCAGATAGGGGATGCCCCAGATCACTCCCATGAGGGAGAACAGGAACCAGCCACGTGCAGTCATGCGGTGAGTTTCGGCCGTGTCCTCACCGGGTGTCTTGAACGCTGTTGCGAGGCGCCGCCGAGGTGACGCTGGTGCGGTACGCCGCCGGCGTCACCCCGAGCACCCGGCGGAACCACCGGGTCATGTGCGCCTGGTCGGCGAAGCCCACCAGGCCCGCCACCTCTGCCGGGCGCAGACCGGCCTCCAGCAGGCCCCGCGCCCTGCTCACCCGGTACTGGGCGAGCCAGGCGTACGGGGGCACGCCCATCGTCGTACGGAAGGCCCGCAGCAGCTGGTAGCGGGACAGGCCCAGGTCGGCGGCGAGGCAGGACAGCGCCGGGGGTGCCGTGAGCTCGTCGGCCAGGCGGTCGCGGACCGTCAGGGCGATCGTCCGCGCGCCGGGGACCAGGTCGCGTCCCGGTCTGGCGGTGGAGTGGCGGCGGGCCAGCGCGGTCAGCAGCCAGGGCAGGACCGACTCGGCCTCCAGGGGGTCGGGGCAGGAGCTGAGTTCGGTGTGGGCGCGGCGGAACGCGGCGGCGAGTCCGGGGTCGTCGAGGAGCGGCTCGCGGAAGTACGGCAGGCCGCCGAGGATGCCGTCGGTCAGCAGCGCCGGCTCGGCGTACAGGGCGCGGTAGGCGTAGCCGTCGGTGGCGTTGGCGGGGCCGCCGGTGTGCATCTCGCCGGGGTCGAGGACGACGATGGTGCCCGGTCCGGTGCGGATGTGGCCGCCCCGGTAGTCGATCACCTCGCAGCCGCCGACGCAGACGCCGACCGTGTACTCCTCGTGGGCGTGCGGGGCGTAGGTGTGCCTGCGGAAGTTCGCCGTCAGGAGGTCGAGCGGAGGCCCGCCGTGGCCCAGCCGGGCCCGCGTCCACAGCGCCTGTTCCGTCATCGGGCACCCCCTTGCCTGTCATGCGCTCATGGGTGCAACGCCGCCAGGCCCCGCTTCCATGCCGCGTCCGGGTCGGCGTCGGCCGTCAAGGTCCGTCAAGGCGCGTCAAGGCCCGTCCGTTCGAGCGCGGTGAAGGCGGTCTCCAGGGCCGTCCGGTGGTCCCGGGCCACCTCCTCCAGCGCATCGCCCGTCATCAGCCGGCGCACGGAGGCGGCGAAGACCGTCCGGTAGGCCGCCACGACCAGGGCCGCCAGCAGGTCCGGTCCGGGCGCGCCGCTCTCGGCGAGGGCGGCGGCCAGCGCCCGTTCCGCCTCCTCGACCCCCTCGCGGGCGCGGGCGCGCAGCGCCGGCGAGTCGACGACGACCCGCCAGAAGGGGGCGAAGGTCTCCCCCACGCCGCCGAGCGGGTGCCGCTCGGCGAGCAGGCGCAGCGCGAGGCCGCGCAGGGCGGTGAGCGGGGACTCGCCGGGTGCGCGGTCGCGGACCGCTCCGGCCAGGAGTTCGACGGCCTGCGGGATGCGGTCGAGGAACAGGTCCTCCTTGCGCGGGAAGTAGTTGAAGACCGTCATCGCGGAGACGCCCGCCGCCCGCGCCACCTCCGTGACCGTCACCGCGTCGAAGCCGCGCTCGGCGAACAGGCCCGTCGCGATGTCCGAGATCCGCTGCCGCGTCTCCCGCTTCTTGCGCTCCCTCAGCGAAGGTTCCTCGTCCATGCGAAAAGTATAGCCACCAAAAATTTTTAGTGACTATAGTCAGGGCCATGACGACGATGACCGAGTACGACGTGGTGGTGGCGGGCGCCGGGCCCGTGGGGCTCTTCCTCGGCTGTGAGCTGGGGCTCGGCGGGGCGCGGGTGCTGGTCGTGGAGCGGCTGACCGAGGTGGACGAGACGATCAAGGCGGGCGCGGTCAACGTCCCGAGCGCGGTTTCCTTCTACCGGCGGGGGCTGTTGCCCGAGCTGTCGGCGGTGTGGGAGGCGGCGCAAGAACGGATGCGCGCCTTCCGGGAGAGCGGCAGGCTCGGGGACTGGGGCAAGCTCCCGCCCAAGTTCGCCGGGCACTTCGCCGGGATCACCATGGACCCCGATCTGTTCGACGGCTCCGACCCTGCCTGGGCGGACGCCGGCCCCGCCGGCGGCATGGGGCTCGGCGTGCCCCAGGCCGAGCTGGAGCGGATCCTGGGCCGGCGGGCCGCACAGCTCGGGGTGGAGGTGCGCCGGGGCGTGGAGCTCACCGGCTTCGACGCCGGCGAGCAGGGGGTCGCCGTACACACCGGCGAGGGGACGATCCGCGCCGGCTGGCTGGTCGGCTGCGACGGCGGCCGCAGCACCGTCCGCAAGCTCGCCGGGTTCGACTTCCCGGGGACCGACCCGGAGATCACCGGCTATCAGGCGGTCGTGGAGATGTCCGGTGGCGAGCGGCTGGGCACGGGCTGGAACACCACCGAAGTGGGGACGTACGTCCACGGGCCGTTCCCCGGGCGCATTCTCAGCGTGGAGTTCGACGGGCCCCCGGCCGACCGCTCGGCGCCCATCACCGCCGAGGAACTGCAGGCCAGCCTGCGCCGGGTCGCGGGCGTTCCCGAGGCCACCATCGACAAGGTGATCACCGCCACCCGGTTCACCGACAACGCCCGCCAGGCCACCGACTACCGCAAGGGCCGGGTGCTGCTCGCGGGCGACGCAGCGCATGTGCACTCGCCGTTCGGCGGGCAGGGGCTCAACCTCGGCATCGGGGACGCGATGAACCTCGGCTGGAAGCTGGCCGCCGTCATACGCGGCACGGCACCCGAGTCGCTGCTGGACAGCTACACCGCCGAGCGGCACCCGATCGGCGCCTGGGTGCTCGACTGGACCCGCGCGCAGATCGCGGTGATGCGCCCCGACCGGCACGCCCGCGCCCTGCGCCGGGTGGTCACCGACCTGGCGCTGACCACCGCCGGCACGACGTACCTCGTCACGAAGATCTCCGGCATCTGGCAGCGCTACGACCTGCCCGGCGACCACCCGCTGACCGGCGCCAGCGCGCCCGACCTGGTGCTGGCCGACGGCTCCCGGCTCGGTGACCATCTGCACACCGGGCGGGCCCTGCTGCTCGACCTCGCCGACGACGCCGGACTGCGCGCCCGTGCCGAGGGGTACGGCGACCGGCTGGAGGTCCGTACGCTCGCCTGCCCGGACCGGCCCGAACTCAAGGCGCTGTTCCTGCGGCCGGACGGGTTCGTGGCCTGGGCCGCCGAGGACGAGGGCGGCAAGGGCCTGCCGGAGTCCCTGGAACGCTGGCTCGGCATGCCGTACGTCACCGCTTGACCCGGTCGCGACGTCAACGTCTGTACTGCTCCCATGCGGACCGGAGAACTCGCCGCCGCCGTCGGCGTCACGACGCGCACGGTGCGGCACTACCACCACCTGGGCCTGCGGAGCGCTGCCACTGTGCCGCAGGCGACGTCGGCCCCATAGCTCCGTTGGCCGGGCCGGGCCACTGGGGGCTACGCCCCCAGACCCCGCGGTCCCCCACCCACCCGAGTTCGGCTCGTTGGCCGGCGATGGCTCCCCGACGGCCGCCAGGGACCGCGAGATCCTCGCCCTGATCGACACCGGGGCGGCGCCCGAGGAGCGGGGGCGGCTGCTGAGCGCGCTGCGCGGCGTTCTGGACGATCCGGACGCCCTGGCGCGGACCCGCGAGGTGTACGCGCTGCTCGACGCGCTCGCGGACGCCGAACCGGGCGACCCGCGCGTGGCGGAGGCCGCGCGGACCCTGGCCGGCTGCATGCCCCCGGGACTGCTGCCGGCCGGCCCGGTCGACTCCGGCCATGCCGTCCTGCGCGCCCTGTACGCCGACTTCGCGCCCGCCTCGCCCGCCCAGGCCGAGGTGATCCGTCGTGCGCTCAATGTCCTTGCGGAGGAGGCGAGATGAGGATGCTGAAGGCACTGGGACGGCTGGCGGGGCACGACTTGCGGCTGTACACCAGCCTGGCGCTGCGGCTGGCCCGACGCACTCGGGGGACCGCCGGCGGGCGGGGTTTCGGGTACATGCGCGGGCAGGGCGCCACGGGTGGGGGCTGGCCCTCGTGTGCGTGATCGAGACGATCGGCGTGTCCTCGATGCTGCGCGACATGCCCACCGCGCACGACATCCTGCTCGTGCTGGACATCTACACCGTGCTGCTCGTCGTCGGCCTGCACGCGGCCTGCGCGGTCCGCCCGCACGTGCTGACCGGGGAGGCGCTGCGGGTGCGGTACGGGGTCCATGTGGACCTGCGGATTCCACTGGGCGCGATCAGGGCCGTACACCGCGAGACGCAGATGACGCACCGGCCGGCGGCCGACGTGCTGGACCTCGCGATCGGTTCCCAGACGTCGGTGCGGCTGGAGCTGGCGGAGCCCGTCACCCATCGGTCGCTCCTCGGCCGGCCCCGGCGGGTGCACACGGTGCGCCTGCACGCCGACGACCCCGGCACCCTCGTCCAGGCGCTCACGCGGGCCTGAACAGGGCCTTCGCCGCACGCGGGACCCCGGGGGCACGCCGTACGCTGTCGCGGAGGTCTACGTGAGGAGTATGTGTTGCTGGTCCTGCTGCCGCCCTCGGAAGGCAAGGCGAACGCGGGTGAGGGTGCCCCGCTGGAGCTTCGGTCGCTGTCGCTGCCGGGGCTGAGCCCCGCACGGGAAGCCGTGCTCGGCGAGCTGGTCGAGCTGTGCTCCGGCGCCGAGGAGAAGGCACGCGAGGTGCTCGGGCTGAGCGAGGGGCTGCGCGGCGAGGTCGCGAAGAACGCCGGGCTGCGCACGGCCGGCGCCCGCCCCGCCGGGGAGATCTACACCGGCGTGCTGTACGACGCCCTCGGCCTGGCCACGCTGGACGCGGCGGCGCAGCAGCGCGCGGCGGACTCGCTGCTGGTGTTCTCCGGGCTGTGGGGCGCGGTGCGGGTCACGGACCGCATCCCCTCCTACCGCTGCTCCATGGGCGTGAAGCTGCCGGGGCTCGGTGCGCTGGCCGCGCACTGGCGGACGCCGATGGCCGAGGTGCTGCCGGCAGCGGCCGGGGACGGGCTGGTGCTGGACCTGCGCTCCTCCGCCTATGCGGCGGCCTGGAAGCCGAAGGGCGAGGTCGCGGGGCGGACGGCGACCGTGCGGGTGCTGCACGCGCCGACCCGGAAGGTGGTCAGCCACTTCAACAAGGCGACCAAGGGCCGGATGGTACGGAGCCTGCTGACGGCCGGGGCCGCGCCGAAGGACCCCGCCGAGCTGGTCGAGGTGCTGCGGGAGCTGGGGTACGAGGTGGAGGCCGAGGCACCGGGGAAGGCCGGGAAGCCGTGGTCGCTGGATGTGCTGGTGGCAGAGGTCCACTAAGGGCATCACCCATGCCCCGGCGTTGCAGCATGTGCAACGTTCTTTGCGCATGCTGCATGTACTCGACACGATGAGGGCATGACCTCACCGCTGCCCTCCTCTTCGGCCGCCTCGGTACTGGATCTCGCGGCCGTCGTGCCCGTGGTGGCCGTCTCCGACGCCTCCGACGCGGTGCCGCTGGCGCGGGCACTGGTGGCGGGCGGGCTGCCCGCGATCGAGGTGACGCTCAGGACTCCGGCGGCGCTGGAGGCGATCCGCGCGATCACCGGTGCGGTGCCCGAGGCGGTCGTGGGAGCGGGCACGGTGATCAGCCCGGAGCAGGTGACCGAGTGCGTGGCGGCCGGGGCGCGGTTCCTGGTCAGCCCCGGGTGGACGGACGCGCTGCTGACGGCGATGCGGGCGTCCGGGGTGCCGTTCCTGCCCGGCGTCTCGACCACCTCGGAGGTGGTGGCGCTGCTGGAGCGCGGGGTGCGGGAGATGAAGTTCTTTCCGGCGCAGGCGGCGGGCGGCACGGCCTATCTGAGGTCCCTGGCCGGTCCGCTGCCGCAGGCCCGCTTCTGCCCGACCGGCGGGATCGGCCCGGCGACCGCGCCGGAGTATCTGTCACTGCCCAACGTCGGCTGTGTGGGCGGGAGCTGGATGGTCCCGGCGGACGCGGTGGCCGCCGGGGACTGGGCCCGGATCGAGGAGCTGGCGCGGGGCGCGGCGCGGCTCGCCGGGCTCAGGGACGCAGGTGGGACGTGTCGTTGAACAGCCGTACGCTCGCGTTGCCGTCCGCGTAGTACGCCACCGCCGACAGGGAGGCGGCGGACAGTTCCATGCGGAACATCGACTCGGGCGGGGCGCCGAGGGCGAGCCGGACGAGGGTCTTGATCGGGGTGACGTGGCTGACCAGCAGGACCGTGCGGCCCGCGTGGGCTGCGACCAGCTTGTCGCGGGTCGCGGCGATCCGGGTGGCCGTCTCGGCGAAACTCTCGCCGCCGCCGGTGGGGTGGGCCTCCGGGTCGGCGAGCCAGGCGTTCAGGTCGTCCGGGTAGCGCTCGCGGACCTCGCCGAAGGTGAGGCCCTCCCAGGCGCCGAAGTCCGTTTCCCGCAGGCCGTCTTCGATCGTCACCTCAAGGCCCAGGCGGGCGGCGACGGCGGCGGCGGTCTCGCGGGTGCGGGCGAGGGGGGAGGCCAGGACGGCCTGGACGGTGCCGCGTCTGGCGAGTGCCTCTGCGACTCGGTGGGCCTGTTCGCGGCCGGCGGCGGAGAGGGAGGGGTTGGTGCCGCCGCTGCCGGAGAAGCGTTTCTGGGGGGTGAGGGGGGTTTCGCCGTGCCGGAGGAGAACGAAGGTGGCCGGAGCCCCGAGGTCGGGGGCGCTGCTCCAGCCGGGCGTTGAGCGGCGCTCCTCGTCGGGGGTGTCAGACCCCTGCTCGCTGAGTGGTGCCGCTGCGGCAGCGGCAGCACTGCCCGCGGTCAGGTCGGCCTTGGACTCCGACGGAGTCCACTGTCCGCCCCTCGTCCCCGCGTCCATCGCCTCGTTGGCCAGGCGGTCGGCGTGTTTGTTCTGCGCGCGGGGGATCCACTCGTAGGTGACCTGGTCCGGCGGGAAGACCGACCGTGCCTCGGTCGCCAGGGGCTTCATGTCGGGGTGCTTGATCTTCCAGCGGCCCGACATCTGCTCGATGACCAGCTTGGAGTCCATGCGGACGTGGACCCGGGCCGACGGGTCGAGGGCGTGGGCGGCGCGCAGGCCGGCCACCAGCCCCCGGTACTCGGCCACGTTGTTCGTCGCGACGCCGAGGTACTCCGCGGCCTCCGTCAGGGTCTCCCCCGTCGCCGCGTCCCGCACGACCGCGCCGTAGCCCGCGGGCCCCGGGTTGCCCCGCGACCCGCCGTCCGCCTCGACGATGAACTCCCGCACCCCGAAAGCCCCTTACCGACTCTTACAGACCCGACTCGGCCGTACGCACCAGAATGCGGCGGCAGTTCTCGCACCGCACCACCGTGTCCGGCGCCGCCGCGCGGATGTCGCTCAGCTCGGTGATCGCCAGCTCCTGGCGGCAGCCCTGGCAGGTGCGGGCGTACAGCTTGGCCGCGCCGATGCCGCCCTGCTGCGCGCGCAGCTTGTCGTAGAGCTTGAGGAGGTCGGCGGGGACGGCGGCCGCCACGACCTCGCGCTCCTTGGTCACCGAGGCGGCCTCGCCGTCGATCTGCTCGAAGGCCGCGTCCCGGCGGGCGGTCGCGTCGTCGATCTTCGACTGGACGGAGGCGACGCGCTCGGTCAGCTCGTTCACCC
This sequence comes from Streptomyces sp. NPDC007205, assembly GCF_040634095.1. Classification (NCBI taxonomy): domain Bacteria; kingdom Bacillati; phylum Actinomycetota; class Actinomycetes; order Kitasatosporales; family Streptomycetaceae; genus Streptomyces; species Streptomyces sp. NPDC007205. The sequence continues at coordinate 127,394 of NZ_JBEYEW010000011.1, forward strand.
GCTCCTGCGCGGCCTCACGGCGCTCCATGACCTCCAGGACCACGTCCTCCAGGTCGCCCTGCCGCTTGGCGAGGGAGGCGATCTCGTGCTGCAGGTTGGCCAGGTCCTTCGGCGAGCTGACCGCGCCGGAGTCCAGGCGCTGCTGGTCGCGGGCGGCGCGCTGGCGCACCTGGTCCACGTCCTGCTCGGCCTTGGTCTGCTCGCGGGCGGTGTCGCTCTCCTCGGTCTGCGCGGCGACGAGCAGGTCCCGCAGCTGGGTGAGGTCCTTGTTCAGCGAGTCGATCTCGGCGTGCTCGGGCAGCGACCTCCGCTTGTGCGCCAGTTGCTGCAGGCGGACGTCGAGGTCCTGGACGTCGAGGAGTCGGATCTGGTCGGCGGGCGCGGCGTTCAGTTGGGGGCTCCCATTAGCTAGTGGTGACGGTGGACGCCGCGTGGGCGGTCCAGGGGTCGGTGACCGTCTTGGAGACATGGACCCGGAGGTCCCAGCCGTGGCGGTCGGAGATCTCGTCGAGCTGGGCTGCGGCCAGCTCGCACCAGGGCCACTCGGTGGCCCAGTGCGCCGCGTCGAGCAGCGCGAGGGGGCTTTGGGCCACCGCCTCGGAGGCGGGGTGGTGGCGCAGGTCGGCGGTGAGGAAGGCGTCGACGCCGGCCGCGCGGACCTGGTCGAAGAGGCTGTCGCCGGAGCCGCCGCTGACGGCGACCGTGCGGACGACGGCGTCGGGGTCGCCGGCCACCCGGATGCCCTGCGCGGTGGCGGGCAGCCGTTCGGCGGCGCGCGCGGCCAGCTCACGGACGGTCAGCGGGTGGTCGAGTTCGCAGACGCGGCCCAGGCCCCGGCAGCCCTGCGGGTCGGTGGGGTCCGGCACGAGGGGTCGTACGACCCTCAGGTCGAGCGCGCCGGCGAGGGCGTCCGAGACTCCCGGGTCGGCGGTGTCGGCGTTGGTGTGGGCGACGTGCAGGGCGATGTCGTTCTTGATGAGGGTGTGCACGACACGGCCCTTGAAGTGGGTCGCGGCGACCGTGGTCGTCCCGCGCAGGTACAGCGGGTGGTGGGTGACCAGCAGGTCGGCGCCGAGCTTCACCGCCTCGTCGACGATCTCCTGCACGGGGTCGACGGCGAAGAGTACCCGGGTGACCTCCTGGCCGGGGTCGCCCACGACCGTGCCGACCGCGTCCCAGGACTCGGCCCGCTCGGCGGGCCACAGGCTCTCCAGCGCGGCGATGACTTCAGACAGACGGGGCACGAGGGAAAGGCTACCTGGCTGGTCTGCGGGCCGTACCGCATGCGCCGGGTCTGACCCCGCTCAGCACATAAGCACCGGTTTCCTCAGGTGAATCGCTTCTTCGCCACCCTTATGTGTGAAACGGCTGTCGGCCGGTCCCCCGCCTGTGCGTGCGAAAACTAGCTTCGTTCGCCGGAGGTGACCGAACGATGACGGCCTGTGCGATCGAACCCCCGTCGACCGGTGCGGAGGGCGGCGGGGCGGGGTGCGCCATCACGGCGGACGGCGCGTACGCGGCGCGGCTCGCGCGGGACGGCGAGTCGTGGTTCCCGGAGCGCTGGACGCTGGACGGCCCGGAGCCGTACGCGGTGCCGCTGCCCGGCAACCAGCCGGAGGAGCCCGGCACCGAGGTGCAGCCGCTGTCCGACGGCCGGGTGCTGATCCACCGGCTGGTCGAGCACCGGCACGCCTTCTCGCTGCTGTACCCGACCGGCCCCGGCACCGGTGAGCTGCCGCTGGGCGCGGTGGAGTGCCCCGTGCCCGGCACCCGGCTCACCCTGCTGCCGCCGGCGCCGGGGGGTGCACGGGCGTACGCCCTCGCCGTCGGCCCGCGCTCCAGCGTGGTGTGGCGGGTGGCGGGCGGCGCCTTCGGGCCCGAGCGGCTCGCCGAGGTGCCGGGGCGCTGCTCGGGCGGGGTCTGGCTGGACCGCGCCGGACGGATGCTGGCGCTGGACCGGGAGCTGGGCGGACCGGTCAAGACGGTCGTGGTGGACCTGGAGCGCGCCGAGGTGTCACCGCTGCTGCAGATCGCGGCCACGAGCCATGACCGGCTGCTGCTCGCGGACCCCGACAGCGGGCTGCTGCTCATCTCCTCCGACGCCCCCTCGCCGGGGGAGGAGCGATTGGGCTGGGGCGTGCTCGGCAGCATGCTGCCGGTCCGCTTCCCGGAGAGTCTGCGCATGCCGGACTGCGTGGTGACGCCGTTCGCGATCCAGCCCGGGCAGGTGCTGATGCCGGAGAACTGCGCGGTGGCGCTGCGCGTGGCCGGACCGGTCGGCAGCTGGGTGAGCCTCTGGCGGCCGGCCGGCCGGCAGGTGAGTCATCTCCCGGCGCCCGAGGGCTGGCTGGCCGGGGCCGGGGTGTGGACACGGGACGGGGTGCTGCGGCTGCCGTACGCCACGCGGGAGACACCGTGCGGCGTGGCGGAGCTGACGGCACCCAGGGGGGAGGCGGGAGGGCCGGCTGCCGTGGGGAGCGGTGTCGCCGGGCCTTCGGGGGGAACCAGGGGGTCGGGGGGCGCGGGCCTGGAGGGTCCGGTCCGGGACGGCACGGCGGCCGGGGCGCCCGAGGCGTCGCGGCCACCGGCGGAACCGGACCCTCCGGAGCCTGCGCACCTCCGGGCCCCGAAGCCGGTGGTGGCACGGCCGGTGCCGTTGCAGCAGGCGCCCCTGGGACGTCTTGTAACGAAATAGTGGCGGTTGGCGTGTGCGCCTGGATTGGGCCGGTGGTGTGTTGGTTACACTCGCCCGGCTGTACGAAAGATCATGTTGACGGGGTGAATACGTCCGATGAGCGACACCAGCACGAAGGAGCATCTGTCCACCGACTCCCAGGAGGCTGCCGGCCACGGCAGGCACCGGGGCCCGGTCTCGGCCCAGGAGAGCGAGACGGCTCCGCACGGCAGGCACCGGAGGCCGGCCGCGGAGACCGCGGAGACGGCTGCCTGACGGTAGCAGGGAGAGGGGGTGCCCGACGGGCACCCCCTCTTCGCGTTCTCAGCCCCGCTTGAGTCCCAGCACCTCAGCCGCCGCGAAGGTCTCCCCCGGCGGCCGGTCCGCGTAGTGCGGGGTGAGCAGCGCGTCGAGTTCGTCGTACGTGAACGTCTCCTGTTTGCTGTCGAACTTCGCCTGGATCCGCGGCCGTTCGACGACCGCGACCATGCCGCCGTGGACGACGAGCAGCTGGCCGTTGACCCGGGCGGCGGCGGGCGAGGCAAGGTAGCCGACGAGCGGGGCGACATGCTCGGGGGCCAGCGGGTCGAGGCCGGTCCCGGGCTCGGCGAAGCCCGCGAAGACGTCCTCGGTCATCCGGGTCCGGGCGCGCGGGCAGATCGCGTTGGCCGTGACGCCGTACCGGGCGAGGGCGAGGGCGGTGGAGGTGGTCAGGCCGACGATTCCGCCTTTGGCAGCCGCGTAGTTGGGCTGTCCCGCCGATCCGGCGAGGAACGCCTCGGAGGAGGTGTTCACGATCCGCCCGTACACCGGCCCACCAGCCGCCTTGGACCGCTCCCGCCAGTGCGCGGCGGCGAAGTGGGTGGTGTTGAAGTGTCCCTTGAGGTGGACACGGATCACCGAGTCCCACTCGTCCTCGGTCATGGAGAACACCATGCGGTCGCGCAGGATGCCCGCGTTGTTGACGAGGATGTCGAGCTTGCCGTACGCGGTGATCGCCGACTCGACCAGTTCTCGGGACTGCTGGAAGTCGGCGACGTCCCCGGTGTGCGCGAGGGCCCGGCCGCCTGCCGCCCGTATGTCGGCGGCGACCTCCTCCGCGGGGCCCGCCGATGCCTCGCCGGACCCGTCCCGTCCGGGCTGCCCGTAGTCGTTGACGACGACGGCGGCGCCGAGCCGGGCGAGTTCCAGGGCCTCGGCCCGGCCGAGTCCGCGTCCGGCGCCGGTGACGACGGCGGACAGTCCGTCAAGTGGCAGTGACATGCGCGGAGTCCGTCCTCAGATCTCGATGCACGTACGCAGGGCCGTCCCGGTACGCATCTGGTCCAGTGCCTCGTTGATCCCGGCCAGCGGCACCCGGTGGGTGATCATTCCGGCGAGATCGACGCGGCCCGCCCGCCACAGGGCGATCGTGCGCTCGTAGGAGCGCAGCACGTCCCCGCCGCCGTACATGGACGGCAGGATCCGCTTCTCGTCGAAGAACAGCTCGAACATGTTGAGCTGCAGGAAGTCGTCCATGGCGCCGGCGCCGACCACGACCAGGGTGCCGCCGCGCCGGGTGTTCTCGTACGCCGTCCGCGCGGTGGCGGACCTGCCGACGACCTCGAAGACGTAGTCGAAGCCCTCGCCGCCGGTGACCTGCTGCTTGGCGTCGGCCAGCTGCTCCGGGGAGACCGCCTTCGTGGCACCGAACCTGAGCGCCGACTCGCGCCGGGAGGCGACCGGGTCGACGGCGACGATCTCGGCGGCGCCCTTCAGCCGCGCCCCCTGTACGGCGGAGATGCCGACACCCCCGCAGCCGATGACGGCGACCGACGAACCGGCCTCCACATCGGCCGTGTTGAGGGCGGCGCCGAGTCCGGTGGTCACCCCGCAGCCGATCAGCGCGGCGATGTCGAAGGGCACGTCCTCGGGGATCGGCACCGCGCAGCCGGCGTCGACCACGACCTCCTCGGCGAAGGTGCCGGTGCCGGCGAAGCCGAATACGTCTGAAGCGCTGCGGCCGGAGCGCCTGAAGTTCGGGGTGCCCGCGTTCATGAACCCGGCCAGGCACAGCTCGGTCTGCCCGCGCCCGCAGGCCGGACACGCACCGCAGGCGGGCAGCCAGCACAGGACGACCCGGTCGCCCGGCTTCAGCCCCCGCACCCCCTCCCCCACTTCGAGGATCTCGCCCGCGCCCTCGTGGCCGGGCACGAACGGCGCGGGCTGCGGCAGCACCCCGTTCATCGCGGACAGGTCCGAGTGGCACAGCCCGGTGGCCCGCATCCGGACCCGGACCCTGCCGGGGCCGAAGCCCACCGCCTCGACGTCGTCGAGGACCTCCAGCTTTTCCTGGCCGATCTCGTGCAGTACGGCTGCGCGCATGGTGCGGCTCCCCTCGGTACGGGTTTCAGGAGTGCTCTACGACGGTGTCGGCGAGGACCGGCGCGTCGCCCCTCCCCCACGCTCGGCCTCCCTCGCGCGGCGGGACCCCCCGCACGGCGCTCACGGCCACCCGCACCCGGCCCTCCTCGCGCCACATGCGGATGCGCAGGGTCTCTCCCGGATACACGACCCCGGCGAACCGGGTGGTGTACGACCGCACCCGGCTCACATCACCGCCGAGCAGCGTGTCGACGACCGCCTTGAGCGTGATGCCGTAGGTGCACAGCCCGTGCAGGATCGGCTTGTCGAAGCCGGCGCGCCGGGCGAACTCGGGGTCGGCGTGCAGCGGGTTCCAGTCGCCGGAGAGGCGGTAGAGGAGGGCCTGGTCCTCACGGACGAAGCGTTCGACGGTCTCGTCGGGTTCCCCGGCGGGAGGTTCGAGGCGTGTGGAGGGGCCTCGGTCGCCGCCCCATCCGCCCTCTCCCCGCACGAAGATCTGGGCGTCGTTGGTCCACAGCGGTCCGTCGGCGTCGGCGACCTCGGTGCGCAGGACCAGGATCGCGGCCTTGCCCTTGTCGTAGACGGCGGCGAGCCGGTGGGTCGCGGTCGCCGTGCCCTCGGCCGGGATGGGGCGGTGGATCTCCAGCGTCTGTCCGCCGTGCAGCACCTTGGCGAGCTCGACCTCCACACCGGGCATGGACAGCCCGCTGATCACCCCGGGTGCGCCGGAGCCCGCGACGGTGGCGAAGCTCGGCAGGACGTGCAGCCGGGACTCCAGGGTGTAGCGCAGCTCGTCGGGGTCGGTGGCGGGGATGCCGGCGCCGATGCCGAGGTGGTAGAGCTGGACGTCCTTGGTGGTCCAGGCGATCTCACCGGTCCGGGGTTCGGCCGCGAGGGCTTTCGCTGCGTCGATGGGCATACGGCTCCTGACACTGGCGGTTCGCTGGGCTGGTGGTTCAAGACCCCGGTGCGGACGTCCGCACCGTCGGCCGCACCGAGGTCGCTACGGGCCGATCTAGAACGCGTTCCAGTCCGGCGCCCTCTGTATAGCCCAGCGCTCCTGAGTTGGGAAGACTCCTGACACTGTGTCAGGTACGGTCCGGCAGTGACATTTGTACTGCCGGAGTCGGTACAGCCGCATCTGCCGGAGGCGGGCCCGGATTCCTAACGTCGTAGGCATGACACAACGGGGATACGCCTCCACCGGTGTGGCGAACCTGGCTGCGCGCCCTGTCGGTGTACACCCCCACGCACCGGTTCGCCCAGCTGGGCACCGCGGTAGCGCAGGGGCACGCACCGGGCGCCGGTGCCATCATCGTGCTGACGGCCTGGCTGATTCTGTTCGGTTCGTACGCTGTGCTGTCGTACCGCCGTCGGGCGGGGACCATCTGACCGGGGGGAAACAGAGATATGACGTGGGTACGGGGAATCCGGTGCCAGATACAGGCCCTGCGGGCCGAGCGGCGCCGGTGGAAGGCCGAGCACGATCACTTCGTGGCCGCTCAACGGGCCGCCCGTAAGCAGTGCAGGGCGGCGGACGTCGACCATCCGGGCCCGCCGCCCACCGGCTTCACCCTGCTGCCGTGGCTGCTGATGGGGATGGGATCCTTCTCCAACCTCCTCCAGGGCAAGACCCCGAACCCGTGGGTCGGCGGTCTGGGCCTGCTGGCCTTCAACTCCCTCTACATCTACGTCACCTTCCGGTCCTTCCGACGGGAGAAGCGCGAGGCGGTCTCCACCCGGGTGGCGCTGCTCCTCATGGGCCTGGTGACCACGGGTCTGGCGCTCGGCTACGGGGGCAGCTGGCTGTTTTTCTTCCCGTTGCTCGGCCTCGCCGTGGGCGCCGCCCTGCGCGGGCCGTGGCTGGGCCGCACCGGCCTGCTGCTGACGGTGTACGCGGCCTGTGTCTCCGCCGTCCGGGGCGGCTGGGGGGACGCGACCAACATCGGCTACGCGACCTTTCTCTCCAGCATGGTGACCGCCGCGATCCTCGGCCTGTCCGAGGCCGTTCGGGAACTGCGCGCCGCCCGCGAGGAGCTGGCCCGGCGCGCGGTGGAGAAGGAGCGGCTGCGCTTCTCGCGGGATCTGCATGACCTGCTCGGGCACACCCTGTCGGTGATCGTGGTGAAGTCGGAGGCGGCCCGGCGGCTGGCTCCGCGCGACATGGAGGCGGCGCTGGGCCAGATCACGGACATCGAGTCGGTGGGCCGGCAGGCGCTCACCGAGATCCGCGAGGCGGTGACCGGCTACCGCGAGGGCAGCCTCGCCACCGAGCTCACCCGGGCCCGTTCGGCGCTGTCCGCGGCGAGCGTGGAGCCGGTGGTGCGCCAGTCCGGTGTGCCGCTCGAACCGCAGACGGAGGCGCTGCTGAGCTGGGTGGTGCGCGAGGCGGTCACCAATGTGGTCCGGCACAGCGACGCGGGCCACTGTGAGATCACCGTCGAGAGCGGCACCGAGCAGGCCCGGCTCTCCGTGACCGACGACGGCAGCGGCAGGCCCGTGCGCCGGCCCGAGCAGGGCATCGGCGGCACGGGGCTGACGGGGCTGACCGAGCGCCTCGCGGCGGCGGGCGGCTCGCTCACGGCCGGCCCGTCGCCGCGCGGCGGTTTCACGGTGACCGCCGAACTGCCGGTGGCGTCGGCGGAGTTCGCGGACGCTGCGGCTACGGCGCCCAGGGCGAGCTGACCGCCCAGCTGACGTCGTCGGTCCAGGACGTGCTGCTGTCGAAGTCGCTGGAGCCGCCGTCACTCGCTATGTAGAGGTTGTAGGCGTAGTGGCGCAGGTATCTCGTCGGGTAGTTGTACGAGGCGAACGAGGTGCCGGTGCCGCTCTTGCCGGTCTGCGGGCAGAAGGTGGCGTCGGCCCGGAACTGGGCGGTGCCGTCCATGGGCTGCCGGTAGAGCTTGTAGTTGTAGTGGCGCAGGTAGTCGCCGGGGTAGTTCCGCGACTCGAAGGAGACGCAGGAGCTGCTCGCGAGCCCCCGGCGCACGATCCAGGTCGCGTCGTTCTTGTCCAGGCCGGAGCTGCTCGGCGTGATCGGGGAGAGGACACCGGCGTCGTCCTGGTGGCGGACGTAGTCGCTGGTGCAGCAGGAGGTGGTGGCGCGCAGGGAGATCTCCGAGCCGGGCTTCAGGGTGCCGGTGCTGCCGGTCGCGCCGCCGTAGCCGGCGGAGACGATGTCGGCCTGGACGGCGTTGTCGGCGGCGTCGGTCGGGATGCCGGAGGTCATGACGCCCTCGAAGAAGGAGCCGATGGAGCCGTTGCTGTTGTCACCGCCGGTGCCGAGGACGATCGCGCCCTCCTGGTGCATCGGCGTGTATCCGCTCGTGGTCGGCTCACCTCCGGAATAGGTGGTCGTAAGCCCACCGGACTGGGCATTTCCGTATTTCAGCGCGAAATGGTTCTGCCCGTTGTTCTTGAGCAGCGCGGTCACGAAAGGCAGCGGTCCGGTGCCGGTGTCGGAGGTGTTCTTGCTGTAGCCGGCGTCGGACTGGAACAGCCCGTTCTCCAGGTCGGCCTGCACCCAGGGGCCCTGTCCGTAGCAGGGCGAGAACCAGCACTCGGTGCCGAAGTTGATGGCGTCCATGTGGCCGTTGCCGGTGTCCTTGTTGTTGGTCTCGGCGTTGCCGTAGTCGAAGCAGCAGCGGTTGTTGACGTGGGTGCCGGACGTCACCATGTACATCCCCTCGGCCTGTCCGTTCACGGCGACGCCCGAGGTGGAGTCGTTCCGGTAGCCCATGCCGGCGGAGATCTCCAGGCCGTAGACCTGATGGCCGCCGACGGTCACCGGAAGCGCGTCGGCGGGCGCCCCGACATCGGCCGCGCCGGCGCCGCCCGCGCCCTCGACGGTGAGGTCGTTGTGCCGGGCGGACTGGTCGTAGATCTCGGTGATGATGCAGGTCGTGCCGGAACAGAAGGAGTCCTGGGCGGCCGCGTCGGCGTAGCCGCCGGCGGACAGCACCCCGATGTCGGTCCTGGCCCCGTCCGAGGCGCGCCGCACCTGGTAGAGCGGGCCGTTGTACGACCCGTACAGCGCCCGGACCAGGCTGTGCGCGGCGACGCAGGGGGTGCCCGCGGAGGCGTAGATGTCACAGGGCAGCGAACCGGCCGCGGCGGCCTGGGGCGCACCGGCGCCGAGGAGCAGTGCGGCGAGGGTCGCGCAGACCGCGAGGACGGACAGGGCGGCGCTTCTCAGCCGCCGGGGGCCGGTGTGGGGGGAACTCATGGGCACGGAGCACCTCGGATTCTCGGTCGATATTTCGGACAACGTTCGACCGAAATACCGAACCTATTCGACGGAGGAAATTACGCGGATTCCTGGAAATGCAGGGGCGATTGTTTGAGCACCCCGCAGAGACCGTCAACCCCCGCCGCAGGGGACCATGCCAAGTCTTTAATCGAGGGCGTCCGGGGCAGCACCCCGGCGACGGGCACGCGTCTCCCGGTCCGCGTAGTCGCCGGCGTGGCGGACGCGGCGGTGGGCCAGGGGGCACGGCCGTAATCTGAGCCCATGAACGAGATGCCCCGGGAGCACCGGACCGGCAAGTCCATTCGGGTGCTGCTCGCCGAGGATCAGGGCATGCTGCGTGGTGCACTCGCCCTGCTGCTCGGTATGGAGGAGGACATCGAGGTGGTGTCGCAGCTGGGCTCGGGAGACGGCATCGTCGACGCCGTGCTCACCCACCGGCCGGACGTGGCCCTGCTGGACATCGAACTGCCGGGCATCAGCGGGCTGGACGCGGCGGCCGAGCTGCGGGAGCAGGCGCCCGACTGCCGGGTGCTGATCCTCACCACCTTCGGCCGGCCCGGCTATCTGCGCCGGGCCATGGAGGCCGGGGCGGCCGGGTTCCTCGTCAAGGACGGGCCCGTGGAGGAACTGGCCGCGGCGATCCGGCGCGTGCTCACCGGGGAGACCGTCGTCGATCCGGCGCTGGCCGCCGCCGCGCTCAGCGCCGGACCGAGTCCGCTGACGGCCCGTGAGTGCGATGTGCTGAAGGCGTCGGTGGACGGGGCGACGGTCGCCGACATCGCCGGCACGCTGCATCTGTCCGAGTCCACCGTCCGCAACTACCTGTCCTCGGCGATCGGCAAGACGGGCACCCGCAACCGGGCGGAGGCGGTGCGGGAGGCCCGGCAACAGGGGTGGCTGTGACCGGACCGGCCGGGCCTCCCGCCGGCTCCGCCTGTCATCGCGTCACTGCAACGTCCTTGTACGCGGTGCCCTCCGGTGCGACGCACGCGAACCACTTCACCCCCGGATAGCCCGCGGCGGACACGAGCGCCGGGCGGGGCACGTCGTGCTCGTAACCGACCGGGCCGCTCTTCGCCCTGGTGGTCGTGCCGTCCTTCCAGGTGCAGGTCACCTCCCGGGCGGTCTCGGCGACCTTGCCGACCACCAGGTGGTCCCATGTGGCGCTCGTGTCGTCCAGGGGGTTGCTGGCCGACTCCAGGTCCTTGCCCGAGAGCCGCTCCAGCTTCTCCCCGGAGTCGTACATGATCGGCCGGAGGGGCTGGTCGCCGAACTTCCGGGTCACGAAGAACGACGTCTTGCCGATCAGGTCGGCGGGCTTGGCGACGGCGGCCGTCAGATACAGCTCCTCCATGGCGACGTACTGCCGCTCCGCCTCGGCCCCGTTCTGCGGCGCTCCCCAGACCTGGACGTCGACGTACCAGGTCGTGCCCTTGTACCGGCCGCGCGACAGCTGGGTCTGCTGCGGCTCGTACACATGCCGTGCCGCGGGCGAGGTCGGTTCGGCCGCCATGTTTCCCCGCCGGTCCCCGTGACCGCCGCCCGGCAGGCCCGTCACCGCCAGCGTCGCTCCCGTCGACCCCGCCAGCACCACGGCCGTGGCCGTCGCCACCGCCCAGCGGCGGGCTCTGCGGCGCCGACCGCCGCGGATGACCTCCTGGACAGGGGCTATGCCGATCTCGACCTCGTCCGCGGCGTCCGCGAGCAGGAGGGCGATGTCCGTCTGCGTCATGTCGGTCATCTGGTGGTTCTCCCGGTCCGCGCTCATCTACTTCCGCCCTCCGTGCGTCACCGTCTCGGCCAGTCCCGGTATGGCCCGGAGTTTCGCGATGCCCTTGGCCGCGTTGCTCTTCACCGTGCCGACCGAGCAGCCCATCGCCTCCGCCGCCTGGGTCTCCGTCAGGTCCTCCCAGTAGCGCAGGACCACCGCCTCCCGCTGCCGCACGGGCAGTTGGGCGAGCGCCTTGAGCAGCGCACCGCGGTCGTCGGCCTGCGCGATCCGGTCCCCCGTGTCGGCCACCTCGTGCACCAGGCCCGAGTCGTCCTTCGGGGCCAGGAACTCCTTGAGCCTTCTTCTGTGTTTGCGCGCATGCAGGTTGAGCATCACGCGCCGTACATACGCCTCCGGATCATCGGCCGCGCCGACCTTGCGCCAGGCGACATAGACCCGCTCCAGCGTGGACTGGACCAGGTCCTCCGCGGCGTGCTGCTCCCCCGTGAGGAGAAATGCCGTACGCATCAGGCGCGGCCAGCGGCCGGCCACGAAGCTCTGGAACTCCTCGTTCCGAGCGTTCTTCCCGTCCCCCATGGGCACCTCCCTAGATGCCAGAAAGAGTCCATGGGACGCCCGGACCGTTGCCTCACCGGGAGGAAGTCGTGGAAATTCTCCGCGGCAACCACAGCAGCATCAGCACCGCCCCGCCCAGCAGCACCGCCGTACTGGCCCGGAAGGCCAGCGCGTAGCCGTCCGTCAGCGCCTCGGGGCCATGGCCGCTGCCCGTGCCCGCCGCGGCGACGGTCGACATCACGGCGAGTCCGAGCGAACCGCCCATCGTGCGCGAGGTGTTGACCAGCCCCGACACCACCCCGGCCTCGCCCGGCGCCGCACCCGACGTGGCGAGGGAGGCGAGCGGCGTCCCCGCCAGCCCCGCGCCGAACATCATCAGGATCCCCGGGATCATGATCCCGGTGACGTACGCCCCGTGCGCGCTCATCGTCGACTGCCAGCCGAAGCCCGTCGCGGCCACCAGCGTGCCCAGCGCCGCCACGGTCCGCGCGCCCGCCTCCCGCATCAGGCGCGGCGCCAGCTTGGAGCCGACGACCACGGACAGCGAGCTGGGCACGAGGGCGACCCCGGCCTCCAGCGGCGAGTAGCCGAGGACGTTCTGGGCGTAGAGCGTCATGAAGTACCACATGCAGAACATGGCCGACCCGGAGACGAACATCGCCGCGTTCGCCGCGGCGACCGAGCGCAGCCGCAGCAGTCCGAGCGGCATCAGCGGGGCCGCCGTACGCGCCTCGACCAGCAGGAACAGGCCGATCAGCAGCAGCCCGGCGAGCAGTGGCAGCAGCGTGGCGGCGGCCGTCCAGCCCTCCGCCTCCGTCTGCGAGATGCCGTAGGCCAGCGTCGCGAGGCCCGCCGTCACCAGCAGCGCGCCCGGCAGGTCCAGGCGCCGCCCGTCACCGGCCCGGCTCTCGGTGAGCCAGCGCACCGAGCCGGCCAGCACGAGCGCACCCACCGGCACGTTGATCAGCAGCACCCAGCGCCAGGACAGCAGGTCCACGAGCGCCCCGCCGACGAGCCCGCCCGCGGCCCCGCCCCCGGCGCCGACCGCGGTCCAGGTGGCGATCGCGCGGGCCCGCGCCGCCCCCTCCGGCACCGCGGAGGTCAGCAGGGTCAGCGTCGAGGGGGCCAGCACCGCCGCGCCCAGCCCCTGCGAAGCCCGCGCCAGCAGCAGCTGCCAGCCCTCCTGGGCGAGGCCGCCGCCCAGCGAGGCCAGCGTGAACAGGCCGAGGCCGACGAGGAACATGCGCTTGCGCCCGTACAGGTCGCCGGCCCGGCCGCCGAGCAGCATGAACCCGGCGAAGGCGATGGCGTACGCGTTCACCACCCATTGCAGGCCCGACGGGGTCAGGCCGAGGTCGCTGCGCATGGACGGCAGGGCGACGTTCACCACGGACACGTCCAGGACGACCAGGAACTGTCCGGCACAGGCGAGCGCCACCACCAGCCAGGTGGGCACGGTCGTACGGCGGGATATGACGGGTGTGGTGTCGGGGGCTTCCAGCATGGGTGTCATGCTCTCAACCCGGTTACGGTCCTTGCACCGGCATTTCGGACCACCGGCGTCTCCCACCGGCGTCTCCCGCCGACGCGCCACGGGTGACATCACGTCAGATCCCCATGAACTGGTCAAGGATTCATTAGAAGCCCGAAGCAACGGAATAGTTGCCTGTGCATACGAGGTTTACCCGGCACTTATGTACACGGGAGGCCTCACTCAATGACCCACACGACGACCGGCCAGCCGCCCCGGAGGGCGAACGGCGCCGTGGTCCCGGTGCTCGCCTTCGCGGGCATCGTCGTCGCGGTGATGCAGACCCTGCTCGTGCCGGTCATCAAGGACCTGCCGCAGCTGCTGGACACCGCCCCCTCCAACGCCACCTGGGTGCTGACCTCGACCCTGCTGTCCGGCGCCGTCGCCACCCCGATCATGGGCCGGCTCGGCGACCTCTACGGCAAGCGGCGGATGCTGATACTCAGCCTGGCCGTGATGGTGGTCGGCGCCCTGGTCAGCGCGCTCACCAGCCAGCTGCTCACCATGATCGTCGGTCGTGCCCTGCAGGGCTTCGCCATGGGCGCGATCCCCCTCGGCATCGGCCTGATGCGCGACATGCTGCCGCGCGAGAAGCTCCCCTCGGCCATGGCGCTGATGAGTTCCTCGATCGGCGTCGGCGGCGGCCTCGCGCTGCCCGCCGCGGCCCTGGTCGCGCAGCACACGAACTGGCACGCCCTGTTCTACGGCGCCGCCGGCCTCGGCGCGCTCGCCATCGTCCTCACCCTCCTCGTCGTCCCCGAGTCCCCGATGCGGGCGGAGGGCTCCTTCGACCTGCTCGGCGCGCTCGGCCTGTCCACCGGCCTGGTCCTGCTCCTGCTGCCGATCACCAAGGGCAGCGACTGGGGCTGGTCGTCCGGTACGACGCTCGGTCTGTTCGCCGCGTCGGTCGTGGTCCTCCTCCTGTGGGGCCTGTACGAACTGCGCATCCAGGCGCCCCTGGTCGACCTGCGCACCACCGCACGCCCGGCCGTCCTCTTCACCAACCTGGCGTCGATCATGGTCGGCGTGGCGTTCTACGTCGTCTCGCTGGTCCTGCCCCAGCTCCTCCAGCTGCCGAAGGCCACGGGCTACGGCCTCGGCCAGTCCATGGTCGTCGCCGGCCTGTGCGTGGCGCCGCTGGGCCTGACGATGATGTTCACGGCGCCGGTCTACGCCCGCCTGTCCGCCAAGTACGGCCCGAAGACCACCCTCATCATCGGCCTGCTGATCATCGCGATCGGCTACGGCGGCGGCCTCGGCCTGATGGACGCGGCCTGGCAGACGGTCGTCACGTCCGTGGTCCTCGGCGCCGGCATCGGCCTGGCCTACTCCTCGCTGCCCGCGCTGATCGTCGGCGCGGTGCCGGCCTCGGAGACCGGTGCGGCGAACGGCCTCAACACGTTGATGCGGTCCATCGGTACGTCGGTGTCCAGTGCCGTCATCGGCATGGTGCTGGCCAACACGGCGCACCACGTGGGCGGTATCGCGATCCCGACCATGCACGGCTTCCGGGTGTCCTTCCTGATCGCGACGGCCGCGGTGGCGGTGGGGCTGGTGCTGGCGCTGTTCCTGCCGAAGGCGGTCCGCCCGGCTCAGCAGCCTCAGCGGCCTCAGCTTCGGGCCAGCAGCGAGGAAGACGCTGTGCTGGAGCGGGTGGAAGAGGCGCTGCGGGGGTTCCGGGGGCGGGTTCTCGGTGCCGATGGCACGCCGGTCGCCCGGGCCAAGGTCACGCTGATCGACCGGCGGGGGCGGCAGGCCGGCGCCACGGTGTCCGCGGAGGACGGCAGTTACGCCCTTGCCGTGCCGGCTCAGGGGGCGTATGTGCTGGCCGCGAAGGCCTCCGGGCATGGGCCGCTCGCTTCTTCCGCGACGCATTCCGGGGACGAGCGGGCTGTCGATCTGGATCTTTCGTTGCCCGGGGAGGTCGTGAGCGCCTAGGGGGTCTGCGCCCGGGGCGCCATCCGCACCCCCGGTCACATGAGTGACCGGGGGTGCGGCAGCATGGGCGGCCGGAACAGTCGTACGACCGGAAGGCGCCCCATGACCGCCCCCTCCCCCAAGCCCGAGATCCTGGCCGCGTTCGAAGGGGCCAAGGGGTTCATGCCCGTGGCTGAGGGGCTGGCGCTGTATGCGGCTGCGGTGGAGGCCGGGGGGCTGGGGCTGCCGTTGCTGGAGGTCGGCACGTACTGCGGGCGGTCCACCGTGCTGCTCGCCGACGCGGCCCGTGCCGCCGGGGTCACGGCGCTGACCGTCGACCACCACCGGGGCAGCGAGGAGCAGCAGCCGGGCTGGGACTACCACGACCCGGAGACGGTCGACCCGGAGGTCGGGTTGATGGACACGCTGCCGGTCTTCCGCCGGACGCTGTTCAAGGCGGGTCTGGAGGACCACGTGGTCGCCGTCGTCGGGCGCTCCCCGCAGATCGCGGCGATCTGGAACTCCCCGCTCGGTTTCGTGTTCATCGACGGCGGCCATACGGACGAGCACGCCACCGCCGACTACGAGGGCTGGGCACCCCATGTGGCCGAGGGGGGCCTCCTCGTCATCCACGACGTGTTCCCGCACCCCGAGGACGAGTTCACCGGGCAGGCGCCGTACCGGGTGTATCTGCGGGCTCTGGAGTCGGGCGCGTTCACGGAGGTCTCGGTGACCGGCTCGCTGCGTGTCCTGCGTCGAACGCGCGCGGGGATCTGAGGCCCCGGTTAGAGTCACAGACGTGTCGTACCTAGGCCCGGAGTTCGATTCCCCCCAGCCCCGCCCGTCCCGGCGCCGCCCGCTGACCGTGGCGCTCGCCGTGCTGGTGCCCGGCGCGCTGCTCGGGTGGGTGGCGTACGAGGCGGTGGGCGGCGGGGGCGGGGCCTCCGCGGCCCCGGGCGCCCGCGGCGGCTCCGCCGTGTCGTCCCCGGCGTCCTCCTCGCCGTCGGCCCCGTCCGCCTCTCCTGCGGACGGCGGCAAGCAGACCTCGGGGGCGGCGCCCGCGGCCGGTCCGCTGAAGGGCAAGGTCGTCGTCGTGGACCCGGGGCACAACCCGGGCAACTTCCAGCACACGGCCGAGATCAACCGCCAGGTGGACATCGGGACGAACTGGAAGGAGTGCGACACCACCGGGACGTCCACCAACGACGGTTACACCGAGGCCCGGTTCACCCTCGACGTCGCCCACCGGCTGCGCACGCTGCTGGAGCAGCAGGGCGCCACGGTGAAGCTGACCCGTGACGGCGACAGCCCGGCCTGGGGGCCGTGCGTGGACGAGCGGGCCCGGATCGGCAACGCCGCGCACGCGGACGCGGCCATCTCCATCCACGCCGACGGCTCCGCCGAAGGCAACCGCGGCTTCCACGTCATCCTGCCGGGGCCGGTGCACGCCGGTGCCGCCGACACCCGGCCGATCGTCGACTCCTCGCACGACCTCGGTACCCGCATCGCCGGCACCTTCCTGCGCGACACCGGTGAGCCGCCGTCCAACTACCTCGGCGAAGGTACCGGTCTCGTCACACGTACGGACCTGGGCGGTCTCAATCTGTCAACGGTTCCGAAGGTGTTCATCGAGTGCGGCAACATGCGCGATAGCAAGGACGCGGCACTGCTGACCAGCGGAGCCTGGCGGCAGAAGGCCGCGCAAGGGATCTCTGAGGGAATCGTGAGTTTCCTGCGCGCGTCCTGACCGGCGGGCGGAACCGGCCGGACAGGCGGATCTTGCGGACGGTAGTGTCTACCGACGACGAGACGACTTACGAAGGACCTTTGAAGTGAATATCCGCTCCCTCACTAGAGGCGACGGCGCGGTGATCGGAGCAGCGGTGGTGCTGTTCATCGCGTCGTTCCTCACCTTCCAGAGCTACTCCTTTCTCGGCGCCTCCGCCAGCGGGAATGCGTGGGACGACCTGGGCTTCGGCCTGGGCATCTACATGGGCGCGGTGATCGGTGCCGTCCTCATCGTCGTCAACCGCTGTCTGCCGCAGCAGCGCAAGGTGCTCGGACTGGACCTCAGCCAGGTCGGCGCCGCGTTCTCGGTCCTGGCGGCCTGGTCGCTGCTGTGGACGCTGATCGACACCCCGGACGGTTACGACGCCGGCGCGGGCCTCATCCTCGGTTTCATCGCCGCTCTGGTTCTCGCGGGCGCCGCCATCGCCACCCCGCTGGTCCCCGCCCTCCAGGCCGCTCTGCTGCCGGCACCCAAGCCGGTCGCGCCGCAGCCCTACGGCGCCCAGCCGCCCGGTGGTTACGGCTACCCGGGCGCTCCGGCCCAGCCCTACGGCGGCCAGCCGCAGGCGGGCCAGCCGTTCGGGCAGCAGCCGCAGGGCGGTCCGGTGCCGACGGCGCCGACGGCCGCGGCGCAGCCGGCTCCCGCGGACTTCTCGCCGTTCTGGTTCGCCGTTCCGGTCGCCCGTCCGCTGTTCGCGGAGGACGGCTCGCCGACCCCGATCGCCGAACTGGCGCCGGGCACCTGGTACCTGGCGGTCGAGCAGCGCGGTGCCGCGCTGGTCGCGCAGACCCAGGACGGCCGCCGTGGCGTGCTCCAGGACACCTCCGGCATCCAGCGCGGCTGACCGGCCGCACCCCGCCGCAGCGACGGCCCCCCGCCCTTCCGGGTGGGGGGCCGTTGTCGTACAGTCGGCTCCCGACCGGTGAACTGACGGATCGTCAGGAGGCAGGGCTATGCGGCTGGGTCTCGCACTCGGGTACTGGGGACGCGGTCCGGACGCCGGTCATGTGCCGCTCGCCCAGGAGGCGGAACGGCTGGGCTACGACTCGGTGTGGACGGCGGAGTCCTGGGGGTCGGACGTCTTCACCCCGCTCACCTGGATCGCCGCGCGCACATCGACGATCAAGCTGGGTACGGCGGTCGCCCAGATGGCCGCACGTTCGCCGGCCACCACCGCGATGCACGCGCTCACCCTGGACCACCTCTCCGGCGGCCGGATGATGCTCGGGCTCGGCCTGTCCGGGCCGCAGGTGGTGGAGGGCTGGTACGGCCGCCCGTTCCCGAAGTCGCCGCTGACCGCGACCCGGGAGTACGTGGACGTCGTACGGCAGGTGCTGCGGCGTGAGGCGCCGGTGGAGGTGGACGGGCGGTTCCATCCGCTGCCCTACCGGGGGCCGGACGGCACGGGGCTCGGCAAGCCGCTGAAGCCGATCACGCATCCGCTGCGGCCCGACCTCCCCGTCCTGCTCGGCGCCGAGGGGCCGGGGAACGTGGCGCAGACGGTCCGGATCGCCGACGGCTGGCTTCCGCTGTACTGGTCGCCGAGCCGGCCCGAGGTGTACGGGGACGCCGTGCGGAAGGTGCCGGAGGGGTTCGTGGTGGCTCCGCTGGCCCGGGTGAAGGTGTGCGACGACGTGGCCGAGGGGCTGCTGCCCGTGAAGGCCATGCTCGGCTTCTACATCGGCGGGATGGGGCACGCCTCCCGCAACTTCCACGCCGGCCTCATGGCGCGCATGGGGTACGAGGAGGAGGCGCGGCGGATCCAGGAACTGTTCCTCGCGGGCCGGCGGGAGGAGGCGGTGCTGGCCGTACCGGACGCCTTCGCCGACGAGATCTCGCTGATCGGCCCCCGGGAACGCATCGCCGAGCGGCTGGAGTTGTGGCGCAGGGGCCCGGTGACGGACCTGCTGGCGCTCTCACCGGACCCGCACACCCTCAGGGTGCTCGCGGAGCTGAACTCCTAGCTAGCTGCCCTTGGCGAGCTGGGACGCCGAGGGCACCTGGTCCTTGACCGGGGCGCCGGCGCTCGCACCCGCGTGTTTGACGTTGCCGATGACGTCGTTGAAGGAGGAGGCCGCGTCGGTGTCACCCTTGCGCAGCTTGGACGGCAGGTTCTTCAGGGCGTCGATGCCGGCGCCGAGCGGCGCGAGCGCCTTGGCGAGCGCCGGGTCGCCCTGTGCGTTCTTCCGGGCCGCCTTGAGCCGGTTGTAGGCGAAGGCACCGGCGAGACCGGCCTTCACCAGGGCCGTCCTGCGGCCCTTGGCGCCCTTCTTGAACGTGCCGGCCTTCCACGGCTTCACGATCCACTGGTAGGTGGCACCGGCCGCGAGACCGGCGTCGATCACGAAGCGCGTCTTGGCGAACTTGCGCCGCTGCGCGGAGGTGGTCGGGGTGGGGGCCCCGGTGGCGGGAACGGCCTGGACCCCCGTGATGTCCTTCGTACTGGCCTTCTCGACGGTCTCCTCGCTGCCGCCGCAGGCGGTGGCGCCGGCCAGCAGGGCGCAGCACAGCGTGAGCGCCACGCAGAGGCGCCGTATCGGTACGGGCACGGAGGTCCTCCGGACTGTCCTCCCCGAGCGACTGCTTCCTCCGGCAGCCTCACCCGTGTCGGCGGGTTCGGCCACCCGGCGGCAGCCGTCCGGGTTTCACCGTCCCCCGCCCGGCAATCCGGAAGGTATGTCCCCTCGATATCGCAACGGAGCGAATCAGGCCGGGACGGTCATCGCGGTCGTCGCCGACATCATGGCCCTGATCCTCGGCCTGTGGATCCTGATGTACCTGCTGGACGCGAACCGGGCCAACAGCCTGGTCCAGTTCGTCCACGACGCCGCCGCATGGCTGGCGGGCTGGTCGCACGACCTGTTCACGTTCAACGAGGCCTGGGCCCGGGTGGTCGCCGGTTACGGCCTGGCGGCGGTCGTGTACCTGTTCGTGGGCCACGCCGTCGCCAACCGCATGCACCGGCACTGAGTCCCTGGGCTATCCGCAGCAGTCGGGGTCCAGGCCGGTCGGCAGGTGTTCGCCGCCGAAGACCGCACACGTCGCCTCGTGGCCGCCGAGCGCGGCGACGGCGAGGAGGAGGGAACCGGCCGTCCAGGTGGTGAGCTCCTGCGGCCAGACCGCGTCGTCCTCGAAGACGTAGCCCGTCCAGTACAGGCCGCTCCCGGGGTCGCGCAGATGCTGGATGGACTGCAGGATCGCCAGGGCGCGGTCCGACTCCCCCATCGCCCACAGGGCCAGGGCGAGTTCGCTGGACTCGCCGCCGGTGACCCAGGGGTTGGGCACCACGCAGCGCACTCCGGCGCCGGGCACGACGAACCGGTCCCAGGACTCCTCGATGCGGGCCTTGGCCTCCTCACCGGTCAGCGCGCCGCCGAGGACCGGGTAGTACCAGTCCATCGAGTAGCGCTCCTTGTCCAGGAAGCGCTCCGGGTGGCGGCGGATCGCGTGACGGAGTGCTCCCACCGCCAACTCCCAGTCCGGCTGCGGCTCTTCACGCTGCTCGGCGATGGCGAGCGCGCAGCGCAGCGCGTGGTGGATCGAGGAGCTGCCGGTGAGCAGGGCGTCCGCGGTGGGCGTGCCGTCGTCCTCGCGGCGCCAGCCGATCTGGCCGCCGGGCTGCTGGAGTCCGAGCACCCACTCCATGGCCGCGTAGACGGTCGGCCACATGCGGTCCAGGAAGGTGTCGTCGCCGGTGGACAGGTAGTGGTGCCAGACGCCTACGGCCACGTAGGCGACGAAGTTGGACTCGCGGGCGCGGTCGGTGACGTCGTCGTGGGCGCCGTCGGCGTAGGCGGCGTACCAGGAGCCGTCCTCGTTCTGGTGCCGGGCCAGCCAGCTGTACGCCCGCTCGGCGGCCTCGTGTTCGCCGGCCGCGTCCAGGGCCATCGCGGCCTCGGTGTGGTCCCACGGGTCCAGGTGGTGCCCGCGGAACCACGGGATCGCGCCGTCCTCCCGCTGTACGGCGAGGATGCCGGCGACGGTCGCGGCGGCCTGCCCGGCGGTGAGGACCCCGGGCAGGACGAGGTGTTCTGTCCGGGGAGTGGTCACTTGGCGGCCACCTCGGACACCTCGGAGGTCTCGGACAGACGCGGCAGGTGCGGCTTGGTCGCGTAGACCACGAAGCTCTTGCCGATCAGCGGGTTCAGCGCCTGCTCGGCGACCCGCGTGGCGAGCGGCTTCTTCATGATGTCCCAGACCAGCAGCTTGTGGTACGCCCGCACCGGCAGCGCCTTGTCGTTGTCGACGCCGAACGCGCACTTCAGCCACCAGTACGGCGAGTGCAGGGCGTGCGCGTGATGGCTGCCGTACGGCTTCAGGCCGGCCTCGCGGATCTTCGCGACCAGTTCGTCGGCCTTGTAGATGCGGATGTGGCCGCCCTCGACCTCGTGGTAGGCGTCGGACAGCGCCCAGCAGACCTTCTCGGGGCCGTAGCGCGGCACGGTGACGGCGATACGGCCGCCCGGCCTGAGCACGCGGACCATCTCGGCGAGCACCCCCTTGTCGTCGGGGATGTGCTCCATCACCTCGGAGATGATGACGACGTCGAAGGACTCGTCCGGGAAGGGCAGGGCCAGCGCGTCGCCCTCCATGGCCGTGGCGGTGGCACCCTCCGGTGCTTCCCCGGCCTCCTTCATCGCCGCGAACCACTTGGCGACCTCGCGGATCTCCTCGCCGTTCTGGTCGAGGGCCACGACCTGGGCGCCGCGCCGGTAGCACTCGAAGGCATGCCGGCCGGCCCCGCAGCCGAGGTCCAGGACTCGGTCGCCGGGGGCGAGCGGGAACCGGGAGAAGTCGACGGTCAGCACGTGGCCCTGCTTTCGGGGTAGACGCCGGTGTCACTCGTCGAGGTCACGGGCGCGACCTTCGTCGAGGTCACGGAAGCAACACTCGGTGCGGCCGTGGAGCGGCCGGGTATCGGTGCCGTGGAGCGGCCGGGTATCGGTCCCGTGGAGCGGCCGGGTATCGGTCCCGCGGAGCGGGCGATGGCCTCGCGGTAGTGGGCCACGGTTCCTTCCGCGGCGCGGGCCCAGGTGAAGTGCCGCAGCACCCGCTCACGGCCCGCACGGCCGAGCCGTACCCGCAGCTCACGGTCCCCCAGCAGCCGGCCGAGTCCGGCGGCCAGCGCCCCCGCGTCGCCCGGCGGTACGGCCAGGCAGGTCTCGCCGTCGCGTCCGGCGACCTCGGGAATCGCGCCGCCGGTCGTGGCGACCAGCGGGGTGCCGGTGGCCATGGCCTCGGCGGCGGGCAGCGAGAAGCCCTCGTACAGCGAGGGCACACAGGCGACCTCGGCCGAGCGGATCAGGTCGACCAGTTCGGCGTCGGAGATGCCCTTGACGAACTCGACGGCGCCTTCGAGGCCGTACCGCTCGACGGCCGCCGCGACCGGCCCCTCCTCGGGGCGCTTGCCGACGACGACGAGATGGGCGGCCGGGTGCTCGGTGCGCACCTTGGCCAGCGCCTCCACCAGGAACACCAGCCCCTTGAGCGGGACATCGGCGCTGGAGGTGGTGACGATCCGGCCCGGCACCTCGGGTACGGCCGGATTCGGCGCGAACAGATCGGTGTCGGCGCCGATGTGGACGACGTGGACGCGGTCGTCGCGTACGCCGAGGTGGTCCACGATCTCCTGCCGGGAGCTGCCGGAGACGGTGAGGACCGAGGGCAGCCGGCGCGCGACGCGCTTCTGCATACGGGTGAAGGCGTACCAGCGGCGCACCGAGTAGCGGCGCTGCCAGCTGTCGGCCGCGTCCAGCTCCAGCTGCCGGTCGACGGTGATGGGGTGGTGGATCGTGGTGACCAGGGGCGCGCCGATGTCGCCGAGCAGGCCGTAGCCGAGGGTCTGGTTGTCGTGGACGACGTCGAACGCGCCGCGCCGGGCGCGCAGATGGCGGCGGGCGCGCAGCGAGAAGGTCAGCGGTTCCGGGAAGCCACCGGTCCACATCGTCGCGACTTCCAGGGCGTCGATCCAGTCCCGGTACTCGTCGCGCCCGGGGGTGCGGAAGGGGTCGGGCTGGCGGTAGAGGTCGAGGCTGGGCAGTTCGGTCAGGGTGAGTCCGGGACACCCCTCGTCGAGGACGGGGTACGGCTGGGAGCCGATGACCTCGACGCGGTGGCCGAGCCGGGCCAGCTCGCGCGAGAGATGCCGGACGTAGACGCCCTGGCCGCCGCAGAACGGGTTCCCCTTATAGGTGAGGAGCGCGATGTCGAGCGGTCGCTCGCCGTCGGCTGCGGGCTCCTCCTGGGCACCCGCATCCCGGGCCTCAGCGGTCACTCCGTGCCCCCTTCTGCCTGCACTGTCCCGCGAGACTACGACGGGACGCTAATCTAGAACAAGTTTCAGACTTGATCGTTCAAGAGGCTCTGAATCTACCGGCAGGTAGGGGCACAGTGAGCAGTGGATCAGGTGATTCACGCCACGGCGCGTCGCCCTGCCATGCTGTCTGATCACGTGCCCCACAGACGCCTTCACCGACTGTCACGGAACGGGACCCATGCCTGCGGACATGCCTGCGGAACCCAGGGGGGAAGCCAGTACGGTCCGGCCCTCGTCGTCGCTCACCGAGCGCCAGGAGGCCCGCCGCCGCCGGATCCTGCACGCGAGCGCCCAGCTGGCCAGCCGGGGCGGTTTCGACGCCGTACAGATGCGCGAGGTGGCGGAGTCCTCCCAGGTCGCCCTGGGCACCCTCTACCGCTACTTCCCGTCCAAGGTGCACCTGCTGGTCGCCACCATGCAGGACCAGCTGGAGCACATGCACGGCACGCTGCGCAAGAAACCGCCGACGGGTGACACGGCCGCCGAGCGGGTGGCGGAGACCCTGATGCGGGCCTTCCGCGCGCTGCAGCGCGAACCGCACCTGGCCGACGCGATGGTCCGCGCGCTGACCTTCGCCGACCGCAGTGTCAGCCCCGAGGTCGACCAGGTCTCCCGCCAGACGACGGCGATCATCCTCGACGCGATGGGGCTCGACCACCCCACGCCCGAGCAACTCTCCGCCGTCCGCGTCATCGAGCACACCTGGCACTCGGCCCTGATCACCTGGCTCTCGGGCCGCGCCTCCATCGCCCAGGTGAAGATCGACATCGAGACGGTGTGCCGCCTGATCGACCTGACGGAACCCGGCACCCATCCGTGATCACCGCCGCCTCCGCTGCCGCAGGGCGTCCAGGAGCCGGCCGAGCACCGTGAGCGCGGCGGTACGGCGGGCCGGCCGACGGGACCATACGGCGGGGAGTACGACGCCGACGTAGACGGCGAGGAAGACGAGGGTGGCGAGGAGGAGGGGGAGCTGGGCGTTCATGGTGTTCCTTCCCGGACGAACGGCCAAGGCCTGGTGCGATGACGATGGCGCCCGGGAACGCCGACCTGGCCGAACTCCGAATCCCGCCGAAGTCCCGGCGAAAGGCGCAGGTCAGGCCGTACGCTTTGGAGACGTTTGCTGAACGGCACCGAAGGAGCGGGGAGTTGGCAGCAGCAGCGCCGGGTCCGGCCGGGGAGTTCTGTGCGAGGCTCGGGCGTCTGGTGCGCGCGTGCCGGGTACCGCAGGTGGACGTCGCCGCGAGGCTCGGCCTCGGTGCCGGTTCGGTTTCGGCACTGCTGAACGGGAATCGGCGCAAGGCCCCGGAGTGGGAAGCGGTACGGGAGATCGTGCTCCTGTGCGCGGAACGGCATGGCCGGGGCCCTTTGCCCGGGGGGTTGCGGCTGGATGTGGAGTGGTGGCGGGGGCGGTACGGGGAGGTGGAGGAGGCGGTCGAGAGTGCGCGGGGGCACGTCCGTCGCCCGAACACCGGGAGCTCGGCGCCAACTCCCGTATCCTCAACGGCGCTTGACGTGAGCGGCTGCATGAACATGCGGTTCGACGAAGCGGTCCGCCTGTTAGCCGGCGGCCGGCCGGGGCTGAGGGGCGCTGCCGAGGCGCTGTCGGCCCCAGGTCTGGAGGGCAGGGGCTCGCCGCGGATCATCGATGTCCTGCTGGACGGCTTCCCCGAGCGGGTGCGTGCCGCGCACGGCGTACCGCGCTGCGCGCTCTTCCAAGCTGCCCGGATGGTGTTGGTGGCTACGGCGCTGGTGCGGTCCGGGACGGACAAGCTGAGCCAGGACGGGGCGCGACTGGCCGAGGATCTGGTGAACGGGGCGGCCCGGACCCAGATGCGGACTCGGCGCGGCATACCGGCTGAAATGTTGGTGCTGCCGCGCACCTGGGGGCCGGCACCCGCGCGGGAGCTCACCGATCACTATGTTCAGCTGGCCCGCCCGCTTGCCGCGGCCTGCCCGGAGTTCGCGCTGGCGGTCGGCCTCCGCGCCGGCATCGAGAAGGGCACGGAGGACGGCGACGGAACCGGGCTGGCCAAACTGGGAGCGATGCTCGCCCGGTTCGCGGGACAGGCGAACGATGCCGGCTCGACCCGCTCCCGCCTGAACGACCCGATCGCCGAACTCGGCTCGCGCGGCCCCCGGCTGCCGAGTCTGGCGGACGGTTACGTCAACCCCCGCTTCCGGCTGGCCGGGCCGGATCTCGCAGAGGGGTCGACGGACAAGGTCGCCTCGGACAAGTGGTGGGAGGAGCAGCGCGTTCAGGACGACATCGAGCGCTTCCTCGCCGCCTACCTCATCACCCTCCCCGCGCTGGGCGCGCCCCTCGTGGTGCTCGGGCATCCTGGTGCCGGAAAGTCCCTGCTCACCAAGCTGCTCGCCGCCCGGCTGCCGGCCGCCGAGTACCGCCCACTGCGGGTGGAGCTGCGGCGCACCCCTGCGGAGGCTGCCCTCCAGGCCCAGCTGGAGCACGCACTGGAACAGGAGACGGGACGGGCGGTCAGCTGGCCGGACTGGTCCGAGTCCGTGCCCGGAGCCATCCCGGTCCTCCTGCTCGACGGTTTCGACGAACTGCTCCAGGCGGGCGCCCAACTCCTCGATTCCGCCCGGCAGTGGCGCTATCTACGGCAGATCGAGCAGTTCCAGAAGCGCGAGGCGTCGCAGGGCCGCCCGCTGATCGTGATCGTGACGAGCCGAACCGTGGTCGCGGACCGCGCGCAGCTCCCCACCCACAGTCCAGTACTGCGACTGGAGCCGTTCGGTGAGGCGGAGATCGAGCACTGGCTGGCCATCTGGAACACCACGAACGCCCCCTATTTCGCAGAGCACGGCCTGCACCCGCTGGCCCTCGGCCCCGTCCTCCAGCACGCGGAACTCGCGGCCCAACCGCTGCTGCTGATGATGCTCGCCCTGTACGACACGGTCACCGGCGACCTGCACCGACTACGCTACGAGAGCATCAACCGTGCCCAGTTGTACGAGCGGCTGCTCACGCGGTTCGTCCGCCGCCAGGTCGTCAAGGACGGCCCGCTTCCGGTGGCCGAGCAGGACGCCGCGATCGAACGCGAGCTGCACCGCCTGTCCGTGATCGCCCTCGGCATGCTCCACCGCGGGACCCAGGCCATCACCGGCGAGCAGGCGGACGGTGATCTGCGCACGCTGGCCCCGGAGGCGTCCGGCCAGGAGCCGCATGGCGCCGAGCCGCTGTTCGGCCGCTTCTTCTTCGTGCACGAGGCGCAGGCCGTGGTGAGCGACCAGCACCTGCGCAGCTACGAGTTCCTGCACGCGACCTTCGGCGAGCACCTGGCGGCCCGGCTCATCGACCGGGCGCTGCGAAAGCTTGCGGAGTCCGAAGCCGTGGACGACGGTGAGCTGTACGCGCTGCTGTCCTTCACCCCGCTCACCGACCGGGCCCAACTGGTGCAGAACCTGCGCGACATGTTGGCAGGCTGGCCGGCGGACGGACACCGCGACCGGCTCCCCACGCTGCTGGCCGGCCTGTTCAGGGCGGCGCAGTGGGACCCTCCGTACCGCACCGACCCGGGCCACGCACCGACAGCGGCGACCATGACGTACCGGAAAGCGGTGTACGAGGCGAACCTGCTGCTGATCGCGGTTCTGGCGGCGGGCGAGGTGTACGCGTCGGCGCTGCTGGAGTCCGCCGATCTGGTCGACGGGTGGCGGCGGCGAGCGATGCTCTGGCAGTCCCAGCTGTCGGCGGAGTCCTGGGACCTGCTGTCCTCCACGCTGCACCTGGAGCGCTGCGGGCGGGAGGGCGAGCCGGACCTGCGGATCGGTACCCGCCGGGTGCCGCTCGTCCAGCACGAACTCAGCTGGCAACTCGGCGTCCCCGACGTGCCGTCCGGCTCTCGGCACATGCTGCCGGAGGAGGGCGCCCCGTCCGACATCTCGGACACGGTGAGGCGAGTGATGTTCGTCGGCGACCGCGACGCCGAGCTCCTGTTGCACGCCGCGCACCCGCTCCTGCACCAGTTGCCCAGCACACTCCGGTCGTACGAGCTGGACGAAGACGGTTTCGCCCGGTCGGCGGCGCACTCGCTCATGGCCCTGCTCAGCCGGGACTGGTACGACCCAGCCGTACTGCCCGACCTGTACGCCAGGTGCCTGCGCCATCTCGGGCACCTGCCGCAGCATGGGGCAGAGCCCTATCTGGAAGCCGTGGTCCGTCAGCTGGGGCAAGACGCACAGGACCTGCCGGACCGATCACTCCTTGCCGTGGCCCGTCAACTCTCCGGTGTCCTGGACAGCGGCATGTTCCTCACCGCGGCGGGCCAGCGGTCGCTCCTGGACTTCGTGCACGCCGTCCTCGGCAGGGGCGGTCCTCAGCTGGCCGAGGCGCTCAACACCCTCCAGATGAGGGTCTACGCGTCCGCGACCGCCGCCGAAGACGACGACGAGGAGTACCTCAACCTCCTGCTCCGGCTGACCAGGTTCGGCAGG
Organism: Streptomyces sp. NPDC007205; assembly: GCF_040634095.1. NCBI lineage: Bacteria > Bacillati > Actinomycetota > Actinomycetes > Kitasatosporales > Streptomycetaceae > Streptomyces > Streptomyces sp. NPDC007205. Next base: position 154,979 of record NZ_JBEYEW010000011.1, read on the forward strand.
AGCAGCGGTACTTGGGAGGGGCAGTTCCCCGTGCCACGGGGCGCGGCGGCCGTGCACCTTCTCGACGGTCTCCTCACGCGGCTCGACCTCAGGGAGACCGCCGCCCGCCACCCGTCAGCCGTGGTCGACCTCCTCCGCCTTGCCGCCGACCTCGGCCTGGACGACTGGCTGGCCAAGAACGCGGCTCGCATCCTCGCCGCGCTCTCCGCGCCGGCGTTCGCCCTGCTCCGCCCCACCGACCTCCACTACCTCCGAGCGGCTCTCCCGGACGGTGCATACACGGCCGAGTTCACGAAGCTGGAGCTGGTCTGGAGGGAACGTCACCTCACTCCTCCGGCGGGAACACCGGCTCCCCGCTCTCCAGCAGGGTGATCAGGATGGCCTCCACCGGGCAGCCCTCCGCCGCCTCCAGGACGGGTTCGCCGGCGTCGGTGTCCGCCCGCACCGGGTGGGACTGGCGGGCGGAGTCGAGGCGGAAGGCGTGCGGGGCGTGGTGGAGGCACTGGGCCGAGCCGATGCACAGCGACCGGTCGACCTCGACGTGCCAGCGGTCGCCCATGCTCACGTCCCCGCCGGCAGGTGGATCATCTTGTGTTCGAGGTAGGCGCCGAAGCCCTCGGGGCCGAACTCCCGGCCCAGACCGGAGTTCTTGTAACCGCCGAACGGGCCCAGCATGTCCAGGCTGAAGGTGTTGACCGAGTAGGTGCCGGTGCGGACCTGCCGGGCGACCTCGATGCCGTGCTCGACGTCCGCCGTCCACACGCTGCCGGACAGGCCGTAGTCGGAGTCGTTGGCGATCTTCACGGCCTCGGGTTCGTCGTCGTACGGGAGCAGGCAGATGACCGGGCCGAAGATCTCCTCGCGGGCGATGCGCATGGCGTTGTCGACGTCGCCGAAGAGGGTCGGTTCGACGTACCAGCCCCGCTCCAGACCCGCCGGCCGGCCACCGCCGGTGAGGATCTTGGCGCCCTCCTCCTGGCCGATGCGGATGTAGTCGAGGCTGCGGCGCTGCTGCCGCTGCGCGACCAGCGGGCCGACCTGGGTCGCCGGGTCCAGTGGGTCGCCGACCTTCAGCGCGCTCCCGGCCGCCGCGAAGGCGTCGGCGAACTCGTCGTAACGGGCACGCGGGAGGAGGATGCGGGTCTGGGCCACACAGGCCTGCCCGTTGTTCATCCAGGCCGCCGGGACGATCCCCGACACCGCCGCCTCGACGTCCGCGTCCGGCAGGACGACCGCCGCCGACTTCCCGCCCAGCTCCAGCGTGACCCGGGTGAGGTTGCGGGCGGCGACCTCCATCACCCGCTTGCCGGCCGCGACCGAGCCGGTGAAGGAGACCTTGTCGATGCCGGGGTGGCCGGCCAGGTACTCGCTGACCTCGCGGTCGGCGGGGAGGATGGAGAGCACACCCTCGGGCAGGCCGGCCTCGCGGGCGATCTCACCGAGGAGATAGGCGTCCAGCGGGGACTCGGGGGACGGCTTGAGTACGACAGTGCAGCCGGCCAGCAGCGCGGGGGCGAGCTTGGCGGCGGCGACGAACTGCGGGACGTTCCAGGGGACCACGGCGGCGACGACACCGACCGGTTCCCGGCGGACGAGGATCGGGCCGAGGACGCCGTCCCTGCGCTCCTCGTAGGTGAGGTCCCGCGCGACCCTGATCGCCGCGTCCCACACCATCATCGCGCCGAGCGCCTGGGCGAGGACGCTCCAGGAGTACGGGGAGCCGTTCTGCGCGGAGATCACCCGGGCGATCTCCTCGTGCCGGGCGGCGATGGCGTCCTTGATCCGGGTGACGACCCCGATCCGCTTTTCGAGCGTCGCCCGCGGCCATGGCCCCTCGTCGAATGCGCGGCGCGCGACGGCCACGGCCCGGTCCACGTCCTGCCGCGAGGCGTGCGGCACCCGGCCGATGACCTCCTCGGTGTGCGGCGAGATCACCTCGATGACGTCCTTGCCCAGCGGATCGGTCAACTCCCCGCCGATGAACAGCTGTCCGTGTTCCACGAGCTCGGTCATGGCCTGCCGCCTCCCGCCGCAGCGCTGTTTCTGACGCTGTTTCAGAACTGATATCAGTTCTAGTTACCATGGGCAATGGCCGTGGGTCGGAGAGGCCGGAGGGGTGGAGGGCCGATGGTGCGGACATGCGAGCACGGCGGAGGCGTACGGTCCGTGGCGGTTCCCATCCCGGACAACCCCCTCGGCCACACGCTGGTGTACGTGGTGGACACCGACCGCGGCCCGGTGCTGGTCGACACCGGGTGGGACGACCCGGGCTCCTGGGACACGCTGGCGGAGGGGCTGCGCGTCTGCGGCACCTCGGCCGGCGAGATCCACGGCGTGGTGATCACCCACCACCACCCCGACCACCATGGTCTGTCGGGCCGGGTGCGCGAGGCATCGGGCGCGTGGGTGGCGATGCACGCCGCCGACACCGCGGTCGTACGGCGCACCCGGGAGGCCCGGCCCGAGCGCTGGTTCACCTACATGAGCGCCAAACTCGCGGCGGCCGGCGCCCCGGAGGAACACCTCGCACCGCTGCGTGCCCCCGGCACCCCTCGGACCCTGCCCGGCCTCTCCCCCGCCCTGCCGGACCGGGAGATCGTCCCCGGCGAACTCCTCGACCTGCCCGGCCGCAGACTGCGCGCGATCTGGACCCCGGGCCACACTCCCGGCCACGTCTGTCTGCACCTGGAGGAGGAGCACCCCGGCCAACTGCCGGGCAACGGACGGCTGTTCAGCGGCGACCACCTGCTTCCGCGGATCACCCCGCACATCGGTCTGTACGAGGATCCCGACGACACGACCGTGACCGACCCCCTCGGCGACTACCTCGACTCCCTGGAGCGGGTCGGCCGGCTCGCCCCCGCCGAGGTCCTGCCCGCACACCAGCACGCCTTCACCGACGCGCCCGGCCGGGTACGGGAGCTGCTCGACCACCACGATGAGCGCCTGGCCGGCCTGCTCACCCTGCTCGCCGAGCCGCTCACCCCCTGGCAGCTCGCCGAGCGCATGGAGTGGAACCGCCCCTGGGCCCAGATCCCCTACGACTCCCGGAACATCGCGGTCTCCGAGGCCGAGTCCCATCTGCGCCGCCTGGTGAAGCAGGGCCGCGCGGAGCCGCTGGCGGGGAGCGAACCGGTGGCGTACGTGGCCGTGTAATCCGGTGACGTACCGCGCGGTGTGATCCGGTCGCATCTCGTGGGGCGTCCCTGTTGGACGGGTGCATGGACTGCAGCTGGGAGTGGCCCCCGCCGGGGGGCTGGCGCCGGGCCGCCCGTCCAGCGAAGGCCGGCTGAGGGCCCGCGGGGGCCGGTCGGGCTCAGCTGAGTCCGCGCTCTGCGGTGATGATCATTTCGGCGAGGTCGGCGAGCGTGGCGAGCTGTCGGGCGTTCATCTGCGGGGCACGGGCGGCGAGTCGGATGAGGCCGCTCTCGCGCAGCCGCACCAGCGGGTCCGCCTCGGCCTCCAGACTCTGCAGCACCGGCCGCAACGCCTCCTGCAGCGCCTCCGGTTCGTCGGCGGTGAAGAAGCCGGCGGGCAGGCCGAAGAAGCGGCGCAGCCGGTCGGTGTGCTGCAGGCCCGGCATCCCGCTCTTGCGCCATTCGCTCAGCCACTGCCGGCTGGTCCCGGCGATCCTCGCCAGCTCGTCCAGCGAATACCGCTTGCCGTCGGGCCGGCGACGGGTCTCGCGGATGAAGTCCAGCCGCTGGCGCACCCGTCCGGCCAGAGAGGTCTCCGGTGCCCGCCCGCCGGCGAGCAGTTCGACGACGACGCTCACGGGGATGCCCGTGCGATGGGACAGGTCGGCCACGTCGAGGACTTCCGGCAGCCGGCCGGGCCGGCCGGTCAACTCGCCGAGCCGGTCCAGGACAGCGGCCAGCGAGGCGTAGGCGTCACTCACCGAGGTCCCCCCTGGGCGTGTCGTCCGTTCGGCGGCTGGGCTGACGGCGAGGCTACCCGGTCACTCGTTCGCGGACCAGACGGGACAAGACTTCCTGCCGAAGATGGCAGGAATCGTTGACAGTTGAGGGTGCGACGGGTGAGGATCACGACACAGAGAGCAAGATTCGACCCGCCCGGGTCCCTTCAGACCCGCCCCGGGTGCCGTCTATGGGGGAGCGGCATCCGGGGTGTTTCTCTGTCCCGCTCCTCCTGCGAAGGTGGTGCGCCGATGCCGCAGCCCGTCCTTCTGCTCGGGGCCGGACGGCCCGCACACGGCGGATACCCACTGGCGCGGATCGCCGCCGTACGCCCGGTGGTGCTGGCCGACACCTCGGCGCCCGGCTGGGCACGGCCGTTCCTGTCCGGCCATCTCGCGGCCGACCCGGCGCACGAGACGGAGACCGCCGAGACGGTGGCGCGGTACGCCGCCCGGCACCCGGTCGCCGGCGTGCTGACCTGGAGCAGGGCGCATCTGGCTCTGGCCGCGCGGATCACCGGACGGCTCGGCCTGCCGGGCCTGCCGTACGAGACGGCCGCCGTCTGCGCCGATCCGCCCGCGTTACGGGCGCTGCTGCTCCGGAACCGGTTGGTGCCCGCGGGGCCGGAGGACACGCAGGAGCCGCTGGTGTCCGCCGAGGCCGTCGTCCTCGACGACGAGGTCCGCATCGCCGCGCTGACCCGTACGACGTCGCTGGGGCATTCCGTCCACGCTCATGACGCCCTGCTGCACAACCGGTTCGTGCGGCGGACCGTGGAACGCACGGTGCGGGCGCTCGGCCTCAGGCACGCCGTCACGCACGTGGGCCTGCGACTGACCGAGCGGGGACCGAGGGTCACCGGTGTCTCGCCGCATCTGCCCGGTGACCTGATCCCCTGGCTCGTGGAGCGGGCGACGGGGGTGGACCTGGTGGGTGCGGCACTGGCGCTCGCGTGCGGGGCGGTGGCGGATGTGACACCCACGCGGCAGCGGGCGGCGGCGATCCGGTTCGCCGACGGCGCCTGCCGGCGGGCTCCGCGGGAGTACTGGGTCGTCGAGGGCGCGGATGCCCTGGAGTGCGAGCGGGCGTTGGATGCGGCGTAGCGGGTGGGCAGCGGGCGCCTTGGGAGTGCGGGTGGGGAGGGGGCGCCTTGAGGGTGCGGGTGCGCGACGGGCGCCTTGGGAGTGCCGGTGCGCGACGGGCGCCTTGGGAGTGCCGGTGCGCGACGGGCGCCTTGGGAGTGCCGGTGCGCGACGGGCGCCTTGAGGGTGCGGGTGCGCGACGGGCGCCTTGAGGGTGCCGGTGCGCGGCGGGCGCCTTGAGGGTGCCGGTGCGCGGCGGGCGCCTTGGGAGTGCCGGTGCGCGGCGGGCGCCTTGGGGGTGCGGGTGTGCGGCGGTAACGCCCCGGCCGGGTCACCGTCGTTCCAGCGTCAGGCAGGTGCGGGAACCGGTGGGCCGCACCCGCGGTGGCGGACAGCCGTGCTGTCGTACGTACGCCATCGCGGCGCCCTCGGGGACCGCGTCACCCCGGCGGCCTCCCCGGCTCCGTCATGGCCGTGACCCTGGTCACCGCCACCGTGTGCCCACAGCCACCCCTCAGCTCGCGCGGGGCTGCCGGTAAAGTGGCGGCGTCGTCATCACACCCGTACGGGGGGAAGCCGGTGCAATTCCGGCGCTGACCCGCAACCGTCAACCATCCCGAGCATGGTGAGCCGGAATGCCCCGTACGGCACGTTGACCGGCTTGTGTGCGTCGGCCGCCCGTCGCGCACGGCACCGTCGAGGTTTACGGAGCCGAGCCGCCCGGGGCCCACCCGCGCGCTGCCCGGCTCCCCGCAGGGAGAGGCAGTCGCCGACCATGAACGTCCGCCGCAGTGCCGCGGCTCTCGCCGCCGTAGGCGTGCTGGCCGCCGCCGCACCCGCCACGGCCGCCGGCCCGTCCCCGTCTCCGAAGGTCGCGATCCCCTCGGGGCTGTACGGCACGTCCGACCCGACCTACGACGGCGTGTGGCGCCAGTCGCTGACGCTGATCGCCCAACGGACCCTCGGCTACCGTCCGGCCACGCAGGCCGTGGACTGGCTCGCGGGCCAGCAGTGTGCGAGCGGCGCCTTCGCCGCCTTCCGCGCCACCCCCGCCAAGGCCTGCGACAGCAAGGTCATGGTGGACACCAACAGCACGGCCGCCGCCGTCCAGGCCCTGAAGGCGGCCGGCGGCCACGACGACACCGTCGGCAAGGCGGTGACCTGGCTGAAGTCGGTGCAGAACAAGGACGGCGGCTGGGGCTACCTTCCGGCCGGGGCCAGCGACGCCAACTCCACCTCCGTCGTCATCGGCGCGCTGACCGCGGTCGGCACGGACCCGGCGAACGTACGCAAGTCCGGCAAGTCGCCCTACGACCTGCTGGCCGCCATGTCCCTCCGCTGCGACCAGGACGGCGGCGGTGCCCTCGCCTTCCAGCCGGACAAGAAGGGCAAGCTGGCTGCCAACGCCGACGCGACGGCGGCCGGGGTGCTCGGCGCGCTCGGCAAGGGATTCGTCGCGCAGGCCGGCAAGGCACCCGCGCACGCCGCCTGCACCCGGACCGACCACCCCACCCCCGCGCGGGTGGCGGACAACGCCGGCGCGTACCTGGCGGCGGCCGTCGCCAGGACCGGGCACCTGCAGTCCGTGCTGCCCGGCGCCAAGGACCAGCCGGACTTCGGCAACACGGCGGACACGGTCGTCGCGCTCGCCGCGGACGGGCGCACCGAGCAGGCGAAGGCGTCGTACGCCTGGCTGGAGAAGAACGCCTCCCAGTGGGCGGCGCAGAGCGGTCCGGCGGCGTACGCCCAACTGATCCTCGCCGCGCACGCGGTGGGCGCACAGCCGGGTGACTTCGGCGGCACGAGCCTGGTCCGGTCCCTCAACGCACTGGGCCCCGCCCCGCAGATGGCGACCGAGCAGAAGGAGAAGACGAAGTCCGACGGCGGCTCGGGCCTCGGTGTCTGGTGGGTCGTCGGCGTCTGCCTCATCGCGGGCATCGGCGTCGGTTTCCTGCTCAGCGGCCGGAAGAAGAAGCGGCCGTGACCGCGGTCCGCCGTGCCGCGAGCCTGCTGGGCGCCGCGCTCGTCCTGTTGGCCGGGACCGGGCAGGCGCACGCCGCCGGCTACCGCTACTGGTCCTTCTGGGAGCGGACGGGCGGACACTGGGCGTACGCCACGCAGGGCCCGTCGGCCGTCCGTCCCGACGACGGCGCCGTGGAGGGCTTCCGGTTCGCGGTGAGCGCGGACTCGGCGGACGCGAGCCGGCCCCGCGGCGCGGCGGACTTCGGCACGATCTGTGCGGGGACGCCCGCCACGTCCGGTACGAAGCGGGTGGCTCTGGTCCTCGACTTCGGCACCGCCGCGGACGCGCCGTCCGGCGAGACACCGCCGGCGCGTCGCACGGCGTGCGCGCGGGTGTCTGCCGACGCGACGACGGCGGACGCGCTGGCCGCGGTGGCCAAGCCGCTCCGGTACGACACCAACGCGCTGTTGTGTGCGATCGCGGGGTATCCGAAGAGGGGGTGCGGGGAGCAAGTGGCCGCCGGCCAGAAGCCAGGGGAAAAGAGCGGCGGTTCGGAAAGCGGCCCCTCGCTGGGGCTGCCGATCGGCGCGGGTGTCGTCGCCCTGCTCGCGGGCGCGGCGGTGTGGCAGTCCCGACGGCGACGCGATGACTCCGTCTGACTGCGGCCCGGTGGGGGCTGAGCGCGTCCACGCGGCGGCAGCCGCCGACCGGATACAGCCCCGCGCCCGTTCGGGGAGCTCCCCCGGCCGGGGAAGGCGCCGAGCACAACTGCACCCCGGTGCCTGGTGGCTCTGGTCGTTGAGCCTCGGTACCGCCGCCACCCGCACCACCAACCCCCTCCTCCTCGCCCTCCTGATATCCGCCTCCGCCTACGTCGTGGCAGCACACCGCACGCCCACCCCCACCTCCCACGCCTACACGGCCTTCGCCAGGCTCGCCCTCGCCGTCCTCCTCATCCGCCTCCTCTTCGCGGTGGCGCTCGGCTCCCCGATCCCCGGCACCCACACCCTGCTCACCCTCCCCGAAGTCCCGCTCCCGCACTGGGCACAGGGCATCCGTCTGGGCGGCAAGGTCACCGCCGAGGCGCTCGTCTTCGCCGCCTACGACGGGCTGAAGCTGGCCACCCTCCTGATCTGCGTCGGCGCGGCGAACGCGCTCGCCAGTCCCACCCGGCTGCTGAAATCCCTGCCCGGCGCGCTGTACGAGACCGGCGTCGCCGTGGTCGTCGCCCTCACCTTCGCCCCGCACCTCATCGCCGACGTCCAGCGCCTGCGCGCCGCCCGCCGCCTGCGCGGCCGCCCGGACCGGGGCCTGCGCGGTCTGCTGCAGGTCGGACTGCCGGTGCTGGAGGGCGCGTTGGAACGCTCGGTCGCGCTCGCCGCCGCGATGGAGGCCCGCGGCTACGGCCGCACTGTCGAGGTCCCCGCCCGCGTCCGCCGTACGACGGCCGTACTCACCCTCGGCGGCCTGCTCGGCGTGTGCGCCGGGACGTACGGGCTGCTCACCGCGGAGGGCGGCGCATACGGCATCCCGCTGCTGCTCGCGGGTGTCGCCGCCGCGCTCGCGGGTCTGCGGCTCGGCGGCCGGCGTTCGCTGCGCACCCGGTACCGGCCGGACCCGTGGGACGCGCGGGCCTGGCTGGTCGCCGGCTCCGGTGTCGCCGTGGCCGCGCTGCTCACGCTCGCCTCGGCCCGCGACCCGGAGTCCCTGCACCCCGGTGTCGTCCCCCTGATCGCCCCCACCCTGCCCCTGTGGCCCGCCGCGGCGGTCCTCCTCGCCCTCCTCCCCGCCTTCGTCGTACCCCAGGCCCCCAAAGCCCCCATGGCCCCCAAGGAGCCGTCGTGATCCGCTTCGAGGATGTCAGCGTGACGTACGACGGTGCGGCCGAACCCACGGTCCGGCGCGTCGACTTCGAGGTGCCGGAAGGCGAACTGGTGCTGCTCGTCGGCCCGTCCGGGGTGGGCAAGTCGACCGTGCTCGGCGCGGTGAGCGGTCTGGTGCCGCACTTCACCGGCGGCACCCTGCGCGGCCGCGTCACGGTGACCGGCCGGGACACCCGCACCCACAAGCCGCGCGAACTCGCCGACGTGGTCGGCACGGTGGGGCAGGATCCGCTCGCCCACTTCGTGACCGACACCGTGGAGGACGAACTCGCCTACGGCATGGAGTCGTTGGGGCTCCCCCCGGGCGTGATGCGGCGCCGGGTGGAGGAGACCCTCGATCTGCTGGGCCTCGCCGGACTGCGCGACCGCCCCATCGCCACCCTCTCCGGCGGACAGCGGCAGCGGGTCGCGATCGGCTCGGTCCTCACCCCGCACCCGCAGGTACTGGTCCTGGACGAGCCGACCTCGGCACTGGACCCGGCCGCGGCGGAGGAGGTCCTCGCGGTGCTCCAGCGCCTGGTGCACGACCTGGGCACGACGGTCCTGATGGCCGAGCACCGCCTGGAACGCGTGATCCAGTACGCCGACCGGGTCGTGCTCCTGCCGGGCCCCGGCGAACCTCCGGTCGTCGGCACCCCGGCAGAGGTGATGGCCGTGTCCCCCGTGTTCCCTCCGGTGGTCGACCTGGGCCGCCTGGCGGGCTGGTCCCCCCTCCCCCTGACGGTACGAGACGCCCGCCGCAGGGCCGCCGACCTGCGAGAACTCCTGGCCCCAACCGTCGCAGCCACGGGCAGTCGTGCCGCTGGGGCGGCGCGGGCGGGCGATGGGGGTTCCCCCGCTCGGGCGAAGCCGGGAGTGGGGGAGGTATCCGGCCGGCGCCGGCAAGCGGACCGACCCCCGGCCGGCTCCATCCGCCGGCGCCTCTTCCGTCGCCGCCCCACGCCCGCACCGGAACCCCGGCAACCCCACATCGCCGAAGTGCGCTCCCTCTCCGTCCGCCGCGACCGCATGGACGCCCTCCGGCACGTCGACCTGACCGTCACCCCCGGCGAGACCATCGCCCTCATGGGCCGTAACGGCGCCGGAAAGTCCACCCTGCTCAGCTCCCTCGTCGGACTGGTCATCCCCACGTCCGGCGCCGTCACCGTCGGCGGAGCCATCCCCCACCGCACCACCCCCCGCGACCTCGTCCGCCGCGTCGGCCTCGTCCCGCAGGAGCCACGGGACCTCCTCTACGCCGACACGGTCGCCGACGAGTGCGCGGCGGCCGACCGGGACGCGGGGGCCGAGCCCGGCACCTGCCGAACCCTGGTGTCCGAGCTGCTGCCGGGGATCACGGACGACACACACCCCCGCGACCTGTCCGAGGGCCAGTGCCTCGCGCTCGCCCTCGCCGTCGTACTGACCGCCCGGCCGCCCCTGCTGCTGCTCGACGAGCCGACGCGCGGGCTGGACTACGCGGCCAAGGGCCGCCTGGTGACCGTGCTGCGCGGACTCGCCGCCGAGGGGCACGCGATCGTGCTGGCCACGCATGACGTGGAGCTGGCGGCCGAGATCGCGCACCGGGTGGTGCTGCTCGCCGAGGGAGAGGTGATCGCGGACGGGCCGACGGCGCAGATCGTCGTCTCCTCGCCGTCCTTCGCGCCGCAGGTGACGAAGATCCTCGCCCCGCAGCAGTGGCTCACCGTGGCCCAGGTACGGGAGGCCCTCGGATGAGCGCCGCACGGCCGGGCGCCGTACGGCCGAGTGCCACTCGGCCGACAGCCACACGGCTGCACGCCGTCCGGCTCGGCCCCCGCTCGCTCGCCGCGCTGGCGCTGGTCAGCGCGGTCGGCGTGGTCGCCTTCTGCTGGCCCTTCCTCGCCCCGCCCACCTCGCAGCTGAGCGCCCACGCGCAGGACGCGCCCTGGCTCTTCGCGGGCCTGCTGGTGCTGCTGGTCGCGGTCGTGGCGGCGACGATCTCCGAGTCGGATCTCGGGCCGAAGGCCGTGGCCATGCTGGGCGTGCTGGCGGCGACGGGGGCCGCGCTGCGGCCGATCGGCGCGGGTACGGCCGGGATCGAGCCGATGTTCTTCCTGATGGTACTCAGCGGGCGGGTGCTGGGGCCCGGCTTCGGCTTCACGCTGGGCTCGGTGACGATGTTCGCGTCCGCCCTGCTCACGGGCGGGGTCGGGCCGTGGCTGCCGTTCCAGATGCTGTCGATGGGCTGGTTCACGATGGGCGCGGGGCTGCTGCCGGGGCCGGTGCGGCTGCGGGGGCGCGGCGAACTGCTGCTGCTGGCCGGTTACGGCTTCCTCGCCGCCTTCGCCTACGGCACGGTGATGAATCTGGCGGGCTGGCCGTTCATGGGCGCCTCCGCCTCGGACATCTCCTTCGACGCACATGCCTCCGTCCCTGCCAACCTGGCCCGTTTCCTCGCCTACTGCCTGGCCACCTCGCTCGGCTGGGACCTGGGCCGGGCCGTCTGCACGGTGGCGCTGACCCTCGCTCTCGGGCCGGCCGTGCTGCGCGCGCTGCGCCGGGCCACCCGGCGGGCCGCCTTCGAGACCGCGGTCACATTCGACGAGCGCGATGGGTGAGCCGCCGTATCCGCACGGTGTGCGAGACGGTGAAGCACCCCACATGACGCAGGTCACCTACGATCCGGGGCCGTAGCCCTAAATGTCTGATACATCCCTTCCGGCACCCCCGCTGACCTGCACATTGAGAGCCACGCCACAGAGGCGACGATTCCCGGCGATCCGGCCACAACTAGTAAAAGGGGTCATTGCGGACCGACTTCGGGCCTGCTTGTCTGGACGACGTCGCCAGGCGCCACGAGCCCTCAGGGCCGCGGCGCCGACGCATGCGGCCACAGCGCGTGGTCCATCCCATGCGGGCGATCCACTGTCCCCGACGCAAGAGGTTCTCCGTGTCCGTCTCCTTCATCCGCCGCATCGCTTCCCCGAAGAAGGTCCTCACCGCCGCCGCCGTGGCCGCCGCCACCGCCGGTATGGCGCTGTCCGCGGCGCCCGCCCAGGCCGCGCCCGCCTCGGCCTCCTCCGCTCAGGCGATCGCGCACAAGATGATCCCGGACGCCGGGCAGTTCAACGCGTTCAGCAAGATCGTAGAGCGGGAGAGCGGTTGGAACCCGACCGCCACCAACAGCTCCTCCGGCGCGTACGGCCTGGTCCAGGCCCTGCCGGCGTCGAAGATGTCCTCGGCCGGTGCCGACTGGAAGACCAACCCGGCCACCCAGATCAAGTGGGGCCTGGACTACATGAACTCCCGCTACGGCAGCCCGGCCAAGGCCTGGAGCTTCTGGCAGGCCAACGGCTGGTACTGAGCCGACACCCAAAGCCCCTGAAGGCGGCGGCCCGATCCCGGGCCGCCGCCTTCGGCGTTCCCTCATCCGCCCGGCGTGGTCAACTGGAGCGGTGAGCGCAGCGGAGGAAGCACCGGCAGCGCAGACGTACGACCCCGAGGTGCGCGGGCTGCGGCTGGTCGTCGTACTGCTGGCCCTGACCGTGGTGAGCGGTCTGATCGACGCCGTCAGCTATCTGGGCCTGGGCCGGGTCTTCACCGCCAACATGACCGGAAACGTGGTCGTGCTGGGCTTCGCGGCAGCCGGCGCGCCCGGCTTCTCCGTCCCGCACACGGCGACCTCGCTGGCCTGTTTCCTGCTCGGCGCGGTGACGGGCGGCCGGGTGGCGGCCCGCGCCGCAGCCGGTTCCCGGCGCCGGTGGACCCGCCTGACGCTGGCCTCGGAAGCGGCCCTGGTCGGCGCCTCGGCGGCGGTGGCCTTCGCCTGGCCGGACACCACCGGCACCCGTTACGCCCTGATCGCCCTGACGGCGTTCGCGATGGGCCTGCGCAACGCGACCGTCCGCAAGCTGGGCGTCGCCGACCTGACCACCACGGTCCTGACCATGACCCTGACCGGCCTGGCGTCCGAGTCCCGGCTCGGTGACAAGACCGGGCACCGCTCACCGCGCCGCACGGCCTCGGTGATCGCCATGCTGGCCGGCGCCTGCCTGGGCGCATGGCTGGTCCTCCATCACGGCCTGGGCATTCCGCTGCTGATCGCGGCGGTGGCGTCGGGCGTGCTGGCGGTGGTGGCGTCCGGCCGGGAATGAGCCCTTGGTCAGCCGGTGGTGACCAGGAGTTCCTTGACGCCGTTGATCCAGGCCGAGCGCAGCCGGCGGGGCGCTTCGGCCAGCCGCAGACCGGGCATCGCGTCGGCTATCGCGTTGAAGATCAGATCGATTTCGAGGACGGCCAGGGACTTGCCCAGGCAGTAGTGCGGCCCGCCACCGCCGAAGCCCAGGTGGGGATTGGGATCACGGCTGATGTCGAAGGCGTCGGGGTCGGTGAAGACCTCGGGGTCGTGGTTGGCCGATGCGTAGAAGAGCCCGACGCGATCACCCTCCCTGATCCGGGCCCCGCCCAGTTCCGTGTCCTGGGTGGCCGTCCGCTGGAAGGCGTTGACCGGGGTCGCCCAGCGCACGATCTCCTCGGCCGTGGTGGCCGGACGGTCGCGCTTGAAGAGGTCCCACTGGTCGGGGTGGGTGAGGAAGCCGTGCATCCCGTGCGTGATGGCGTTCCGGGTCGTCTCGTTGCCGGCCACCGCCAGCATCAGCACGAAGAAGCCGAACTCGTCGGAGTTGAGGTTGCCCTCGTCCTCCGCCGCGACAAGGGTCGTGACGATGTCCCGGGCCGGGCACTGCTTCCGCTCGGCGGCCATGTTCATCGCGTAGGCGATGATCTCGGCGGCCGACTGCGCGCCCACCTCCTCGGTGATGGCGTACTCGGGATCGTCGTAGGCGATCATCTTGTTGGACCAGTCGAAGATCTTGGACCGGTCCTCCTGGGGTACGCCGATCAGCTCGGCGATGGCCTGCAGGGGCAGCTCACAGGCGACCTCGGTAACGAAGTCGAAAGGGCCGGAGCGGGCGCGGGCTCCCGCGACGATCGCCTCCGCCCGCGCGCGGAGCCGCTGCTCCAGGGCGCGGATGGAACGTGGCGTGAAGCCGCGCTGCACTATCTGCCGTACCCGCGTATGTTCCGGAGGATCCATGTTGAGCAGGATCAGCCGCTGGGCGTCGATCGCGTCCCGCTGGATGTGCTCGTTGAAGCGGATGATCGCGGTGTTGACGGTGGAGGAGAAGAGTTCGGGGTGCGTGGAGACGTACCTGACATCGGCGTGCCGGGTGACGGCCCAGTAGCCGGCGTCGGCGAACCCCGCGATGCCGTGCGGCTGCGGGATCCAGCGGACCGGCTCGGCGCGGCGCAGCTCGGCGAACTCGGGCAGGGGCACACGGTGGTGCAGCAGATCGGGATCGGTGAAGTCGAACCCGTCGGGCAGCGCGGGGCAGTGCATCGGCGGCTCCCGTCGATAAGTCCTGACGGTCCATCAGCGAACTGCCGTGAACGTAGTAACGGGTTCTACAAGTGGCAAGAGGCGCGACGCCCTCAATCCACTGCAAGACCCTTGCGGTGATGGACATCGCGTCAGCAGACTGCTGAACGGAACTAGAACGCGTACTAGTTCTGGAGGAGAGCCCTCTCGGAGAGGACCCGCACCCATGGCCGCCGAACCCGTGATCGTCGAAGCCGTACGCACCCCCATCGGCAAGCGCGGCGGCGCGCTAGCCAACCTGCACCCCGCCTACCTCCTGGGCGAGACCTACCGTGAGCTCCTCGGGCGCACCGGCATCCCCGCCGACGCGGTCGAGCAGATCGTCGGCGGCACGGTCACCCACGCCGGCGAACAGTCCATGAACCCCGCGCGCACGGCGTGGCTGACCATGGGGCTCCCGTACGAGACGGCGGCGACGACGGTCGACTGCCAGTGCGGCTCCTCGCAACAGGCCTCGCACATGGTGGCCAACATGGTCGCGGCCGGCGTGATCGACGTCGGGATCAGCTGCGGTGTCGAGGCGATGAGCCGGGTCCCGCTGGGCTCGGGCTCGAAGCACGGTCCGGGCAAGCCGTTTCCCGACGAGTGGAACGTCGACCTGCCGAACCAGTTCGAGGCGGCGGAGCGGATCGCGCGCCATCGGGGGCTTTCGCGGGGGGACGTCGACGCGCTGGGGTTGTCGTCCCAGGAGCGGGCGGCGCTGGCCTGGGCGGAGGAACGTTTCAAGCGGGAGACGTTCGCCGTGCAGGTGCCCACCACCGAGGAGGAGCAGTACGCCGGTCAGGGCATGTGGCGACTGGTCGACAAGGACGAGGGCCTGCGGGACACGTCGGTGGAGGCGCTGGCGAGGCTGAAGCCGGTGATGCCGACGGCGGTCCATACGGCGGGCAACTCGTCGCAGATCTCGGACGGGGCGGCGGCCATCATGTGGGCGTCGAAGCGGATGGCCCGGGCGCTGAAGCTGAAGCCGAGGGCACGGATCGTCGCCCAGGCGCTGGTCGGCGCCGACCCGCACTTCCATCTGGACGGACCGATCGACGCGACGCGCGCGGTGCTGGGCAAGGCGGGGATGTCGTTGAAGGACATCGACCTGGTCGAGATCAACGAGGCTTTCGCGTCCGTGGTGTTGAGCTGGGCCCAGGTCTTCGAACAGGACCTGGACAAGGTCAACGTGAATGGCGGTGCGATTGCCCTCGGCCACCCCGTGGGGGCGACGGGGGCCCGCCTGATCACCACCGCCCTGCACGAACTGGAGCGCACGGACAAGGAGTTCGCCCTGATCAGTATGTGTGCGGGCGGCGGGCTGGCGACCGGGACGATCATTCAGCGGTTGTAGACCCGCCGGGGTCTTGGAGTCGCGGAGGGCGATGGCGGCGCAGGGGGTTCGACTCCCCTGTCCGCCGAGCAAGACCGACCATGACTCGGAAAGACGGTGTGGTTCGAGTGCGGGACCGAGGGAGCCCGACGGGCACGCGCCGCGGCACGCCCGGTTGCCCGTTCAGGGCGCGAGAAGGATCACACCGGAAGCCCGGAATGCCTCGTCATGAGCGGGCAGACGTACCTGCGTATGCCCCATTTAGCTGCACTCTGCAGCTACTCGCGTACGTGACGTAAGGTGCCGAACGCCGCCTATGGTCACTTTTCGGCCCGTTTCCCGGCAGCGTCGCCGTACGGACCGCGCCCCTGTCCCCGTCGAAAGGTAGGCGAGCCCCGTTTTGGCGACCGTCACAGCCGTCTCCCCGTCCCCGTCCTTGAAGACCCGGCGGGCCGCCCAGGCCCGCGACGTCACCGTCACCGACCCCGCGCTCGTCAAGCGCGCCGTGAAGGCCGCCGCGCTGGGCAACGCGATGGAGTGGTTCGACTTCGGTGTCTACAGCTACATCGCCGTCACGCTGGGCAAGGTCTTCTTCCCGTCCGGCAACCCGACCGCGCAGCTGCTGTCGACGTTCGGCGCCTTCGCGGCGGCGTTCCTGGTCCGGCCGCTCGGAGGCATGGTCTTCGGCCCGCTGGGCGACCGTGTGGGCCGTCAGAAGGTCCTCGCCCTGACGATGATCATGATGGCGGTGGGTACGTTCGCGATCGGTCTGATCCCGTCGTACGCGTCGATCGGCGTGGGCGCCCCGCTGCTGCTCCTGGCCGCCCGGCTGGTGCAGGGCTTCTCCACGGGCGGTGAGTACGCGGGCGCGTCGACCTTCATCGCCGAGTACGCCCCGGACAAGAAGCGCGGTTTCTTCGGCAGCTGGCTGGAGTTCGGCACGCTGGCGGGCTACATCGGCGGTGCGGGTCTGGTCACCGTGATGACCGCTCTGCTGTCCTCCGAGGACCTGCTCTCCTGGGGCTGGCGGATCCCGTTCCTGATCGCCGGTCCGATGGGCATCATCGGCCTGTACCTGCGGATGCGGCTGGAGGAGACCCCGGCGTTCGCGGCCGAGGTCGAGAAGGCGGAGGCCGCCCGGCCGAAGGTGCCGCTGCGCGAGATGGTGGCGGGCCAGTGGAAGGCGCTGCTGCTGTGCATGGGCCTGGTGCTGGTCTTCAACGTCACCGACTACATGCTGCTGTCGTACATGCCGAGCTATCTGACCAGCGAGCTGAAGTACGACGAGACGCACGGCCTGCTGGTCGTGCTGGGCGTGATGGTGCTGATGATGATCGTCCAGCCGTTCGCGGGCGCGCTGACCGACCGGGTCGGCCGCCGGCCGGTGATCGCGGCGGGCTGTGCGGGCTTCCTGATCCTGTCGATGCCGGCCCTGCTGCTGATCCGCCAGGGCAGCCTGCTCGCCGTAGCGCTGGGCATGGGTGCGCTGGGTCTGCTGCTGGTCTGCTTCACGGCGGCCATGCCGGCCGCGCTGCCCGCTCTCTTCCCGACGCGGGTGCGGTACGGGTCCCTGTCCATCGGGTTCAACGTGTCCGTGTCCCTGTTCGGCGGGACGACTCCGCTGGTCGTGACCGCGCTGATCGGGGCGACGGGGAACATGATGATGCCCGCGTACTACATGATGGCCGCGGCCGTCGTGGGCGGTTTCGCGGTGTGGCGGATGTCCGAGTCGGCCGGCCGGCCGTTGCCCGGTTCGGCGCCGTCGGTCGAGGGCCGCCAAGCGCCGTAGGGGGGCCGGGGGTATGCCGGGTGCGGGTGCGCTGTGGCTGGTGGCGCAGTTCCCCGCGCCCCTTCGGGGCGGCACCAGCACAGGGAACCGTTCACGCACCGGCGCCGTCTGTTGCCCCGTGAAACGCGCCCGCATCCTCACCCTCGTCCTCACCCTTCTCGGCATCCAGCTGACCTGGCTCATCGCGCCGGCCTACGCCTGCGGCTGCGGCGCGATGGTGCCGGACCCGTCGGCGCGGATATCCGTCGCCGACGAGGAGTCCGTACTGCGCTGGGACGGCCGTCAGGAGCAGATCGTGATGCGGCTGACGGTGAACGGCGACGCGCGGCACGCCGCCTGGATCATGCCCGTCCCGCACCGCGCCGGCGTCCGCCTCGGCGACCCCGCCCTCTTCGACCAGCTGGCCAAGGCCATCCAGCCGGTCCACCGCACGCGGTACCACTTCTGGCCCGAGAACGGCGACTGGCCCTTCGACAGCCACGACACCTACGGCGACGACGCACCCCGGCCCGGCAGCGCCGTCGGTGTGGTCGACCGGCAGCGGCTCGGCCCCTTCGACGTGGCCCGGCTGACCGCCACCGACCCGGCCGCTCTCGGCGACTGGCTGCACGCCCACGGCTTCTCCCTGCCCGCCCGGCTGAAGAGCGCCCTGCAGCCGTACGTCGACCGGCACTGGGAGTACGTGGCCGTCCGGCTCGCCCCGGACACGGCCGGCGCCGCGCTGCACGGCGCGCTGGACCCGATCCACCTCACCTTCGCCGCGGACGCCCCGGTGTACCCGATGCGGCTGTCCCGCCTGGCGACCCGGCCGCAGTCCCTCGGCCTGTACGTCCTCGCCGCGCACCGCATGCAGACGCGCTCGACGATCGGGGGGCTCCCGCCCAGCGTGGTCTTCGCGGGCCGCCTCCGCACGCACGACGACAGCAGCCTGGGCGAACTGGCCGCCGGGACGCCGTATCTGACCGCGCTCACCCAGTGGTTCCCCGAGCCCGCCCGTATCTCCGGCGACCACGAGCTGCGCCGGGCCGCCGCCGACACCCCGGTCCAGCAGGTGATCTACGACGACCGGCTGCGCGAGATCGCCGGGATCCCGGCCTGGCTGCTCACGGTCGGCGGCGTTCTGCTCCTGGCCGGCTCCGCCGTCGCCCTGATCGTCGTACGGCGTTCGCGGCGGCCGGTGATTCCGCCGCCGCCCGTGCAGCCTCCGCCGCCGGTCTCCCCGTCGGCCCCCGTCGGCTGAGACGATGCGGGGGGAAGGGCAGACACTCGGGAAAGGCAGCAGGAGCATGAGCGACTCCCAGCTCTGGGACGATGTCGACGCGTACTTCACCGATCACCTGGCACCCGACGACGAGGCGCTCCGGGCGGCCCGGCGGGAGAACGACGCCGCGGGGCTCCCGGACATCGCCGTGACGGCGGCACAGGGCAAGTTCCTCCAGCTGCTCGCCCAGGTGCAGGGCGCGCGGCACATCCTGGAGATCGGCACCCTCGGCGGCTACAGCACCATCTGGATGGCCCGCGCGCTGCCCGAGGACGGCAGACTCATCTCGCTGGAGTACAACGCCAAGCACGCCGAGGTGGCCGCCCGGAACATCGCCCGGGCCGGCCTGGACCGGATCGCGGAGGTGCGGGTGGGCCCGGCCCTGGAGTCGCTGCCCAAGCTCGCCGACGAGAACCCGGCCCCGTTCGACCTCGTGTTCATCGACGCCGACAAGGCCAACAACCCGCACTACGTGGAGTGGGCGCTGCGGCTCACCCGCACCGGCAGCCTGATCGTCGTGGACAACGTGGTGCGCGGCGGCCGGGTCCTCGACGCGGGCAGCACCGAGCCGGACGTCGTGGGCACGCGTGCCGCGATCGAGCTGATCGCCTCGCATCCGCGGCTGAGCGGTACGGCGATCCAGACGGTCGGCAGCAAGGGCTACGACGGCTTCGCGCTGGCCCGGGTACTGGCCTGAGCGATCTTTGGCCCCCGGCTCTCACACCTCGTGGTAGAAGCCGACGTTGACGCTGCGCGGCGCGGTGCGGTCCTGGACGACGAGCTCGCCGGACCCGCCGCGCGGCAGCCGTACGGCCGAGCCGTAGCCGACGGCCTGCGCGTACTCGCCGACCACCAGCCGTACTTCGGCGGAGGGGTCGGCCTGGGAACCGCGCAGCCAGCTCACCTGCCAGCCGCCGTCCGGGCCGCACAGGAACTCCAGGTGCACCCGGGAGACGAACAGCCAGTCCTCGGGGGTGACCAGCCGGCACACGGACGCGTCCCGGCCGACCCGGAGCACGGCGCCCGGCTCGCTGGGCGCGTCGGCCATCGTCATGCCGGCCGTGACGCCCGCGTCGGCTCCGGAGACGGTGGCCATGGTGAGTTCGAGCACGCGCGTTCCCCCTGTGACGTCCTTGCGCGGCGGCCGGATCGGCGTACCGCCGCCGCATGATAGAACGCCCCGCCGGGTCGCGTCCGGCACAATGGGGTCATGACCGAGCGAAAGCCACCGGGTGTGCCGTTCGAGTCCTGGGTCGAGAAGGAGATCCGCGACGCGCAGGAGCGCGGTGAGTTCGAGCGGCTGCCGGGTGCGGGGGAGCCGCTGCCCGCCGAGTTCGACTCCGTCTACGACGAACTGTGGTGGGTCAAGCGGAAGATGGCGCGCGAGGGCCTGTCCGTGCTGCCGCCCGCACTCGCCCTGCGCAAGGAGGCCGAGGACACGCTCGCGGCGGCCTACGCGGCACCCTCGGAGCGGATCGCCCGGAAGCTGATCGAGGACGTCAACGTCAGGATCAAGGACATGATGTTCAAGCCGCCGCCCGGTCCTCCGCTGGGGAAGAAGCCGTACGACGTCGAGGAGGTCGTACGCGAGTGGCGGCGGCTCAGGGCCGCCGCCAAGGGTGAGGTGCCGGGGCCGTCACAGGTGTAGCAGACGCCCGGCCAGCTCCCGGTAGTCGCGCAGGGCCAGCCTGAGCTGCTCGGTGTCGGTATCGGTGCCGGGGCCACGGTCCTCGGAGGCCTCCCAGGAGCGGCGCAGCGTACGCCGTCGGCGGTTCACGGCCTCGCCGAAGCGCGCCACGATCTCCTCCAGCGCCCGGTCGGCCTCCTCGACCGCACCCCGTGGCTCGTCCACGAACCCGACGGCCAGCTGCCGCATCCGCTGCTCCCAGCGGTCGGTCTCCTCGTGCGGCAGAAGAGGCGCGCCGACCCCGCCGGAGCCCGCCGCGTCTGCGGGCGCGGCACCGGCGGGTTCGGGCGCACCCGGTGCCGTCGGCCAGGTGTCCGGCGCCGGCGACTCGGCCGAGCGCGCACCGCTCGCGTCCGGTTCGGACGCCAGGTCCTCCGTACCGGGCCGCAGGCCCTCGGACCCGGTCTCGGCCCCGGCCCCACCCGCGATGCCGGTGCCTGCCGGGACCGGGGGGTGTCGGGGGGTGTCCTCAGGGGTGCGGTCGTCGGCTGTCAGGCCCTCTCCGCCGGGGGCGGTCGAGGCGGGCGGCTCGCCGGGCAGTCGTTCCTCCGGCCGGGGCTCCCGCGATGTGCGACGCGGTGCCGTGTCGTCCTCCGGGGCCCAGTCCTCGTCCGGTGGGTGGGTGAAGCGGCCGGTGGGGCGCTCGTCGCCGGGGTCTCTCGTCCTGTCCGACATGACGGTCAACTCTCCTTCGGCCGGCCCCTGTCGAGGGCCCATGGGGTGTGGGAGCCGGTGCCGGTGTGGGTCGCGCGATGGCGGCCCGGTTCCCGGGCGGGGTGGGTCAGGTCGTCGAAGAGGGCGCGTGCGCCGACGAGTGCCGTGCGCATCTCCTCCGTCCCGGAGCCCGCCTCGGTCGCCCCGCTGCTCGCCCCGGACCGGGCCACCCGGTGCACCCGGCGGTAGCCGTCGACATGGTCGGCGTGGTGCACGGACAGCGCGGCGAGCTGCTCCTCGTAGTGCCCGCCGTCCGGGTAGCCGCGCGCGACGGCGAGTTCCGCGAGCAGCCGGTCGGCCTCGGCCACCGCTTGCCGCGGCGACTCGACGAAGTGTTCCTGTACGGCCGTCCAGCGGGCCGCGTACTGCTCGCGCCCGGCCGGGTCCAGTGGCCGTTCCCGCAGGTCGCCGTGGCGTTCGACGCGCTCGGCCAGTTCCCGTTCGGCGGCGCCTGCGTCGCCGTCGTGCAGGGCCACGGCCCGCTCGTACTCGGGCCCGAAGCGCCGCTTGAGGGCGGCACCGCCGCGTCGGCCCCGGCCACGCAGGATCGGGAGGGCGGCCGCGCCGACGATCACGGCCGCCACGATCACGATCAACACGATCATGCCAGTGGACATGGTTCCCTTCCGATCGGACCGGCCCCGCTGGCCGGCTCCCCCTCCGGGTCACCCGGAAGGGGAGCCACAAACGGCGGTCAGTCCCCGAAGCGGCGCAGTCCGGTCACCGACCAGACCGTCGCGATCCGCCCGTCCACCACCTCCAGCAGGTCGATCCCGCTCTTCTGCACGCCGTCCGCCAAGGTCACGTACCAGCAGCAGGCGACCCGGCCCAGACCGGTGTCCACCAGCGCGGTCCCGTCGACGGCGAACCGCAGTCCGGGCTTCTGCGCACGGAAGGTCCGGACGTATGCGAGCATCCCGGCCGGGCCCCGCACCTCGTCGGTGGCCGCGTTCGCGGGGTCGTTGCCGAAGCGGACGCGGAAGCCGGGGGCGAGGAAGGCCTCCGGGTCGCTGAAGTCGCCGTTCCACAGGGCGGTCCAGCGGTCGAAGAGGGCGATCCCGGTCGTGGGGGTCAGGATGCGGTGGCTGGTGTGAGAAGTCGTTGTCATGGGGACCAGCCTCCGTCCGGCCCGCGACACCCCCCTGTCGGTGATTGCCGTCACATCACGGTCGCCGCGTCGAGCGGTACGACGTCGGAGCCGAGCGTGTCGAGGGCGGCGAGGTCGACGGCGCGGTGCGGGACCCGCTCGTCCAGGGCCGTCGCCGCGCGCACCCGGTCCAGGCGGAAGCCGCGCGGCGCGTCCCGCAGCCGGCACCAGCCGGCCAGATACCAGTGCTCCGCTCCGCCGAGGAAGCCGAGCGGTTCCACGTCCCGAGCGGTGACCCGGCCCGCCGCGTCGGCGTAGTCCAGGCGCAGCACCCGGCCCGCGGTCAGCGCCTCCCGCAGCGCGGCGGGCACGACCGGTCCGGCGGGCGGCGCAGGTCGGGCGGCCGGGACGAGCAGCCGCACCCGCCCGGTCAGCTCGGCCGCCGCCCGCCGCTCCCGCTCCGGCAGCACGGCCAGCACTTTGTGCAGCGCGCTGCGCGCGTCCGCCGCGAACGGTGTGCCGGCGAGCGCGTGCAGCCCGACGGCGAGGGCGGTCGCCTCGGCCGGCGTGATGGTCAGCGGCGGCAGGGTGCGGTCGCGGTCCAGGACGTAACCGCCGCTGCGGCCCGGCTCGGCGTGGATGGGCACGCCGGACTGCTGCAGCGCGGCCAGGTCGCGCTCGATCGTGCGGACGCTGACCTCGAAGCGCCGGGCGAGCGCGCGGGCGCTGCGGGGGCGGGGAGCGGCGGCGCGCAGCTCCTCGACGAGGGCGTAGAGGCGGTCGGTGCGGTTCACGGCAGACAGTGTGCGGAACCCGTTCGGCCGGCGGTGCCGCAGCCCCCTGGGGGGTGCGGGGCCGTGTCCGATCTGCGGCTACCGCCGCGTGGGCGTGACCAGCCGCGGCGACCCGCACGCCCGCCTCGGCTGCACGGAGAGGGCCCGCACAACGACGACGTCTGCGCCGAGCACCGGTTCCGCAAGAGGCCGGCGGTCAACTGTCCCTGGACCGGGCCGCCTTGTGCGGGCGCTCGCGCTCGGTGCCGCACAGTTCGCCGGTGAGTTCCCGGACGAGCTGCGTCAGGTCGGTGGAGCGGCCCGGCTTCCACCAGTCGCCGAGGAGTTCGGCCAGGGACTCCTCACGTGCCTTGGCGAGCCGTTCGGCGACCTCGCGGCCGGACTCGGTCAGATACAGGTCCAGGCCCCGGCGTTCGGCGAGGTGCCGCTCCTCGACCTGGCGGGCGGCGGCGAGGACCGTGTCGAGCGGGACGGGGCTGCGCTCGGCGAGCACGCCCGGCTCGACGGAGCCGTACTTGCGGATGCGCAGCAGCATCCAGCCGGCGGCGGGCAGCAGGTCGTACCCGGCGCGTTCGGTGATCTTCTGGTAGACCTCGCGGCGGCCCTCGCGGGTGCCGAGCAGGGACAGGGCCCGGCAGCACTCGTCGTAGGAGGACCGCTCGACCGGGTTGGGCGGGATGGTCTCGGACACGTCCGGCGCGGTGACCGAGCCGCGCAGCCGGTCCTCCTTCAGGAACCAGGCCAGCAGGAAGCCGAGGACGGCGACGGGGGCGGCGTAGAGGAAGACGTCGGTGATGGAGGACGCGTACGCGTGCAGGACCGCCGGGCGCAGGGCGGGCGGCAGGGCGGCGATGCCGCGCGGGTCGGACTTGAGGGCGCTCGCGGAGGCGCCGGGCGGCAGGTTCACACCCCGGAAGGCGGCGGCGAGCTTGTCGCCGAGGCGGCCGGCGAAGACCGAGCCGAAGATGGCGACGCCGAAGGAGGCGCCGATGGAGCGGAAGAAGGTCGCGCCGGAGGTGGCGACGCCGAGGTCCTCGTACGACACCGCGTTCTGCACGATGAGGACGAGCACCTGCATGACCAGGCCGAGGCCCAGGCCGAAGACGAAGAAGTAGACGCTCATCCGGACGGTGGAGCTGTGTTCGTCGAGCCGGTGCAGCAGGAGCAGGCCGATGGTGGTCACGGCGGTGCCGGCGACCGGGAAGACCTTCCAGCGGCCGGTGCGGCTGACGATCTGCCCGGAGATCGTGGAGGACAGCAGCAGGCCGGCCACCATGGGCAGCATGTGCACGCCGGACAGGGTCGGCGAGATGCCGTGCACGACCTGCAGGAACGTCGGCAGATAGGTCATCGCGCCGAACATGGCGAAGCCGACGATGAAGCTGATGACGGCGGCGAGGGTGAAGGTGCGGATGCCGAACAGCTTCAGCGGCAGCACCGGTTCGGCGGCCCGGCGCTCGACGGCCACGAACGCCACGGCCAGCAGCACGCCCAGCACGGCCAGCCCGATGATCTGCGCCGACCCCCAGGCCCAGGTCGTACCGCCGAGGGAGGCGACGAGGACGAGGCAGGTGGCGACGGAGGCGATGAGGACCGTCCCCGGGTAGTCGATGACGTGGTGGGCGGTGCGGCGCGGGATCTGCAGGGCGGTGGCGATCACGGCGAGCGCGACCACGCCGACGGGCAGATTGACGTAGAACACCCAGCGCCAGCTCAGATGCTCGGTGAACAGCCCGCCGAGCAGCGGCCCGAGGACACTGGTCGCCCCGAACACGGCCCCGAACAGCCCCTGGTACCGGCCGCGTTCACGCGGCGGCACGATGTCGCCGACGATCGCCATGGACAGCACGATCAGTCCGCCGCCGCCCAGTCCCTGCAGCGCGCGGAAGCCGATCAGCTCGGGCATGTTCTGCGCCATGCCGCACAGCGCGGAGCCGACGAGGAAGATGACGATGGCGGTCTGGAACAGCCTCTTTCGCCCGTACTGGTCGCCGAGCTTGCCCCACAGCGGGGTCGCGGCGGTCGAGGCCAGCAGATAGGCGGTGACCACCCAGGACAGGTGCTCCAGGCCACCGAGGTCGCTGACGATGGTGGGCAGCGCGGTCGACACGATCGTCTGGTCGAGCGCGGCGAGCAGCAGCCCGAGGAGCAGGGCGCCGATCGAGACGAACACACTGCCGGAGACGTGCTCGGCGGCCTGCGTCTTCTTCTCCGCGCCGTGCGTGTCCAGGGCCATGGAGACCTCCCGGGGGCTCGGGTGCACCTTCCATCGTGGTGGGTGTCACCGTTTACGGCCTGTCGAGTCCCGCGTTTCCGGCGACGGATGTGGAGAAGGTGCGCATAGTCTCGGAAGTTCATGAGGGGAGGGACGAACACATGACTGATTCCGAAAGTCCCGAGGGCCGGATGTGCCCCTGCCCGGAGTGCGGGGCGCCGAGGCAGCCGGACCACAGCCCGACCTGCGACTGCACCGAGCGCGCCGCCGAGACCCTGCGCGAGACGCGCTCGGCCGAGGCGGCAGCGGCGGAGGACTTCGACCCGCTGCGGATACGACCGTATGTGGAGGTCGAAGGGGCGCGTACGGCACCCGGCACGCCCGGCGTACCACCCGGCCCGGAGACGCAACCGGTACCGGCCGTGGAGGCCACCCTGCCGTTACCGCCGGCCGCGGGGCCGAGCCCGGCCGACCTGCGGATGTCCGCGGACGCCGGGGCGGACGGGATGCCCGGCACCGGCGACCCGGGCACCACCGGGTGGACCGGTGCGACGGGCCGCCCCGGCAGCCCGGGGGGCTTCGGCGGGACCGGCGGCACCGGCGGCAGCGATGTACCCGGGGCGGCGGAGCCCCTGGGTGCCGGGGTGGGCCGTCGGCGGTCCCGTCGTGGCGCCCTGTTGTCCGTGGCGGGGGCGGGCGTGGCCGTCGTGGCGGTGGCCGGGTTCGCGAGTGGGCTGTTCTCGTACCACACACCGTCCCGGAACCAGGCCGCCCAGGAGGTCAGGGAGAGCGTCCCGGACGTGAGCACACCGGGTCCGGCGTCACCGACGGCACCCACCTCCCCCACCGTCCCCCGCCCGCCCGCACCGTCGCCTTCCGTCTCGGTGGGCCGTCCGAGCCCGTCGGCCACGCCGTTCCCCCCACCGACCCCGTCCGCCTCCGCCGAAACGCCCCGCCCGGCCTCACCCACCGCACCCATGACGGCCGCCGCCACCCCGCGGACCACGCCCGCCGTCCCCACGGTGCTGCAGCGCGGTGACAGCGGCCCCGAGGTGGCCGAACTCCAGCAGCGACTGCGGCAGGTGAACCTCTACGGCGACCGGATCAATGGGATCTTCACCCGCTCGGTGGAGGACGCCGTACGCACCTACCAACTGGCCCGCGGCATCCAGGGCGACACCCTCGGCGTGTACGGCGCGGCGACCCGGAAGAGCCTGGAGGCGGAGACGTCCGGCCCGTCCGGCTCGCTCGGCCCGTCCGGCACCTGAGGACAGGCCGGCCAGGAGGAGGACCGGCCGGCCAGGAGGATCCGAAAGGTCCCGGGCGGAGCCCCTTGGCGGGGGCGGACTTCCTACGGCAGCACCCGACTGCGGCGTGAGCCCGGATCGCCCGTCACCCGATGCGCAGCCGAATCGCCCCGTCCGCCACAGCCTCGACCCGCACCCGCGTAAGGTCGGGCACGGTCACGTCGGGCGCATGGAGACCGGCCCGCGGCCCGACGCCCACCACGGTCATGCCCGCGGCGCGCCCCGCGGCGATACCCGCACCGGAGTCCTCGAAGACCACGCAGCCGGCCGGATCCACGCCCAGCTCGGCCGCGCCCTTCAGAAAGCCCTCGGGGTCGGGCTTGCTCGCCCCGACCGACTCGGCGGTGACGCGGACCTGCGGCAGCGGCAGCCCGGCCGCGTCCATGCGCGCGGTGGACAGCGGGACGTCGGCGGAGGTCACCAGGGCGTGCGGAAGCCCCCGCAGGGAGGCGAGGAAAGCGCTCGCGCCGGGGATCTCGACCACGCCGTCGGTGTCGGCGGTCTCCTCGGCGAGCATGCGGGCGTTGTCGGCGAGGTTCTCCTCCATGGGCCGGTCGGGCAGCAGCACCGCCATGGAGGCGTGCCCCTGCCGGCCGTGGACGACCTTCATCACCTCGTCGCCGTCCAGCCCGTGCCGCCCGGCCCAGCGCCGCCAGACGCGTTCGACGACGGCGTCCGAGTTGACGAGGGTCCCGTCCATGTCGAGCAGCAGGGCGCGGGCGGTGAGGACGGTGGACGTGACGGTGGCCGTCATCGGCAGCTCCAGGAACGAAAGAGACCCCGAGGGGAGAGACAAGGCGGCCCCGCCCGCCGGTCAGGGAAAACGGGCGGGAGCCACTTTGTTCCCCCACGGTACAAAACCCGGGGCGAGTCCGCCACCACCCCCGCACGGGTTCACCGGCCTCCCGCACGGGTTCACTGACCTCCCGCACGGGTTCACTGACCTCCCGCACGGGTTCACCGGCCGTTCAGCTCGCCCGGCCCGGCTCAGCCCGCCACCGCCTCGTACAGGCTCCACGCGCCGAGCGCGAGCATCAGCAGCGCCGCGATCTGCGTGATCAGCCGCAGCGGCACCTTCTTCATCAGGGCCTTTCCGCCGACGATGCCGAGTCCGGCGACGGCCCACAGGCCGAGCACCGCGCCGAGTCCGACGGAGACCGGGTCGTCGTAGCGGGCGGCGAGGTTGGCGGTCATGATCTGGGTGAGATCGCCGAACTCGGCGACCAGGATGAGCATGAAGCCCGTACCCGCGACCTTCCAGAAGGACTGGTCGGCGGGCTTCTTGATCTCCTCCTCGCCCTCGTCCTTCTTCAGCAGCAGCATCGCGGCACCGCCGAGGAAGAGAACGCCCGTGAGGGCGTGCACAAGCCGCTGGGGCAGCAGGCTCAGTGCGCTGCCGGCCGCGACGGCCAGCACGACATGCAGCAGGAACGCGGCGGCGACGCCCGCGAAGACGTAGCTCGCGCGGTAGCGGGTGCCGAGGACGAGGCCGGCGAGCGCGGTCTTGTCCGGCAGTTCGGCGAGGAAGATGACGCCGAAGACGAGCGCTGTCACGGTGATGCTGATCAAGGTTCCTCAATCGGTCGGGGCTGCCCCGCCGAGAGTGCGGTACGTCACGCGATGACACCTCGGCACGGCAGCACACTAGGCGTCCGTGTCGCGGGGACGCGGACGTGCACTGCTTGCCGAAGGTCTCGCTGGCGGTCCTCGAAAGACTCGAAGTCCGCCTCCGGGCGCCGGCTCAGGCTGGCTGAGCAGTATGTCGACGGTCCGGCGAAGAGCTACTCCCCTTCTGCGCCTCCCATCGTAAGGGATGTGAAGGTTCGACCCTGAACCGCGCGCGAGCCTTGCTGTGTCATGTTCACGTCATTAACTTCTTGCCGAGCGCTCACCCCACGGCAACACGGGCTCGCGAGCATTCCCTCGTTCGCCCCCAACGCCCCTACCCCGCAAGGGAGTTCACGCATGTCCAGGTTCTACGCGCGTCGACGGCTGAGCATACTCGCCACGCTCACCGGTCTCATAGCCTCCGCCGCCCTGTTCAACTCCCCGAGCGCCTCCGCCGCCCTGCCCACGCCGGTCAGCGCCGCGACGGCCCGCGGCTACCTCTCCCAGCTCACGGTCGCCACCGAGAACCGCACCGGCTACAGCCGGGACAAGTTCCCGACCTGGATCACCATCTCCGGCACCTGCAACACCCGCGAATGGATCCTCAAGCGGGACGGCACGAACGTCGTCACCGACTCCGACTGCAAAGCCACCAGCGGCAGCTGGTACTCCCCGTACGACGGCGCGACGTGGAGCTCCGCGTCCGACGTCGACATCGACCACCTCGTCCCGCTCGCCGAGGCCTGGGACTCCGGGGCGAGCAAGTGGACCACCGCCCAGCGGCAGGCCTTCGCCAACGACGTCACCCGCCCGCAGCTCCTCGCCGTCACCGACAACGTGAACCAGGCCAAGGGCGACCAGGACCCCTCGACCTGGGTCCCGTCCCGGTCCGCCTACGTCTGCACCTACGTGCGCGCCTGGGTCCAGGTGAAGTACTACTACGGCCTCTCGGTCGACTCCGCCGAGAAGACCGCCCTGACGAAGGACCTGGCGAACTGCTGACCCCGCCGGGGGGCCAGGGGGCGGAGCCCCTGGTACGGCCGCTGCAGGCGGTGGCGCCTCAGGAAACGGGGCGGCGGCGCACGAGGAACCCCGCCGCCGCGCCCGCGGCGAAAAGGGCCGCGAACGGGACAGCCGTGGCGAGCCAGGTCGCGCCGAGCCACTGGGCGCCGTAGTAGCCGAGGGCGACGCTGTACGCGGCCCAGGAGAGGCCGGCCAGGGCGGACCAGGGAACGAAGTCGCGGGCGCGGCGGTGGGCTGCGCCGGCGCAGAAGGAGACGACCGACCGGCCGGCGGGGGCGAAGCGGGCGAGCACGACCAGCGCGCCGCCACCCCGGGCCAGGGCATCGCCGAGACGTTCCTGCGCGGTGGTCAGCCGCCGGGAGCGGGCGATCGCCCGGTCCAGCCGCTCACCGCCCCGCCAGGCCAGGCGGTAGGCCACCAGATCGCCGAGGACGGAGGCGGTCGCCGCGGAGAGCGTCAGGGCCAGCAGGTCCGGCACGTCGTGCGGGACCCGGCCGGCCGCCGCGCCCGAGCCCGCCGCCGCTGCCGTACCCGCCGTGATGACGAGGACGCCGCTCGGCAGCACCGGCACGAACACGTCGAGCAGCACGGACACGACCACCGCGGCATAGATCCATGGTCCGCTGGCCAGCGCCCCCACACTCTCGAACACGACTACTCCCGTTGGTCCCCCGTTGACAGCCATACAGCGTACGCGGGAGGTGTGACAGGAGCGGCTCGGGGGGTGAAAGGGGGGATCATGCGGGGACCGCCGGAGCCGGCCCCGGGCGGATCCGAGGCGGCACCCTTCCCCCCTCGTGACGGGGAAGGGCGCCGTGCGCCGGCCCTCGTGGCGGTCGAGGGTGCCGGGCGGTCAGGCCGCTATCGGGGCCTGACCGGTGGCGGGCCTGCCATTCCCGGCCGTGCGGCGGCCGACGAGCCGGTCGAGGCCGAAGGCGCCGGAGCCGGTGAAGACCAGCATCAGGAACGCCCAGCAGAACAGGGCCGACAGCTCGCCGCCGTTCTGGATGGGCCACAGCGCGACCCGCTGGTGGACGTCGAAGTAGGCGTACGCCATCGAGCCCGAGGCGATCAGCGCGGCGCCGCGGGTGCCGAGGCCGAGGAGCACCAGAGCGCCGGCGGCGAGCTGGATCACGGCCGCGTACCAGCCGGGCCAGGTGCCGGACGGGATGGTGCCGCCGTTGGTGCCCGCGGCGCCGCCGAGGACGCCGAAGAGCGAGGCGGCGCCGTGCACGGCGAAGAGCAGGCCTATGACGATGCGGAAGAGTCCGAGGACGTAGGGCTGAGCGGAGTTGAGACGTGCGGTCATGAGGGGTTCTCCTCTTCGGTGTCGGTCGGGCCGGCCGGGATGTGTGGGGGTGGCCGGTCATGGGGCGGCGGTACCGAATGGAGCCCCAGGTTAGGGGTACCTAATCAATGCTTGCAAGTTCAACATTTGGCCACGGCTCCGGCTCGGACCGGAGCCACGGCCGGCCGGACCCCGCGCCGGGTCACCGCCGTACTCCCTCCGCGGGCAACGTGAAGAGTGACTCCCTTGGCTGGAGGACGCCTTGACAGACGGTCAGGCGGCACGCGCGCCGGATGGACCGGTGGAGGCGCACCCCCATGGCAGACCTCACACGGCCCCGCGCTACCCGGCGTCCCTGACTGACCGCCTGCGCACCTCGAGCCCGCCGAGCAACTCGGCCGTGGCCTCGGCGACCGCGGCCACCGCGCGGTCGAAGACCTCGCGGTTGTGCGCGGCGGGAGCCCGGAAGCCCGAGACCTTCCGTACGTACTGCAGCGCGGCGGCGTGGATGTCCTCGTCCGTGGCCTCGCCGGGCAGGACGGGCGGGCGCAGTGTCTTGATGCTCCGGCACATGCCCCCAGTCTCACGCAGACCGCACACCCCTGCGATGATCACGCACAAGGCGGTCACCGACACCCGGGACCGACCCTCGAAAGGAACAGCCTCATGGCGACCAAGAACACCGTGGCCGTGCTTGGCCCCGGCGGCACCGGCGGCCTCCTCGCCGCCCTGCTCTCCCGCTCCGGCCACCGCGTCATCTGCCTGGCCCAGGACCGTACGGCCGACACCCTGCGCCGGACCGGAATCACCGTCCGCAGCTCCCAGTTCGGTGACTTCACCGCCCGCGTCGAGACGGACACCGAGCTGCGCGAACCGGTGGACGTCTGTCTGATCGCCGTCAAGCACACGGCGCTCGACGCCGCCCTCACCCGGGTGCCGCCGGCCGCCCTCGGCGACGCCCTCGTCGTACCGCTCCTGAACGGCGTCGAGCATCCCGCGCGGCTGCGTGCCCGCTACCGCCCCGACCGGGTCGCCCCGGCGGTGATCCGCGTGGAGTCCACCCGTGTCGCCCCGGGTGTGATCGAACACGGCAGCCCGTTCACGGAGATCGACCTCGGCGGGGACGGCGTGCCCCGCGCCCGTCTGCACGCCCTCGCCGCCGGCCTCACCGCGGCCGGTACGACCGCGCGCGTGGCCGAGGACGAGACGGCGGCCCTGTGGGCCAAGATGGCGTTCCTCGCCCCCTTCGCGCTGCTCACCACCCGGTACGGCCTCCCGCTCGGCGAGGCCCGCATCCGGCACCGCGAGGAACTGGAGTCCCTGGTCGCCGAGGCCACCGCGGTCAGCCGCGCCTGCGGCGCCCCCGCCGACCCGGCCCAGACCCTGGCGCGGTACGACGCCTTCCCGCCCGGCACCAAGTCGTCCATGCAGCGCGACGCCGAGGCGGGCCGCCCGCTCGAACTCGACGCCATCGGCGGGGCGTTGCTGCGCGCGGCCGGCCGGCACGGCGTACCGGCTCCGGTGACGGCCCGCCTGGTGAGCGAGCTGCGCGCGGCCGGCCACCCGTTCGGCTGAACCTGCCCTGAACCCCAGGAAGGAACTCGCCCCCCAAAATCGAACAGGCGTAGCATTGCCGTGTGGCTACGACCTATGAATTCCCCAGTGACCTCCTCGCCGGCCAGGAGGAGCTGCATCAGGTCCGGGCCGAGTTGTCGGCCCTGCTCAAGCGCCTGCCGTGGTCGGTCGAGCCGCTGGACGGCTTCAGTGACGACAACGGCTGGCGCAAGGTGGAGCGGCCCGCTTCTCCTGGCTGGACGGCGGACGAGCAGGCCGAGGTGGAGAAGCTGCGCCGCCGCGAACACGAACTCGCGGTGTTCGTCAGCACGCACCGTTTCTGGGCCGAGATCGCGGCGGCGGACCGCGTGGAGGCCCGCACCCAGCTGAAACACGCCCACGAGCAGCCGAGCGAGGAGGAATGACAAAGCCCCCGGCCAGATGGCCGGGGGCTTTGCTGACGGTGGGCGCGGACGGTTTCGAACCGCCGACATCCTGCTTGTAAGGCAGGCGCTCTACCCCTGAGCTACGCACCCGGACACCCGGGCTGTGCACCCAGGACGAGTCGACAGCCTACCTTGCCGGGACCGGTGCACGGCAAACCCGTATGCCCGGGTCAGGGCGGGGTTCTACGGGGGTTTTCCCCACCCCCCGTCGGGGAGCTGGCCGGATCACGGTCTCCACCTGGATCGTTTACGGTCGTCGCAGACCGTCTAGGGGGAGAACTCGTCATGGCCCGTTCCGTTTCCGTCCGTGCTGCCGTCCTGGCCCTGGGCACCGGTGTGCTCGTCACCGGGCTCAGTGCCTGTGGTGCCTCAGCGGGCGACGACAAGCACCCGGACCACCGGTCCTTCGCCCTGCACGGGCGCACGCTCACCGTCGACACCGACAACGCGGCGATCGAGCTGGTCGCCGCGCGGGGAAACAAGCAGGGAGACAAGCAGGCGAGCAAGCAGGCGAACGAGCAGGGGGACAAGCAGGGAGACAAGGCCGACGCGGTCCGGGTCACCCGGTGGTTCGACGGGTCGGTGGCCATCGGCAGCGGGCCGACGCTCAGCTGGTCGCTCGACGGCGACCGGCTGGTGCTGCGCGAGCACTGCTCCGGGCTGTTCGCCGACTGCTCGGCCCGCTACCGCGTCGAGGTGCCGTCCGGGATCGGCGTCAGGGTCGTCGACGGGAGCGGGGACGTGCGGGCGAGCGGATTCACGGCCGCGCTCGGCATCCGCACGAGCAACGGTGATGTGCACGTCACCGATTCGTCGGGGCCGCTGGACCTGCAGTCCGACAACGGCGCGGTCCGGGCGGAGGTCACCTCGCGCCGGGTGCGGGCCGAGGACAGCAACGGTGCGGTGGACCTCGAACTCGGTGCCGTACCCGACACGGTGGACGCCCACAGCGACAACGGAGCGGTGACGGTCACGCTGCCCCGCTCCGAGTACCACGTGACGGCCGAGTCGGACAACGGAGCGGTGTCGGTGGGGGTGTCGCAGCGCGACCGGAGCCCGCACCGCGTGACCGCCGACTCCGCGAACGGGAAGGTCACGGTGCGGAACCCGAACTGACCGGCCCGTGTCTTCGTCTGCAGCGGGTGCGAGAATGACAGCACCCACGGCGAACCACGGCACGGGAGAGGGATGTGACGGCGACACCGGGCACGCCAGCGACGCGGTCGTACCCGCCGTCGGCCGTTCGGGCCCGGTCCGGGTCCACGGCTCTGCGCGACACCCTCACCCTGATGAGCCTGCCGGTGCTGGCCGCGCTCGCCCTGCCCGCCGCCTTCGCCGGCGGCGGCACCCGGCGCTGGTTCGGCGGCCGGGCGGAGAACCAGCGGGCCGAGGCGCAGGCCGCGAAGGACGCCGCGGCTTCCGCCTTCTATGAACTGGACACCGCCCAGCGGGACCTGAGGATCTCCATCGAGACGATCACGGCCGTGGACGACTCCCCCGCCGCCCGGCGTGCCGCCACCGACTTCGCGGCGCTCGGGCAACGGATCGACGAGGTCAGCCAGCAGTACATCCAGGCCGTCGACGCCCACGATCTCGACCGGGACGACCTGGAGGCCTCGGCGGCCTCCCGGGCGCGTGCGGAGCTGGCCTCCGCCAAGGACGAGCTGGTCCGGGTCAAGCAGGAGCTGGACCGTTTCGGCGCATCGCTCGGGCCGCTGCTCGGCACGGCCGAGACCCAGCTGGCCCGGGTGGCGCCCGCCGTGGAGCGGGCCCGGCAGGCGCTGCTGGGCGCGAGCAACGCCCTGGACGCCGTACGCGAGCAGGGGCTGCGGGCCGATGACCTCGCCGGGCGGCTCGCCGCCCTCTCCCCCGAGCTGACCAGGCTGAACCAGGGCGCCGGTCAGCACGGGGTGCAGCAGACCCTGGAGCGGGCCGAGCGGGTGCAGCGGGAGGCCGGGGCGATCCGGGCCGAGGCCGAGCGGCTGCCGGAGAGGGCGGCCGAGATCGATCACCGGCTGGTCAGCCTGCGCACCCGGGCCCAGGCACTGACCACCCGGGCCGGGCAGGTGGACCCGGTGCTGAGCGAGCTGCGGCGCCGGTTCGCGGCCGCCTGCTGGCAGGACCTGCAGCAGGTGCCCGAGCAGGCCGCGCAGAACGTACGGCAGGCCGAGCTGAAGCTCCGCGAGGCGCAGGAGGCGCGGGACGCCCAGCACTGGCCGGACGCCACCTCGCTGCTGTCGACGGTACGGGCCCTGCTGAACACCACCGACGAGGCCGTGTCGGCCGCGGGTGAGCGGCTGCGGCGGCTGAACGAGGTGCAGAAGGATCCGCACGCGGAGATCGAGCGGACCCGGTTCGCGATCCGGGACGCCCAGCGGCTGGCCATGACGGGCCGTGCGACGCCGGATCCCCGGCATGCGGGGCCGCTGGACGAGGCGGTGGGGCGGCTGGAGCGGGCTGTCGGCTCGCTGCAGGGACGGCATCCCGACTACTGGCACTTCCTGACCGAGACGGAGGCCGTCCGGCAGACCGCCGCTCGGGTGGTGGCGCGGATCCGGGAAGAGCGCGGAGGGCATTGAGCGGGGGCTCGCCGTAAGGCGCGCGGACCCCGTCGGTTGCGGGGTGCTGTGGGGCGGGCGGATATTGAATGGACGGATGGCCTCCGCTAGCGCCCGAGGGAGGCGGACATGGCCACACACGCAGTGCACACGAGGCCGCGACGGCGGATCCGGTTCGACGAGCACCTGCCCGTCGACCACAAGCTGAACGCGGTCTACCGGATCGGCGCGGGTCTGATCGGCGCGTTCCTCGTCGCGTTCGGCATCCTGGGTCTGGTCAACCACATCGGCTTCTTCGACACCGGCGGCAACTCCGTCGCCGGGCTGAACACCAACGGCACGCTGAGCGTGCTGTCGATCGTCGTCGGGGCGATCCTGCTCGCGGGCATGGTGATCGGCGGGAACGTGGCGTCCACGCTGAACCTGGTGTTCGGGGTGCTGTTCCTGCTGGCGGGCTTCCTGACCCTCGGCCTGCTGGACAGCAACTACAACTTCCTGGCGTTCAGGATCCAGAACGTGTTCTTCAGCTTCATCGTGGGCCTGCTGCTGATGACCTTCGGCATGTACGGCCGGGTCGGCTCGACCCTGCCGCACGACAACCCGTACTGGCGGGCACGGCATCCCGATCCGGCCACCGAGCCCCCGGGGCGGGAGCACGAGACCGGAATCCCGCCGGTGACCATGCCGCTGCCCGGGGCGGAGGACGAGCGCGGGACGGACTGAGCCGTCCCGCGCCGGCGCCGACCGGACCGGATCAGGTGCGGTAGGCGTAGAAGTACGCGTTCGGGTACGACGCGACCAGGCTGGCCACCGACCTGTTGTAGGTGTTCGTGGAGTGGTACGTCACGTACGGCACGCCATAGCGGTCGCGGTAGGTGACGATCATCGAGTGGTCCTTGGATCCGTCCCGGTTGAAGTCCATCTGGATCACGTCACCGAGGTTCGCCTGGTAGACGTTGGCGAGCGGGGTGACACGCTTGGAGGACAGGGCGAACCAGGAGAACTCGTTGACGCCGACGAACGAGTCCGACTGGATGTCGGCGTTGCCGAACCACTTGTGGAAGTCGTTCGTGTAGCCGGGGACGTGCTTCCAGCCGCCCGCCTTCAGGGACTGGCTGACGAAGTTGGTGCAGTCACCGCCGTCGGTCTCCCCGTTGTAGTCCGGGTAGTCCGGGTTGTACTGGGACCAGTACTTCGTCGCGTACGCGACCATGGCCCTGTAGTCGTAGGCGCCGCCGGTGAGGTTCTTCGGGCTGGCCGGAGCGGGCCAGCTGGTGGCCGCGCGGGGCGCGTCGGGCGGGCCGTCGTCGGCGGCGGTGGTCTTCGCCTTGGCGACGGACGGCGCGGCGACCTGGTTCACGGCGAGATAGCCGTCGTCCGTGTCGCGGATGCCGGTCAGCTGCCAGTCCCCGTCGCGGTCGGCCTTGAAGGTCAGCTCGTGGTGGGCCTGGAACCCGGTGGTCTTCGGGCCCTTGGCCGCGGGCTTCTGGTAGGTCAGGGTCGTGGTCTCGGTGACGGCGACCTTGGCGCGCCGGCCGTGGACCTCGGTCGCGTCGAGCGTGACCTTCGTGCTGCCCGCGCCGTACTTCTCGCCCAGCTTCGCGAGGCGGGTCCTGCGGGCGCGCAGCTCGCCCAGGGCGGAGCTCTGCTCGCGGGACTGCCCGCCGGACAGGCGGACGGACCCGGAGAAGCCGGATGCGTGCCGTGTCCGGGCGCTGCCGGCCCCGTCCACCAGTGCCTGGGTGCGGTCGGTGAAGACCGCGTCGGCGAGTCGCTGGAAGGTCGCCTTGGTGGCCGCGTCCACCGTCGGGTCGTTGGTGACCGCCGCCCCCGCGCTCCAGTTCGGCACCAGGGCCACGCCCGCGACCACGGAGGCAGCCGCAGCCGTGACTATGGTCGCGCGGCGCCGCTTACGGCTCAGTCTTCTTGATTTCAATGGTGTTTCCCCTTTTCGCCGGTACGCCTACCGGGATGGAGCATCTTTGCATGCCTGGCGTGGTCGATGTGAAGGGAGTTGCACAAGTGGAATCCGCGCCGTGCGCGGGTCACTTGACGACCTGCGACCAGTCCGGTGACTGGGCGGGGTCGAGGCTGCGCAGCGCGGCCAGGGTCTGCGGCTTCTGTACGTCGAGCCAGTCGGCCAGTTCCTTGAAGGACACGCACTTGACGCCCTTTTTGGTGCAGATCTTCGGGATGATCTGGTCGATGGCTTTCATGTAGATGCCGCCGTTCCAGTCCTCGAAGTGGTTGCCGATGAACAGCGGGGCCCGGCTGCCGTAGTAGACGCGGTTGAAGCCGGCCAGGTAGGAGTCGACGGTCATCTGCTGCCACTGGGCGTACTTCGACGGATCGCCGTTCGTCTCGCCCTGGGACTGGTTGTAGAGGAAGTTGAAGTCCATCGAAAGGCCCTGGAACTTGCCGTTCTCGTACGGGAGCATCTGCAGCGGGAAGTCCCAGGTGCCGTTCTTCTTCGTGGGCCATATCTGGAAGTCGCCCGGGGAACTGGCGTCGTAGCGCCAGCCGTAGCTCTTGATGGCCTTCAGCAGGTTCGGCTGGCCCTCCAGACAGGGTGCGCGACCGCCGGTGACCTCCTTCTTGAAGTCGAAGGGCAGCGCGGGAACGTCCTTGTAGCCGGTGTTGGTCTTCCAGTTCTCCACGAATTGGTAGAACTGGTCGATCTCGCTCTTCCACTGGGCGACGGACCAGTCGCCGCCGCCCTTCTTGCCGCAGAAGTGGCCGTTGAAGTGGGTGCCGATCTCGTCGCCCTGCTGGTAGGCCAGGCGGAGCTGCTCCAGCGTGGTGCGGATGTGCTCGTCGGTGGCGTAGTCGATGGCGGCGTCGCCGGGTGAGTGCATCGGGCCGTGGTAGAGCGACTTCTTGCTCTTGGGCAGCAGGTAGATGCCGGTGAGGAAGAAGGTCATGTGGGCGTCGTACTGCTCGGCCATCTCCCGGTAGTGCGAGAAGAGACGGTCGTCGCCCTCCAGGGCGCCGTCCCAGGAGAAGACGACGAACTGGGGCGGCTTCTCACCGGGCTTGAGCGGTACCGGCTTCAACTGCCCCTGCTGCGGGCCGGTGTAGGAGGTCGAACCGTCACCGAGGATGTGGGTCCTGCCGTCCCAGGTGGGGGTCGGGCTGGGCTTCGGGGCGGCCGTCTTGGCCTTCTTGCCGGCCGAGGCGGTCGGCTCGGTGTGCTCCGGCCGGGTCAGCGCCAGGAAGCCGGCCACCAGGGAGGCCACGACGAGGAGGAGGGCGAGCGTCAGGACCTGCGGGCGGGTGGCCACGGGGGCCAGGCGGCGGCCGGGGGCGCGACGCCGGCCCGTCGGCGACTTCTTGCGAGACATGCGCGGCTCAATCTCCGAAAGGGGCGAGTGGGAGGTCTGTGGGGTCCGGAGTCAGCCGAGACCCGTGGCGGCCGACCAGAGGGCGTACGGGACGTCGTCCGCCGGTGTGCCCGCCAGCCCCTCGAGGGGCAGCGGCTGCAGGGACTTCGCCAGGTCCATGCGGTAGACGACGACCGCTGTCGACACGGAGTCGGCCGTGCCGGCGTACCAGGCGGCGGTGTCCTTGTCGTCGGTACCGGCCTTCCCGGCCGCCTCCGGTCTGGTGGCGGCCGTGGCCGGGTGTGCGGTGCGGAAGGAGTCGGCGAGCGCCTCGTCGACCTCCTGGGCCACCTGGGCGCCGACCGCACGCCGGGGACGCGGGGTGTTGAGGGCGACCGGGGCACCGTTCCGGGTGATCCGGCGCACGGAGTACGGCTCCGTGTGCGTGCCGCCGGCCGCGAACGTGGCGTATCCGCTCGCCATGCGGATGGCGCTGGGCGTGGAGTTGCCGAGCGACAGGGCGGGCACCTGGGGGCCCATGCTGTCGGACAGCAGTCCGGACGCCTCGGCGGTCTGGCGCACGTTGTCCAGGCCGGTGTCCATGCCGAGCTGCATGAAGGGCGTGTTGACCGACCGGGCGAGCGCCTGGCGCAGGGTGATCTGCCCGTAGGACTTCCCACCGTCGTTGCGCGCGGCGACCTTCTTGCCGCTGCGGTCCCAGTAGGGGCCCTCGGGGGTGGTGACGGGGATGTTGTCGTCGCCGTTGTAGACGGTCTCCGGGGTGACGGGGGTGGCGGGTCCGCCGCGTGTCCTGTGGACGCCGTGTTCGAGCCCGGCGGCGTAGACGAACGGCAGGAACGCGGTGCCGGCCGGGACGGTGGCCGCGTTGGACTCGTTGTAGCCCTGCGTACGGTGGTCGGGGCCGCCGTAGACCGCGAGGATCCGGCCGTCGGTGGCGACCGACGCGGCGCCGTAGTGCGCGGTCCTCACCGTGTCCGGGTGGCCCTTCTGCGCCTGCCTGCGGGCCTTGGTGACGGCGTCGGTGAGCGCCTGCTCCCGCTTGCGGTCGAAGGTCGTGTAGATCTGGTAGCCGCCCAGGTCGAACTGCTGGTCGGTCAGATGCCCGGCCTTCTTGGCGTACTGCGACGCCAGCTCCACCAGGTAGTCGCTCTGCGCACCGGTGTTGTACAGCGGGTTGCTCTTCAGGGGCTCGGGGAAGGTCTTGTACGTGGCGCGTTCCTGCGGCGACAGCCGGTGGATCTTGACCATGCGGTCCAGGATCCACTTCCAGCGTTCCACGGCCCGGTGGTGGTTGGCCTTGCCGAGCGTGGGGTCGTACAGGCCGGCGCCCTTGAGGAGTCCGGCGAGCATGGCCGCCTCGGAGGCGTTGAGCTTGCTGACGTCCTTGCCGTAGTAGGCCTGGGCGGCGCGCTGGATGCCGTAGCTGCCACGGCCGAACCAGCTGGTGTTGAGATAGCCCTCCAGGATCTGGTCCTTGCTCATCTTGTTGTCGAGCTTGAGGGCGATCATCGCCTCGGTGAACTTGCGGCTGAGGGTCTGGTTCTGGGAGAGGTAGACGTTCTTGACGTACTGCTGGGTGATGGTGGACCCGCCCTCGGTGTCCCCCTTGCCCACCGTGCGGTACAGCGCCCGAGAGATGCCTTTGACGGATATGCCCGGGTCCGTGTAGAAGCTCTCGTTCTCCGCCGCCAGCACCGCCCAGCGGACGTCCTGGGGTATGTCCTTCAGCGGCATCGCCTGCCGCTGCACCCAGCCCGTGCGGGCCATCG
This sequence comes from Streptomyces sp. NPDC007205, assembly GCF_040634095.1. Taxonomy (NCBI): domain Bacteria; kingdom Bacillati; phylum Actinomycetota; class Actinomycetes; order Kitasatosporales; family Streptomycetaceae; genus Streptomyces; species Streptomyces sp. NPDC007205. The sequence goes on from NZ_JBEYEW010000011.1 coordinate 194,978, forward strand.
GGGTGCCGTCCGACCAGAAGTAGACGTTGTCCTGCTGCGTGGCGTAGGTGTTCAGGTCGGTCGGTATGTCTGTCATGGCGTACGCGGTGACGAGGAAGAGGCTCAGCAGGCCGAACGAGGACACCGTGGCGCCGAGCCACTGGCGCCAGGACGGTATCCAGCGGCGCCAGCCGGTGCGGCCGGGGCGGGGATAGACGGGCTTGAGACGGCGCGCGTAGGGCGCCAGCCGGCGGGCGTACGGGGCCAGCCTGCGGGCGTACGGGGTGAGCGGCCCGAGCAGACGCCGGGTCACGGCCACGGCGCGCTCCCGCGCGGAGGGACGCGCACTGCGCCGGCGTTCGGCCCGGCCGACGGCAGCGGGCGGCTCCGGCGGCGCGGGCACACGCAACTGCACGGTCTCGTCCGCTCTGAGAGCCTCCACCCTCAGATGCATGGTCACGTCCGCGTCGAGCGGCCTGTCCTCACGGGCTCCCGCCTCGGGAACGCCGTCCCCCTGCGACGCATCGGTCACCTGCGTCTCCCCTCCGCACTCGTTCTTGCTCGCGCGGTGAGCTGAGCACCCTCGCAACGGCGTTCACAAGTTATCAACGAAGTTTTCGAATCCCCCGTTCAACGGGCGGGGTTTCCTGCAACACTCATGCAACATTGAGAAACGATGCCCGGACTCCCGACGGCTACCCTGGGCCCATGCCTCGCTATGAGTACCGCTGCCGGACCTGCGGCGACACGTTCGAACTGAGCCGTCCGATGGCGGAGTCCTCCGCCCCTGCGCCGTGCCCTGCCGGGCATGACGACACGGTGAAACTGTTGTCCACCGTGGCGGTGGGCGGTACGACCACGCAGGCCCCCGCGGGGGGCGGGGGCGGCGGCTGCTGTGGTGGGGGCTGTTGCGGATAGTCCCCCCGGTCCCCTAGGCCGGCTGTCGTGCCGCTCTCAGGAACTCCCGTACGATCCGCTCCCCCGCCAGCACCCCCCGCTCCGGCAGTGCCGCGATCTGAGGTGCCGTCCAGCCCGTGTCGGCCAGTTCGCCGTGGCCGGGGCGCCAGCCCCGGTCGGCCGCCAGGAGCAGGTCGGCGTCGAGGAGGGAGTCCCCGGCGGCCAGGGTGAGGTCCGCGCCGGTGCGGCGGGCGACCTCGCGTACCGCCGCGCTCTTGGTGAGCGGCTGGGGGACGGCGTAGATCTTGCGGCCCTGGAGGGAGACGGTCCAGCCGCGGTTCTCGGCCCACACCGCCAGCTCCTTCACCCAGTCCTCGGGCAGCAGCTCGCGCTCGACGACGAGATAGGCGAAGAGGTCCTCGGCGACCCGGTGCTTGCGCACCCAGACGGGGTCGGCCGCCCTCAGCAGGTGCTCGCGCACCTCGTCCAGCGGTGCGCACTCGTCGGCGAGACGGGCCTGCACGCCCGCGTGCCAGTCGGCGTCCGTCACCCCGTCGACCAGCAGATGGCCGCCGTTGGCACAGATCGCGTACGTGGGGGACGGGCCGGGCAGGTTGATCCGCTGGTACTGCTTGCGGGTCCGGGTCGTGGTCGGCACGAAGACGGCCGTGTCGCCGAGGTCCGTCAGCAGCTGGGCCGCCGTCTCGGTCATGTACGACAGCGGCTTGCTCTCGTGGACCTCCACACACAGCAGCCGGGGCGCCCGCGCGTCCGGCATGGTCAGCGCGAGGGCCGCCGAGGAGTAGATCAGCGTACGGTCGAGGTCGCTCGCCACCAGCACCGGCATCAGGCGTTCACCGCCTTGCCGTCGGCGCCCGTGGCACCGCGCGTGTACTTGGGGTGGATCAGACCGACGCAGGTGTACGGCAGGTCGCCGACCTCCTCGACGGGCACGCCTCTCTGCTCGGCGAGGAGGCGGACATGGCCGAGGTCGGCTCCGGCCCCCGCACGGGCGAGGATCTTCCACGGCACCCGGCGCAGCAGCACCCGGGTGGTCTCGCCGACGCCGGGCTTGACGAGGTTCACGTCGTGGATGCCGTACTCCTCGCTGATCCGCTCGACGGCCCGCCAGCCGGCCCAGGTCGGGGTGCGGTCCTCGGCCATCAGCTCCTTGACCGCGGCGTCGACGGGGTCGGCGACCTCGGGGAAACGGGCGGAGACGGCGTCGAGGAAGGCGACGGAGACGTCGGCGCCGGCGAGTTCGCGGTAGAACTTCGCGCCGTGGAAGTCGTCGGGCCCCACCAGGTCGGCGCGCAGGACCGTACGCGAGATCAGGCCGGAGACGGTGGAGTTGAGGCAGGCGGAGGGGATGAGGAAGTCCTCGCGCGTGCCGTAGGTGCGCACACAGGACCCGGGGTCGGCGAGTACGGCGATCTCCGGGTCGAAGCCGGTGACGCCCTCCTTCTCCTCGAACTCCTCGACCGCCTGGGCGAGTTCGCGGGTGATGGCGCCCTTGCCGGTCCAGCCGTCGACGAACACGACGTCACGGGGGTCGTGACGGTCGGCCAGCCAGCGCAGCGCGTTGGCGTCGATGCCCCGGCCGCGCACGATCGACACGGCGTAGTGCGGGAGGTCGAGGCCGTGCCGGAAGGAGGCCCAGCGGCGCATGAGGATGCCGACCGGGGTGCCCGCGCGGGCCAGGGACACCAGCACCGGGCGGGGCGACCGCTCGGCGATGACGGCCTCGGTCACCACGCCGACCGCCTGGGCGAGCCGTGCGGCAGAGGCGTCGAGGGCCGTGTGGAACAGCTCCTGGTACTGCTCGCTGGGCTGGTACTCCACGGGCAGTGACTCGGCGTAGTGCGCGCCGCCGCTCTGGATGGCCTCCTCGCGCTCCTCGGTCGGCGCCTCCAGCGTGACGTCGGAGAGGTCCTGCAGCAGCCAGCCGACCTCCTCGGGCGCGTACGACGAGAATGCGGGGCCACGGAGGGGCTCGGGCAGCATGACCGGCCTTTCGGGAGCGTGCGGGGCATACGCGGGGACGACCGCGAGCAGGACGTGCGGGACGTGCGCCGCGAGCCGCGCGAGCAGGCCGTCGGGCGCGTGCAGGGCGGGGGTGTCGGCGACGGAGTCGACCACGGCGACGACGGCGTCGAAGCCGCCCCCGGCGACGTTGTAGGCGTAGCGCTCGCCGGGCCCGTCGGCCGGGTCGTCGTGGGCGGGGAAGACCAGCCGGGTACGGATCGCGTACCCGGGGTCGTCCAGGGCGAGGACGGGCGAGCGGGTGGTGGTGGAGAACCGCACCTCGGCCGCTGTGCCCCGCTCCAGCTCGCAGGCGAGACGCAGGGGGGCGTACATCAGCTCCTCGAAGCCGAGGACCAGGATCCGGCGGGCGTCGGGGGGCAGGGCACCGCGTATTCGGCCGGCCATGGCGGGCAGCGCGGCCTCCAGGCGGGTCCGGTGGGCGGGTGTGAACCCGTGCCGCCCGCCGTCGGGCAGGCCGGCAGGCCAGTGCAGGTCGAGGCGGTAAGGGGCGCGGGGCTGTGTCCGGCCGGCCATGACGGGCCCGCACCCGGCGGACTCATGGTGTGCCACCAGTTGCTGCCCCTTCTCCAGCACGTCCGACGGCAGCCGTACGACCCCGGACGCGGCGGCGATCAGGTCCACCCGCGCCCCGATCTCGTCGGCGAAGCGTTCCATCCGGGCCGTGTCCTCGGGCGAGCGCATATCGACCAGCGCCACCACCAGATACCGCTGCCGCGGATACCGTTCATGCAGGTCACGGATGGTGTTGAGCACAGTGTTGCCGGTGGAGAACTCATCGTCGACGAGCACCAGCGGACCGTCACCGGCCAGCAGACCGGCGTCTTCCGGCAGCAGAAGATGAGACGTGGCATGCGAGTGGGACTCCTCGAAACCGCCCGCCCGGGCGACCCCGGCCACCGGCCGACGCGTGGAGTGCAGATACGGCGCCGTACCCAGGCCGTCGGCGACGGCGTGGCCCAGCCCGGTCGCGGTCTCCGCGTAGCCCAGGACCACTGCCTTCCCCGCCTCGCCCTCGGAGAGCAGCGCAGCGACCCGTCGGCCCAGGCCGTAGCCGTACCCGTACACCACCGCCGGCGACTGCGGTACGTGCTTGCCGAGCACGTGGGAGACCAGGAGATGAGCCCGCTTGGGATTGCGGCGCAGCGCGAGCCCCAGCAGGGCCCGCAGGCCGTCGTCTCCCGTGAGTTCGACCCCGAGCCGCTCCGCGACCCAGCTGCCGGACCATATGCCGTCGTTCACTGCGTTGTTCATGCATTCCTTGGACGATATGGACAAGATCAACCCGGCTCAGCCGGGTATCCCCGCGGCGAGCAACTCCACGAAGCCGACGTCCTCGTGGGCCACGCCGAAGGCCTCGGCGCGCAGCAGGGTCCGCTCGGCCCACGCGCGGTGCGGCTTCACCTCGTTCATCTTGTTCGTGTAGGCCGAGCGAAGTACACCCCCGCCGCCGCGTTCCGGCCGCAGGATGTCCTGGGCGTCGCTGTACTCCTCGTGGCTGACCACGGACAGGGCGTGGACGGGCAGCACGTGGGAGGGGTGGATGCAGGTCTTGCCGAGCAGGCCGTTGGCGTGGTCGAGGGAGATCTCCCGCAGCAGTCCGTCCATGGCGTGCTCGATCAGCTTCTCGCGCAGCTCGACGGCCTGCACCTCCAGGAAGGGGCTCTGCCTGAGCTGCGGCTTGAACATGCGCTCGGAGACACGGAAGTACTCCCACACGGGCCCGGTCACGGTGAATCCGGTGCCGTCGGCGCGGCCCAGCATGTTCACGACGTCGGCGATCACCGAGGCGACGATCTGGACGTCGTAGGCGGTCATGTCCGGGGCGCGGCGCAGGCCGTAGGAGGAGCAGAAGTCGGTCACGCCGAGGCGCAGCGCCAGCACCCGGTCGCGGAACTTGTCGACCGCGCGGAAGATGCCCTCCAGGGTGTCCACGCGGGACTCGCGGTAGAGCAGCTCGGGGGACTCCAGGACGGGCATGGCGAACAGCCGGCGCCCGGTCTCGGCCTCGGCGGCCGCCAGGGCCTCCAGGAAGGGGATGCCGCGCTCCTCGGTGAACTTGGGCAGCACGAATCCGGACAGCAGCCGCACGGACGGGCCGAGGCGCCGGGCCAGACCGGGGATCTGCTCGGGGCTGCGCACCCGGATGAAGAGCAGCGGCGGCTCGGCCGCGGGCCGGGCGGCCAGGTCAGCGAACTGCCGGACGAGGTTCTCCTCGCCGGCCACGACGTCCGCGTCGTCGATCGAGTCCTCCAGGCACAGCACCATCGAGACCACGCCGTTCCCGGCCTGTTTGACGATGTCGTCGGCGAGCCGCGGCCGGGTGGCCGGGCTGTACAGGGTGGCGCCGAGGGCGGCGGCGAGCAGCCGGGCCGGCGAGTCGGCGCTGAACGCGCACGGCTCCCGGTGGAAGAGGCGCTGCCGCACCTCGGGGGCGATGTGCCCGAAATGACGCATAGGACTCCCCCAGGGCGCGAGCCCGAGTCTCAGTGTTCGGTAAAGGGTGGCCGGTAATAGTACGTAGGGATCCATGTCAGGAGTTCCCTGCGGGCATGAATTTCCGGTAACTCGCCCATGTCGGCAACGCTCTGTGAGATCACCCCCCGCATTGTCGTGGCCAGGACCGAGAAGGCAGGATGACCGCATGACGCACGCGATGCTGAAGGGGTCGAACGTCCCGCTGGAAGCCGGCACGGTCCGCGCCGTGCTGCGCTGGGCACCCGGGCAGGGGGTCCCGGACGTGGACGTCTCGGCGCTGCTGCTGGGCCCCGACGGCCGGGTGCGTTCCGACGAGGACTTCGTCTTCTACAACCAGCCCCGGCACCCCTCCGGGAAGGTGTGGCGGCTGGGGAAGAAGCGCATCACCGAGGGACTGACCGACACGGTCCAGGCGGATCTGCCCGGCGTCGAGCCGGACGTCGGCCGGATCCTGCTGGTCGCGTCGGCGGACGGGGTCACCTTCGACCGGGTGCCGGCGCTGTGCATCCTGCTGTACGACGCCGCGGTCGCCGACGCCGAGCCCCTGGCCCGGTTCGAGATCAAGCCGGAGACGGGTGCGGAGACGGCGTTGATCTGCGGGGAGCTGTATCGGCGCGGGGAGGGCTGGAAGTTCCGCGCGCTGGGAGAGGGCTACTCGAACGGGCTGAAGGGGCTGGCCACGGACTTCGGTATCTCGGTGGACGAGGGGGAGCCGGTGCCTCCGGCGGTTCCGCAGCAGCCGCCTGCGTACGGGTATCCGCAGCCGACGTCGGCTCCGCCTGCGTACGGGTACCCGCAGCCTCAGCCGGTTCCCGTGCCGGTGGGGCCGGTGGATCCGGACTTCCGGTTGCCTCCGCAGGGGCCGCAGTTCATCGGGCGGTGAGTGCGCCTGCCGGCTCGGGGTGCCTCAGCGGTCGACCTTGGTCTTGTAGCCCCTGCCCCACTGCAACCCCCACCCGTAGAGCCGGTCCAGTTCCCCCTGGAAGCCGTACACGAACTTCACCTCGCGGCGGACGACCAGTTCGCCCTTCACGTTCTCGATCATGACGACCGCGCAGGAGCGGGCCTGGGGATGGCGTTCGTCGAGGCCTATCTCGATGCGAGGGCCGTTGCTGGGGTACAGCGTGACGATGGCGTGGGTACGGTCGAAGGCCGGGGTCTGGTCGTAGATGTAGACGAAGACCAGCAGGCGTTTGATGGCGTCACGGTGGTCGAGGTTGACGTACATCGTCTCGCCGGACGCCGAGCCGAACCGGTCGTCTCCGCTGAGCTTGATGTACGGCGGTGCGTTGACGTCGCCGAGGTAGCCGCCCAGCGGCTGGACGACGCCCTTCGTGCCGTCGGTCAGTTCGTAGAGGCAGCCCAGGTCGAGGTCGACGTTGACCATGCTCTGGCCGTGGCCGAGGACCTCCGGGGGCCTGAGCGCCTTGAAAGGGTGCCGGAAGAGGCTGGCGCGCTGGACTCCGTCGAAGTCGGAGGTGCGCATCCGCCAGGTGAGATTGACGCGCAGATGGCCGGTGGCCGCGCCCTGCTTGGTGAGGGACACCGCCTGGTGCCGCCTGGTGAGTTCGATGGCGTTGGACGAGGCACTGCCCGAGTCGAAGTCGGCAGCGCTGGCGCCCCGCAGCCCGTCGAAGAAACCCATTCCCGCCCCCAGGTCATTCTTGTGAACGCCGTTGAACGCCGTCGGGGCGGCCGACCGTGTCGGCCGCCCCGCTCAGAGCGTTCCTCACCGGCCAGGGTGTCACACCCCGGAGGAGACCTCGGCCTTCTCGCCGGTGCCCTCCCCGGCGGCTGCCAGCGCGCGGTTGCGGCGGACGGAGGACCAGAAGGACCAGGCGATCAGGACGACGCCGACGAGGCCGGTGATGACCTCGTTGATCTCGTACTGGATGGTGACCATGAGGATCACGGCCAGGGCGCCGATGGCGTAGTGGGCGCCGTGCTCCAGGTAGACGTAGTCGTCGAGGGTGCCCTGGCGGACCAGATAGACCGTGAGGGAGCGGACGTACATCGCGCCGATGCCGAGGCCGAGGGCCATCGTGACGATGTCGTTGGTGATGGCGAAGGCGCCGATGACACCGTCGAAGGAGAAGGACGCGTCCAGGACCTCCAGGTAGAGGAACATGAAGAACGCGGCCTGGCCGGCCAGCAGCACCGCCGACTTCTGCTTGCCGGTGCGGGCGGCCTCTTCCTCCTCCTCGTGCTCGCGCTCCTCCTCTTCCTCCAGCCGGTCCTCGAAGTAGCCGGACAGGCCTCCGACGATCATGTAGGTGATCAGGCCGGCGATACCGGCGATCAGGACCGTCTGGGCCTTGTCGGCGTGGGCGCCGCCGTGCTGGTGGGCGTGGGTGGCGAAGGTGAAGGAGGTGACCAGCAGGACGATCAGGGCGATGCAGACCGCCAGCATGTCGACCTTGCCGAGCTTGGCCAGGGGCCGCTCGATCCAGCGCAGCCACTGGATGTCCCGGTCCTCGAAGATGAAGTCGAGGAAGATCATCAGCAGGAACATGCCGCCGAAGGCGGCGATCGCCGGGTGGGCGTCGGTGACCAGCTGCTGGTAGCGGTCCTTGTCGGTGAGGGCCAGGTGGACCGCGTCGTACGGGTTGAGCTTGGCGGTGATGGCGACGATGACGACCGGGAAGACCAGCCGCATGCCGAAGACCGCGATGAGCACGCCGACCGTGAGGAAGATCTTCTGCCAGAAGGCGCTCATCTTCTTCAGGATGCCGGCGTTGACCACCGCGTTGTCGAACGACAGTGAGATCTCGAGGACGGCGAGGATCGCGACGACGCCGAAGGCCTCCCACCCCCCGTAGAAGACCGCGGCGACCAGGCCGAGCGCGGTGACCGCGAACGACCAGCCGAAGGTTTTCAGAAGCACTGGCTACCCAATCGTGTCAGTACGGGGCTCCCCCGCGCCGTACTCGGCTTTGCTAAACGTTGACTCCCGAGTGTAGAGGTGCACACTACCGGCGGTACCGTGCGGGGCAAGCGGCGCTACGAAACGTTCACCCCGAAGTCAAGGGCGATGCCGCGCAGGCCCGAGGCATAGCCCTGTCCCACGGCACGGAACTTCCACTCCCCGTGGTAGCGGTACAGCTCGCCGAAGATCATGGCGGTCTCGGTGGAGGCGTCCTCGCTCAGGTCGTAGCGCGCCAGTTCCTGGCCGTCGGCCTGGTTCACGACCCGGATGAAGGCGTTGGAGACCTGGCCGAAGGTCTGGCCGCGCTCGTCCGCCATATGGATGGAGACCGGGAAGACGATCTTCTCGCAGTGCGCGGGAACCTTGGTGAGGTCCACCAGGACCGACTCGTCGTCACCCTCGCCCTCACCGGTGAGGTTGTCACCGGTGTGCTCGACCGAGCCGTCCGGGCTCTTGAGCTGGTTGTAGAACACGAACCACTCGTCGCCCAGCACGCGGTTGCCCGCACCGCACAGCAGCGCGCTGGCGTCCAGGTCGAAGGGGGCACCGGTGGTGGAACGCGCGTCCCAGCCGAGCCCGATCATGACGTTGGTGAGGTTCGGTGCGGCCTTGGAGAGGGAGACATTGCCTCCCTTGGCGAGCGTGACGCCCATGATGCTGGTCCTCCCCTAGCGGTGCTTCCCTGTTTCCTGCGCGTCCGGCGCCGCACGTAAACGGTGCGGCGCCGGTGTCAGGCCGTTGTGCGTCAGACGTTGACGCCGAAGTCCTGGGCGATGCCGCGCAGACCGGAGGCGTAGCCCTGGCCGATGGCGCGGAACTTCCACTCCGCACCGTGCCGGTACAGCTCGCCGAAGACCATGGCGGTCTCGGTGGAGGCGTCCTCGCTCAGGTCGTAGCGGGCGATCTCCTGCTCGCCCGCCTGGTTCACGACGCGGATGAAGGCGTTGCGGACCTGGCCGAAGGACTGCTGGCGGTTCTCTGCGTCGTAGATCGACACCGGGAAGACGATCTTCTCGATGTCGGCCGGGACGCCGGCCAGATTGATCTTGATCTGTTCGTCGTCGCCCTCGCCCTCACCGGTGATGTTGTCACCGGTGTGCTCGACCGAGCCGTCGGGGCTCTTGAGGTTGTTGAAGAAGACGAAGTGCTGGTCGCTCGCGACCTTGCCGGAGTTGTTCAGCAGCAGCGCGCTCGCGTCGAGGTCGAAGTCGGTGCCGGTCGTGGTGCGCACGTCCCAGCCCAGCCCGACGATGACGGCGGTCAGGCCCGGGGCCTCCTTCGTCAGCGATACGTTGCCGCCCTTGCTGAGGCTGACTCCCACGGGTCCTCCATGTGGTGTCCAGGGGCGGGGAGCCCCGTCGTGCTTCGGATATGGGATCAACGTGCCGATCCTAGTGACGGGTTCCCGCACCCCGCAGACCCTGGACCCGGAGAATCACCGGTGTCGGCCACGGTCGGCCTACAGGGTGTCGAGCGCCTTCACATAGGCGTTCAGGTCACGCGCGTCCGGCAGGCCGTTGACCACGGTCCACCGCACGACGCCCTCCTTGTCGATGATGAAGGTGCCCCGGACGGCGCATCCCTTGTCCTCGTCGAAGACGCCGTACGCGCGCGAGACGTTGCCGTGCGGCCAGAAGTCGCTGAGCAGCGGGTACTCCAGGCCCTCCTGCTCGGCGAAGACGCGCAGGGTGTGGATGGAGTCGTTGGAGACGGCGAGCACCTGCGTCTCGCGGTCCGAGAACTTCGGCAGGTTGTCGCGCAGCTCGCACAGCTCACCGGTGCACACACCGGTGAAGGCGAAGGGGTAGAAGAGCAGGACCACGTTCTTCTCGCCGCGGAAGTCCGAGAGCTTCACGGTGCGGCCGTGGTTGTCCTTGAGCTCGAAGTCGGGCGCCTTGTCGCCGACCTGGATCGCCATCGTCGTGCATCCCTTCGGTGGGCTGTTCGGGTGAGCGCACAGCAAGCGCTCGGTTCCACCCTACGCAGCGATCACCGGGGCCTTCCGGACGGGCTGGGGCGAAAACCAGCCCGTCCGGTCGACGGCCTTCAGGTCACTTCTTGGACTTGGCCGCCTTCGGCGTCGCCAGCCGGCTGCCGCTCCAGTCCTTGCCGACACTGACGCTCTTCGACGCCGTGAGGCCGGCCGTCGTGGCGGCGTCCTGGATGTCGCTCGGTTCCACGTACCCCGAACGGCCGGTCTTCGGCGTGAGGAGCAGGATCGCGCCGCCCTCTTCGATGTACGTGGTGGCATCCACCAGCGCATCCGTCAGGTCACCGTCGTCGTCACGGAACCACAGCACAACGGCGTCGGCCACGTCGTCGTATTCCTCGTCCATCAGGTCGCCTTCGACGGCTTCCTCAATGGCCTCGCGGAGCTCCTGGTCGACGTCGTCGTCGTAGCCGATCTCCTGGACCACCTGCCCGGGCTGGAACCCCAGCCTGGCGGCAGGGTTCGTCCGCTCCTCCGCGTGGTCCGCGGTCGCGCTCACGGGTTGCCTCCTGATCATGTCTTGGTGAATATCTCAGCCACGCGCGTGCGCGAAGCATTGGCCGTAGTCCACACGGGCGGGACGGATCGCGCAAGTACCCGGCCGTCCGGACCGCCGAAACGGTGACGATCCCGGCCGTGTCGCCGCAACCCCTGGCACCGTATCCCGAACTCCGGTGACCCACATCACACCGATGTGCCCGGTTTGCGCCATTCAGAATCATTCTGCATTACGACCCTCGAACAGCTTTGCCAAGGGTGTCATACCCCGGGCGTATCGTTGCGTTTTGACCGAGGAAGAGACCGACGGCCGCCGAGGAGATGACGTACGCCGTCCCGAGGTACACGATGGGGAACGGTGTAGGCAGGTGCAAAAAACTGGCCCTCTGACAGGTAAGGAACAGCGTGGCTTCCGGATCCGATCGCAATCCGATCATCATTGGCGGCCTTCCGAGTCAGGTTCCTGACTTCGATCCCGAAGAAACCCAGGAGTGGCTCGACTCGCTCGACGCCGCGGTGGACGAGCGCGGCCGGGAGAGGGCCCGCTATCTCATGCTCCGGCTGATCGAGCGGGCCCGCGAGCGGCGCGTGGCCGTGCCCGAGATGCGCAGCACGGATTACGTCAACACGATCCCCACCAAGGCGGAGCCCTTCTTCCCGGGCAACGAGGAGATCGAGCGCAGGATCCTCAACGCGACCCGCTGGAACGCGGCCGTGATGGTCTCGCGCGCCCAGCGCCCCGGCATCGGCGTCGGCGGCCACATCGCCACCTTCGCCTCCTCGGCCTCGCTGTACGACGTCGGCTTCAACCACTTCTTCCGCGGCAAGGACGAGGGCGACGGCGGGGACCAGGTCTTCTTCCAGGGCCACGCCTCCCCCGGCATCTACGCGCGCGCGTACCTGCTCGACCGGCTCACCGAGGGCCAGCTCGACGGCTTCCGCCAGGAGAAGTCGAAGTACCCGAACGGCCTGTCCAGCTACCCGCACCCGCGCTCGATGCCGGACTTCTGGGAGTTCCCGACGGTCTCCATGGGCCTCGGCCCGCTCGGCGCGATCTACCAGGCGCGGATGAACCGCTATATGGAGGCGCGCGGCATCGCCGACACCTCCAGGTCGCACGTGTGGGCGTTCCTCGGCGACGGCGAGATGGACGAGCCGGAGTCGCTCGGGCAGCTCTCCATCGCCGCCCGGGAGGGCCTGGACAACCTGACCTTCGTCGTCAACTGCAACCTGCAGCGGCTGGACGGCCCGGTGCGCGGCAACGGCAAGATCATCCAGGAGCTGGAGTCGATCTTCCGGGGCGCCGGCTGGAACGTGATCAAGCTGATCTGGGACCGCTCCTGGGACCCGCTGCTCGCGCAGGACCGGGACGGCGTCCTGGTCAACAAGATGAACACGACCCCGGACGGCCAGTTCCAGACCTACGCCACCGAGTCCGGCGCGTATATCCGCGAGCACTTCTTCGGTGACGACGTCCGGCTGCGCGCGATGGTCGAGAACATGACCGACCACCAGATCCTGATGCTGGGCCGCGGCGGTCACGACCACCGGAAGATCTACGCGGCGTACAAGGCGGCCCTGGAGCACAAGGGCCAGCCGACGGTGATCCTGGCCAAGACGGTCAAGGGCTGGACGCTGGGCCCGAACTTCGAGGGCCGCAACGCCACGCACCAGATGAAGAAGCTGACGGTCGACGACCTCAAGCGCTTCCGGGACCGGCTGCACCTGCCGATCTCCGACAAGGAGCTGGAGTCCGGCCTGCCGCCGTACTACCACCCGGGCCGGAACACCGAAGAGATCGAGTACATGCACGACATGCGCAAGGCGTGCGGCGGGTACGTCCCGACGCGCGTCGTGCGCTCGGAGCCCCTCGCGCTGCCTGACGACAAGGCGTACGCGACGGTGAAGAAGGGCACGGGCCAGCAGTCCATCGCCACGACCATGGCGTTCGTCCGGCTCCTGAAGGACCTCATGCGGGACAAGGAGATCGGCAAGCGGTTCGTGCTGATCGCGCCGGACGAGTACCGCACGTTCGGCATGGACTCGTTCTTCCCGAGTGCGAAGATCTACAACCCGCTCGGCCAGCAGTACGAGGCGGTCGACCGGGACCTGCTGCTCGCCTACAAGGAGTCGCCGACCGGGCAGATGCTGCACGACGGCATCTCCGAGGCGGGCTGTACGGCTTCCCTGATCGCGGCGGGCTCGGCGTACGCCACGCACGGCGAGCCGCTGATCCCGGTGTACGTCTTCTACTCGATGTTCGGTTTCCAGCGCACGGGTGACCAGTTCTGGCAGATGGCCGACCAGCTGGCGCGCGGATTCGTCCTGGGTGCGACCGCCGGCCGTACGACGCTGACCGGTGAGGGCCTCCAGCATGCGGACGGCCACTCACAGCTGCTCGCCTCCACCAACCCGGCGTGCGTGGCCTACGACCCGGCGTACGCCTACGAGATCGCGCACATCGTCCAGGACGGCCTGCGCCGGATGTACGGCGCCGACGCGGAGCACCCCCACGGCGAGGACGTCTTCTACTACCTGACCGTCTACAACGAGCCCATCCAGCACCCGGCCGAGCCGGCGAACGTGGACGTCGAGGGCATCCTCAAGGGCGTCCACAAGATCGGCGAGGGTACTTCGGGCTCGATCCCGGCACAGGTCATGGCGTCCGGCGTGGCGGTCCCGTGGGCGCTGGAGGCGCAGAAGATCCTCGCCGAGGACTGGAACGTACGCGCCGACGTCTGGTCGGCCACCTCCTGGAACGAGCTGCGCCGCGAGGCGGTGGAGTGCGAGGAGCACAACCTGCTGCATCCGGAGGAGGAGCAGCGGGTGCCGTACGTGACGCGGAAGCTCAGCGGCGCCGAGGGGCCGTTCGTGGCCGTGTCCGACTGGATGCGCTCGGTTCCGGACCAGATCGCGCGGTGGGTGCCGGGCACGTACCAGTCGCTCGGCGCGGACGGCTTCGGCTTCGCCGACACCCGGGGCGCGGCCCGCCGGTTCTTCCGCATCGACGCGCAGTCGATCGTCGTCGCGGTGCTGACCGAGCTGGCCCGCGAGGGCAAGATCGACCGCTCCGCGCTGAAGCAGGCCATCGACCGGTACCGGCTGCTGGATGTGTCGGCGGCGGATCCGGGAGTTGCGGGCGGCGACGCGTAACGTTCCGCGTTTCTGACAGAGGGCGGTGCCGGTGGCGCCGCCCTCGTTGCTTTTTCTTTACCATGACGGTCATGAACGATCAGTCGGCGCAGACGCGTTGGGAGCGGCTCACCCAGCGTCCGCTGCTCGGGCTGGCGGTGGCGTTCGCCGTCGCCTATGCCGTACCGATCGTCGCCAACCCCGCGAGCCGGTCCCTGACGGTGGTCTGCACCGCCACGGAGTGGGTGGTGTGGGCCGCGTTCGCGGTGGACTACCTGATACGGCTGGTGATCACCCCGCGGCGCCGGGAGTTCGTCCGCACGCACTGGATAGACCTGTGCGCCGTGGTGCTGCCGCTGCTGCAGCCACTGCGGTTGCTGCGAATGGTGTCGACGCTGCTGCTGGTGGGGCGGCGGGCACGGATGGCCTCACAGATCCGGCTCACGACGTACGTCGCCGGGGCGGTGGTCGGGCTGCTGATGTTCGGGTCGCTGGCGGTGCTGTCCGTCGAGCGGGACTCGCCGAACGGGAACATCCGGACGCTGGGTGACGCGGTGTGGTGGTCGTTCACGACGATGACGACCGTGGGGTACGGGGATCACGCGCCGACGACCGGGCTGGGGCGGATGATCGCCGTCGGACTGATGCTGTCCGGGATCGCGCTGCTGGGTGTCGTGACCGCGAACATCGCGGCGTGGTTCATCGCGCGGTTCGAGAAGGACGACGTGGAGGAGCGGCGCCAGACGGAGGCCATCGCCGGTTTGGCCGAGGAGGTACGGCTGCTGCGAGCGGAGGTGGCTCGGTTGGCTGACGAGCGCGAGCAGCAACGGAGCTGACTGGCCGCCCGGTGCTGCGGCTGGGGGGGGTAAGGGGTGGGGGGTGGGGTCGCCTGCCCGCGCTCGCGGGGCGCGGGGAACTGCGCGACCGGCCATGACGCACCCGCACACGGCAACGGCGGCGCAGCCCCCGCGAGGAACCCTCGGCTAAAGGAGCCCGTGGCTCCACGTGGCCACGCCCGCCAGGGCGATGATGGCCAGCAGTGTGTCGATCGCGCCCAGGATCAGGGCCACCAGGGCCGGGATGTCACGGTCGTCGGACCACTTGCGGCCCATCGCCTGCCAGCCACAGAACATCGCCACCGGTCCCAGGACGATGCCCAGCGCGAAGAAGCCGGCCACGGCACAGATCGTGCCGATGATCCCGAGCGTCGCACGGTCCGGCCCGGTCCGTTGCCACGTCCGGCCACGTGACCGGGGGTACCCGCGCGTTCCGTGCCCGAAGCCCGCCATCATCAACTCCCTGAGGTTCATGGACAGTTCGGCCTCGGTGTGCGGGTACCCCGGTTCCGCGCAGGCAGACCTGCGCGCGCTGCCCCCCTCCGGCAGCGCGCCCCGGCCCGGTGGTCCTCCCATGCGCTGCGGAGGACTTGACCCACTGTGACCTGCGGCGCGCGCCCGGTGCGAGGAATCTTTAGCGGAGTCACCCTGATAGGCGAAACTCCGCCCAGACCTCAGATGTGGCCCACGCCCGCGCCCGCCTCGGCGTTCGCGCCCCGCTTGGTGAGCAGCGCGACGAGGACGGCGACCGCCGCCACGCCCGCCGCGACCAGGGAGGCGAGGCTCATGCCGGAGATGAAGGTGTGGTGCGCGACCTCGGTGATCTTCGCGGCGACCGGCGCCGGAACGCCCTTCGGCACCGGGGCGACGCCGACCTGCACCGCCTCCGAGGCCTTGCCCAGCTGGTCCGGGGTCAGCGGCGGCAGCCCGGCCCCCGTCCAGTTGCCCGGCAGATCGCTGTCCACCCGGGAGGCCATCACGGCGCCCAGCACGGCCGTACCGAGGCTGCCGCCGATCTGCATGGCCGACTGCTGGAGGCCGCCCGCGACGCCGGACAGCTCCATGGGCGCGTTGCCGACGATGACCTCGGTGGCGCCGACCATGACCGGCGCGAGGCCGAGGCCGAGCAGCGCGAACCAGACGGACATCACACCGCTGCCGGTGTCGGCCTTGAGGGTCGACATGCCGTACATGGCGATGGCGGTCGCGGCCATGCCGCCGGCCAGCGGTATGCGCGGGCCGAGCTTGGTGATCGCGGCGCCGGCCAGCGGGGAGCCGACGATCATCATGCCGGTGAGCGGCAGCAGATGCAGACCGGCGTCGATCGGGCTCATCCCGTGCACGTTCTGCAGATAGAAGGTGACGAAGAAAAGCCCGCCCATGAACGCGATGGCCATGAGGACCATCAGGACGACACCGGCCGACAGCGGTATCGAGCGGAACAGGCCCAGCGGGATGAGGGGCTCCCCGACCCTCGTCTCCCAGAAGGAGAACGCGGCGAAGAGCACCACGGACGCGGCGATGAAGATCCACGTCTTGCCGTCGCCCCAGCCCCACGCCGGAGCCTTGATGAGCGCCCAGACCAGGCAGAACATCGCGCCGGAGAGCAGGGCGATGCCGAGGAGGTCGAAGGAGCGCGGTACGTTCCGGGCGCGGTGGTCGAGCAGGATCAGCAGGCCGAGGAGCAGGGCGAGCGCGCCGACCGGGACGTTGATGAAGAACACCGACTGCCAGTTGACGTGCTCGACGAGGACACCGCCGAGAATCGGGCCGCCCGCGGTGGACGCGCCGATCACCATCCCCCAGATGCCGATGGCCATGTTGAGCTGCTCGGCCGGGAAGGCGGCCCGCAGCAGGCCGAGCGCGGCCGGCATCAGCAGCGCGCCGAACAGGCCCTGGAAGACGCGGAAGGTGACGACCGCGGCGATGCTGTGCGACAGGCCGATCGCGCCGGAGGCGGCGGCGAAGCCGGTCACACCGATGAGGAAGGTCTGCCGGTGGCCGAAGCGGTCACCGAGCTTGCCCGCGGTGATCAGGGAGACCGCGAGGGCGAGGAAGTAGCCGTTGGTGATCCACTGCACCTGGGCGAAGGTGGCCCCCAGGTCCTTCTGGATCGCCGGGTTGGCGATGGCCACGATGGTCCCGTCGAGGGCCACCATCATGACGCCCACGGCGACGGTGATGAGGGTGAGCCAGGGATGGCCGCGCAGCCCCGCGGCCGGAGCCGACCCGAGCGGGGCTGGCGAGCGCGCGTCGCCCGGCCCCGTCGCGTCGATGGTGGTCTGACTAGTCATACGTTCGAGGCTAGTGACAGCCTCTGACAATTGACAAACCATTTCAGGCGTCAGTAACTGACACCCATGGAAACACTCCGCGAACGCAAGAAACAGCGCACCCGGGAGGCGCTGCTGCGAGCCGCTCTGGAACTGTTCACCACCCAGGGGTACGAGCACACGACCGTCGACGAGATCGCCGAGGCCGTCGACGTCTCCCAGCGCACCTTCTTCCGTTACTTCGCGGGCAAGGAGGACGTGGCCTTCGCGGTGCAGGCGATCACCGAGGAGCACTTCGTGGCCGCCGTACGGGCGCGGCCCGCGCACGAGGCGCCGATGGAGGCCCTGCGGCAGGCGGTCCTGGAGGGCTGGGACGCGATCCGCGAGACCGTCGAGTCGGCCGTGCCGGTCGAGCTGTATCTGCGGATGTACCGGACGATCGAGTCGACGCCCGCGCTGCTCGCCGCCCATCTGCGCCGCTCGGCGGCGACCGAGGAGACGATCGCGCGTCTGCTCGCCGAGCGCGAGGGCGTGGACGTGGACGCCGACCCGCGACCGCGGCTGGCCGTGGCCGTGTTCGGCGGGGTGATAAGGGTCACGGAACGGCAGTGGTGCACGGGCGACGACTTCAGCCTGGAGGCGATACGTCAACTCACCGCGTCCCACCTCGATCAGGTGGGTTCCGCGTTGACCGGAAACTGGCGCGCCACAAAAGATCGTTGACACGGCGTTCGACGTTCCGCGAAACGTGATCCCTGCCACTTGGTTACCCCGAGACCCTCTCGTTCTCCTAGTGTGTCCTCCCAGTGACTTCCTTCGACACCTCCCCGCCCCTGAACGTCTGGCGCGCCCTGCTGGCGCTGGCCGTGGTGTTCGTGATGCTGGCGACCACCGGCTGGACCGCCCTGCGCAGTCACCGGGAGTCGACCGCACTGCAGGCCTCGCTCGCCAAGTGGGAGCACGGCAGCATCCACGGCCTCCATCTGCCGGACCCCCAGGCCGCACCGGCCCGGCTCAGCCGTTTCTTCGCCTCCGTCTCCCCCGAGGACCAGGACCGTCTCGCCCACCGCTACCCGCTCGCGGTCGGCAACATGAACGGCGCCCCCGTCGCCCTGCGCTACCGCGCCAACCGCGTCGCGCTGGAGCAGCAGCGTGAGGTCGAGAGGAAACGCCTGCACGACAGCCGGCTCAGCGCGGCCGGACAGCAGGACGCGGCCAGTCGTATGCACCGCTACGAGTCCCTGCTGAGCCCCGGCCGGCAGATCCTGGCCTTCGACCCCGAGGGCTCGGGCCGTGTCGCCGAGGTGTTCGGGAACCTGGACGAGGCGCAGCGGGTCTCGGTCGTCGTCCCCGGTGTCGACACCGATCTGCTCACCTTCCAGAAGACCTCCAGCCCGTTCACCGCCCCGGTCGGCATGGCCAAGGCCCTGTACGCGGAGGAGCGCGCACAGCGCCCCACGACGCGTACGGCCGTGATCGCCTGGGCCGACTACACCGCCCCCGACGGACTCGGCATGGACGCGGCCACCGGGCTGCGCGCCGCCGAGGGCGCCGTACGGTTGAACGCCCTGGTGCGCGGCCTGCCCGGCCGTGCCCCGGTGGCGATGATCTGCCACAGCTACGGCTCGGTGGTCTGCGGGGTCGCCGCGCACGCCCTGCCCCGCCGGGTGACCGACATAGCGGTGGCCGCGAGCCCCGGCATGCGGGTCCCCAGCGCCTCGCAGCTGGACACCGGGGCCCGGGTGTGGGCCATGCGGGACGCCACCGACTGGATCCAGGACGTGCCGTACCTGGAGCTCGGCGGGCTCGGGCACGGCGCCGATCCGGTGTCCTCGGCGTTCGGCGCGCGTGTGCTGTCCGCGCGGGACGCGCAGGGGCACGCCGGTTATTTCCAGCCGGGCACGGACAGCCTGCGCAACCTCGCCGGCGTCGGGGTCGGCGCGTACGGCGCGGTGACGTGCGCACGCGAGAACGACGGCTGCCGGGCCGGTGTGCCCAGCACTACCACGGCCGGACGCGCGTAGAAACAGCAGGAAGTGCGGTCTGCGCGGGTGGCGACGGAGGAGCACGTGCCGCATACGATGAGCCGCATGGGTGACGTACTGGCGGGTTTTCATGCCGTCTGGGAGTTTGAGTCCGACTCCGTGCTCATCCGTTACGAACGGGGGATTCGAACACCGAAGCTGTTGCAGGCGCTCGGGGAACGGCGTGTCCCGCTGTCCGCGGTCGAGGGCGTGACCCTCACCCCGGGCAAGCGCGGCACGGTCGTCCTGCGGCTGGTGCCCCGTCCCGGCGCCGATCCACTGATGGAGGCGGCGGACGGGCAGCTGAAGGAGAGCTCCGATCCGTACCGGCTGGTGCTGTCGGCCGAGCGGGAGACGCTCGCCGAGTACTACGCGGACGAGCTGAAGCCGCTGCTGACCGAGTCCGGGTCCGGGCCGGCCGACCGGTTCCTGGTGCCGGTGCCCGAGGCGCCGCTGCAGTTCAAGGCGTACGACGGGAAGGCGTCCTTCGACGGGGCGTCCGTGCAGTTCCGCTGGTCGTGGACGGGGGCGTCGTCGGCGAAGTGGAAGGCCGGCGACCAGAGCTTCGCGGTCGCCGACCTGAGCGGGGTGGAGTGGCGGTCGCCGGAGGTGTTCGAGGGACATCTGCGGCTGGTACGGCGTGACGGCCCGGGCCCGTCCGTGCAGCCCGACCAGGATCCGGCTGCGGTGGTGTTCGGCCTCGGGTACGGGCCGGTGCACGAGTCGTTGCCGTTCGCCGCGGCGGTGCTCGCCGCCGTACGCACCCGGGGGCCGGTACCGGTGGTACCGGCCCCGTCCCGGCGTGACCCCGCGGACATCGCCGAACGGATCCGGCATCTCGGGGAGTTGCACCAGGCGGGGCTGGTCACCGACGAGGAGTTCTCCTCCAAGAAGGCCGAGCTGCTGGCCGAGCTCTGAGCTATTCCCGGCCCGCGGAAGTGAACGCCATGTCCGCGTACCGGTCGCCCGACACCTTCGCCGCGATCGGGTCCAGCTGAGCCAACTCCTCGTCGGACAACGTGATGCGCGTCGCCGCCACGTTCTCCTCCACCCTGCCCGGCTTGCGGGTGCCCGGGATCGGGACGACCGGGAGGGCGTCTAGTGCGGCGCGCTGCTGGACCCAGGCCAGGGCGATCTGGCCGGGGGTGGCGTCATGGGCCTCGGCGATCGTGCGCAGGGGCTCCAGGAGGGCGGCGTTGGCAGCCGCGTTGGCACCGGTGAAGCGGGGCTGCCGGCGGCGGAAGTCGTCGGCCGTGAGGTCCTGCTCGGCGTTGGTGAAGGAGCCGGTGAGGAAGCCGCGGCCGAGCGGCGAGTACGGCACCAGGGCGATGCCCAGGTCCCGCGCGGCCGGTATGACCTTCGCCTCGATGTCCCGGCTGAACAGGGACCACTCCGACTGCACGGCCGCGATCGGGTGCACGGCGTGCGCGGCGCGCAGTTCCTCGGCGGTGACCTCGCTCAGCCCGAGGTGCTTGACCTTGCCCTCGCGGACCAGCTCCGCCATCGTGCCGACGGTCTCCTCGACGGGGACGTTCACATCGCGGCGGTGCATGTAGTAGAGGTCGATCACGTCGACGTCGAGGCGCTTCAGGCTGGCCTCGACGGCCTCGCGGATGTACGGCGCGTCGTTGCGGATGATCCGCTTGGCCGGGTCGTCCTTCGGGATCGACAGGGCGAACTTGGTGGCGATGACCACCTCGTCCCGGTGCGCCTTGAAGAAGGGGGACAGGAACCGCTCGTTCTCGCCCGCGCCGTAGGCGTCCGCCGTGTCGTACAGCGTCACGCCCAGCTCCAGCGCCCGGTCCAGCGCGGCGCGCGCCTGGCCGGCGTCCGAGGGGCCGTAGCCGAAGCTCATGCCCATGCAGCCGAGGCCCTGTACGCCGACCTCCGGTCCGCCCTCGCCGAGCCGTACCGTCGGAATCCTGGCGTCGGTCATCTCGTGGTCCCCTCCGTAGCGTAAAAACTGATCTTGCGGTCGAGCACGGCGAGCGTGTCCCGCAGTTCGGCGATCCTGTCCAGGACGTCGCGGCGGGTCGACTCCAGCAGTTCCCGCCGTTCCCCGTAGGTGCTCTCGCCCTCCCGGACCAGCTCCGCGTACCGGACCATGTCCGCCACCGGCATGCCGGTCAGCCGCAGCTTGGTCACGAAGTCCAGCCAGTCCAGGTCGCGGTTGCGGTAGCGCCGCTGGCCGGTGTGCGAGCGGTCGACGTGCGGCATCAGGCCGATCCGCTCGTACCAGCGCAGGGTGTGGGCGGTCAGGCCGGTGAACGCGACGACCTCGCTGATCGTGTAGCGGTCCTGGCCGTCGGGGCGCGGATGGCGTCTGGCCGGTGCGGAGCAGATGTCGGCGGGGGCCGTGGGCGCGGTGTCCGCTGGCGTGGTCTGCATCACCGTCATGACCCCCACGCTATGACCTTGGAGTGCACTCCAAGCAAGCGGATCCGGTAAGAAATCCGCAGGACGCGGGCCGGGACGCCTGGCTAGCGTGCGGCGGCATGAATCTTGCACGCCGGGCCCTGCCCGAGGATGCCGCCGAAGTACTGCGGCTGCGCCAGGTCATGATCGACTCGCTGTGGAGCGGGGGAGCCTCCGGGCCCACGCAGTGGCATGCCGAGTCGCTGCCGACGCTGCGGGCGCGGCTCACCGAGGCCGACGGGGACTTCGCGGCCTTCGTCGTGGACCGTCCGGACCGGCCGGGGGCGCTGGCCGCGCTGGCGGCCGGAACGCTGGAGTACCGGATCGGGAAGGCCGGCAACCCGCACGGGCGGGTCGGGCACGTGTTCAGCGTGGCGACCGCCCCGGAGGCCCGGCGGCGCGGGTACGCCCGCGCCTGTATGGAGGAGCTGCTGGACTGGTTCCGGGAGCGGGGTGCGGGCCATGTGCTGCTGAACGCCTCGCCTCAGGCGGAGGCGCTCTACGCCTCGCTCGGGTTCACGCGCGATCCGGACCCGTCGATGCGGCTGCTGCTGTGAGCCGCATAGGCTCGGCACCATGTCGTTGAACAGCTTGGCGTCGATCGAGAACTGGCCCGTCCCCACCGCCGCGGCGGGTGTCGTACGAGCCGACGGGACCGTCCTCGGGACGCACGGCCCCGCCGGACACCGCTTTCCGCTCGCCTCGGTCACCAAGCCGCTGGCGGCCTACGCGGCGCTCGTCGCGTACGAGGAGGGCGCGATCGAGCTGGACGAGCCCGCCGGGCCGCCCGGGGCGACCGTCCGGCATCTGCTCGCGCACACGTCCGGGCTGGCCTTCGACGAGCACAAGGTGATGGCGCCTCCCGGTGAGCGCCGTCTCTACTCCAACGCCGGGTTCGAGCAGCTCGGCGACCACATCGCCAAGGCGACGGACATCCCGTTCGCGGAGTATCTGCGGCAGGCGGTGCTGGAGCCGCTGGGGATGACGTCGACCTCGCTGGAGGGCTCCCCGGCGAAGGACGGGGTGTCGACGGTCGAGGACCTGCTGCGCTTCGCGGCCGAGGTGCAGGCGCCGAGCCTGCTGGATGTGCGCACGGTCGCGGAGGCGATGAGCGTGCAGTACCCGGGGACGAAGGGGGTCCTGCCGGGGTACGGGCACCAGAACCCGAACGACTGGGGGCTGGGCTTCGAGATCCGCGACTCCAAGTCGCCGCACTGGACGGGGAGTTCCTCGTCGCCGCGCACCTTCGGGCACTTCGGGCAGGCCGGTACGTTCCTGTGGATCGACCCGGACGCGGGGCTGGCGTGTGCCGCGCTGACGGACCGGGCGTTCGGGCCCTGGGCGATTGGCGTGTGGCCGGTACTCACGGACGCGGTGCTGGGGGAGGCCCGCAGCGGCCGTTGATCACTGTCGGATAGCCTCGCCGTGCAGCGCAAGAGCACAGTCACGGACATCGGGGGAGAATGATGGGCGGGCTCCAAAGCGGCGGCCGGTTCCGGGCGTTGGAGAGCGGTGACCCGCGGACGGTGGCCGGCTACCGGCTGGCGGCGCGGCTCGGTTCCGGCGGCATGGGCACGGTGTACCTGTCGTACACGCCCGGTGGGCATCCGATCGCGCTCAAGACCATCCGGCCGGAGCTGAGCGAGGACCCCGAGTTCCGCCGCCGGTTCCGGCAGGAGGTCCAGGCCGCACAGCGCGTGCAGGGCCTGTACACCGCGCCGGTCATCGACTACGACACCGAAGGCGACCGGCCCTGGCTGGCCACCGCCTACGTGCCCGGCCCCTCGCTGGCGGCGGCCGTCGCCGAGCACGGCCCGCTCCCGGTGTCCACGCTCCTGCTGCTGATCGCGGGCGTGGCGGAGGCGCTGACGGTCGTCCACGGCGCGGGCATCGTGCACCGCGACCTCAAGCCGTCCAACGTGCTGCTGGCCGGTGACGGGCCGCGGGTCATCGACTTCGGCATCGCGCGCGCCACCGACGCCACGGCCCTCACCGGCACCGGTGTCTCCGTCGGCACCCCGGCGTTCATGTCGCCGGAGCAGGCCACCGGGAAGGAGATCACGCCCGCCTCGGACGTCTTCGCGCTCGGCCAGGTCGCCGCGTTCGCGGCCCGCGGCTCGGGAGCGTACGGCGACGGGCCTTCGCACGCCGTGCTGTACCGCATCGTCCACGAGGCGCCCGACCTCACCGGCCTGCCGGACGCCCTGGGGTTCGTCACCCGCTGCCTGGCCAAGGACCCGGCCGACCGCCCCACGCCCGCGGAGGTCATCGCGCTGTGCCAGGAGGCCTCCCCGGGCGGGCTGCGCCAGTCCGGCGAGTGGCTGCCCGCCGCGATCGGCACCCAGATCACCCAGCGTGTCTCGGCGTCCGCCGCGCTGGCGGCGGCCCCGGCGGCTCAGGCCGTGCCGCCCGCCGTGCCACCGCAGGCACCCCCGGCGACCGCGCCTGGAACCCAGGTCACCGCTTCCGTACCGGCGCCGCCGACCGCTCCCGTGACCCGGCTCGACCAGCCGGCGCCGCACGCCATGCACACCATGACCGCGCCCCACACCCCACCGCCCGCACCGCCGGTGGCTGCCTGGCCCGGAGTCCAGCCGCGGCCGGTCCGCCGGAACCGGGTCGGCGTGATCGCCTCGGTCGTCGCGGCGGCGCTGGTCGTCGGGGTGGCCGGCGCGGTGTACCTGGCCAGGACGAACGGGGACGGCACGAGCACCTCGGCGAAGGGCTCCGGCGCGCACGCCGCCCCGGGCTCGCAGTCCGGCTCCAGCGCCCCCTCGACCGTGCCCGATCCCAAGCCGGTCACCTACAAGGGCATCAACATCCCTGAGGACTACTACCTGCTGTTCGCCGACTCGCCGCCGAAGCCGCGCACCAAGGACGGGGTCTCCGCCGCCAACGTGGAGGGCACCGACTTCTACTACGGAGAGGACCAGTACTACTCCGAGGACAAGACACCCGTCGTCGGCAGCAGCAGTCAGAAGGTGGTCCTCCTCAACAACGCCGAGCACGGATCGCTGGCGACCTGCCGACGCGTGACCCGCTACGCCGAGGACATCCACCTCTCCCGGCTCAGCAGCGGCTCGCAGATCTGCGTGCACACCGTGCCCGGGCACATCGCGCTGGTCACCTACCGGGGAACCTCCGCCGCGCAGGATCCCAGCAACTACATCACGGTCGACATCACGATCTGGCGCAACGCGGAGCAGCCCGGCACCGGCTGAGCCCTCACCCGGACAACTCCCACACCAGCAGTTCGGCCGCCGTGATGCCCTCGGCCCGCAGGCCCGCCGCCCCGGCGATCCGCGCGGAGTCACCGGGGCCCAGTTCCGCATCAGCCAGCCGGGCCTCGCCCCGGACCACATGCACGTACACGTACGGCGCGTCCGGCACCGCGGTCCGTTCGCCTGCCGCCAGGTGGCGGACGTGCAGCAGCGCGCCCGCTGCCGGAACGGCGTACGGCGTCGCGTCGGCCATGCCGCGGACGATCTCGTACGAGGGCTCGCCACCCGGCTCCCGGGGGGCCAGCCACATCTGGATGAAGGTCAACGGCTCGTCGGCGTCGTTGCGTTCCGCATGGCGGACGCCCGCCGCCGCACCGAGGTGCTGGACGTCTCCGGGCCGTACCCGGCTCTCGTGGCCCGTGGAGTCGCGGTGCGTCAGTTCGCCCTCGACGACCCAGGTGACGATCTCGGTGTGGCTGTGCGGGTGTTCGCCGAAGCCGGCGCCGGGTGCGAGGCGCTCCTCGTTGCAGGCGATCAGGGCGCCGAAGCGGAGGTTGTCGGGGTCGTAGTGCGGCCCGAAGGAGAAGGCGTGCCACGACTCGATGCCGGCCTCCGCCTCGCCCCCGGGGTAGCGCTCACCGGCGCGCCGTACGTCCATCACGCGCACCACGGTAGACCCGCGTGGGACCGCGCACGCCCCTCACCCCTGACCCGGCGGAACACGTCCGCGTCCGGATAAGGCAGTCTTGTCCCCGTGCCCGAACCCGAATCCCACCGCAGCGATCCCCACGCACACGCCGTCCACCCGCACGCCGCGACCCTGAAGCGGCTGGAGAAGTCCTCCGGGTCTCTCGCCGCACAGGCCATCGCGCGGATGGACGAGACCCTGCCGTGGTACCGGGCCATGCCCCCGGAGAACCGTTCCTGGATCGGGCTGGTCGCCCAGGCGGGCATCGCGGCCTTCACCGAGTGGTTCCGGCACCCGGACGCCCCGCAGGCGATCTCCACCGATGTCTTCGGCACCGCCCCGCGCGAGCTGACCCGGGCCATCACACTGCGCCAGACCGTGGAGATGGTGCGGACCACGATCGAGGTCATGGAGAGCGCCATCGACGAGGTGGCCGCTCCGGGGGACGAGAGTGTGCTGCGCGAGGCTCTGCTCGTGTACGCGCGGGAGATCGCCTTCGCCACCGCGCAGGTGTACGCCCAGGCCGCCGAGGCACGCGGTGCCTGGGACGCGCGGCTGGAGTCGCTGGTCGTCAACGCGGTGCTGAGCGGGGAGGCGGACGAGGGCGCCGTCAGCCGGGCCGCCGCCCTCGGGTGGAACTCGCCCGAGCATGTGTGTGTGGTGCTGGGAACGGCGCCGGACGGCGACAGTGAGCTGACCGTCGAGGCCATTCGCCGGGCCTCCCGGCACGCCAAGCTCCAGGTGCTCACCGGGGTGCTCGGGGACCGGCTCGTCGTCATCGCCGGGGGAAGCAACAACCCGCTCGCCGTGGCCAAGTCGCTGATCGGGCCCTTCGCCGCCGGACCGGTGGTCGCGGGGCCGGTCGTAGCCGATCTGCTGGCCGCGACGCGGTCCGCGCAGGCCGCCGCCGCGGGCCTGAAGGCGTGTTCCGCCTGGCAGGACGCACCGCGGCCGGTGCTGGCGGACGATCTGCTGCCGGAGCGCGCGATCGCGGGCGATCCGAGCGCCCGCGAGCAGCTGGTGGAGGAGATCTACAGACCGCTGGAGGAAGCGGGCTCGGCTCTGCTGGAAACGCTGAGTGTCTATCTGGAGCAGGCGAGCAGCCTGGAAGGCGCGGCCCGGATGCTTTTCGTTCACCCGAACACCGTGCGCTACCGGCTCCGACGTGTGACAGACGTCACCGGCTGGTCGCCTTCGGATGTACGATCCGCCTTCACACTGCGGATCGCGCTGATCCTAGGGCGTCTGGCCGACGGCGAGACCCAGGCATAGGGTTTTGTCGGGGCCCCACAAAAGCCCTTCGTGTTCTTCGTCCCTGTCCCCACGGGCGGCCGTGGCCGTCCCCAAGAGAGAGTGTGAGAGTGCTCGTACTCGTCGCTCCCGGCCAGGGCGCCCAGACGCCCGGCTTCCTGACCCCCTGGCTCGAACTGCCCGGTGCCGCCAACCGTGTGGCCGCCTGGTCGGACGCCCTCGGACTGGACCTGGTCCACTACGGCACCCAGGCCGACGCCGACGCCATCCGTGACACCGCGGTGGCCCAGCCGCTGCTGGTCGCCGCCGGCATCCTGTCCGCCGCGGCACTCGGTGACATCACGGAGATCGCGCCGGGCGCGGTCGCGGGTCACAGTGTCGGTGAGATCACCGCCGCCGCCTTCGCCGGTGTCCTGGACGACACCGCCGCGCTGGGCCTCGTACGCAAGCGGGGTCTGGCCATGGCCGACGCCGCCGCGATCACCGAGACCGGCATGTCGGCGCTGCTCGGCGGCGACCCCGAGACCTCGGTCGCGCACCTGGAGAGGCTGGGCCTGACCCCGGCGAACATCAACGGCGCGGGCCAGATCGTCGCGGCGGGCACGCTGGAGCAGCTGGCCGCGCTGAACGAGGACAAGCCCGAGGGGGTCCGCAAGGTCGTCGCGCTGAAGGTCGCCGGCGCCTTCCACACCCGCCACATGGCTCCCGCCGTCGAGACGCTGGCCAAGGCCGCCGCGGAGCTGACGCCCGCCGACCCCAAGGTCCCTTACGTCTCCAACAAGGACGGACGGACCGTGGCCACCGGCGCCGAGGTGCTGGACCGGCTGGTCGGACAGGTCGCCAACCCGGTGCGCTGGGACCTGTGCATGGAGACCTTCAAGGAGCTGGGCGTCACCGCGCTCATCGAGGTGTGCCCGGGCGGCACCCTGACCGGCCTGGCCAAGCGGGCGCTGCCCGGCGTCACGACGCTGGCCCTGAAGACCCCCGACGATCTCGACGCGGCCCGCGCGCTCATCTCCGAGCACGCCGGCGCCTAAGGAGCCCGTACATGGCGAAGATCAAGCCCAGCAAGGGCGCCCCGTATGCGCGCATCCTCGGTGTCGGCGGCTACCGGCCGACCCGGGTGGTGCCCAACGAGGTGATCCTGGAGAAGATCGACTCGTCCGACGAGTGGATCCGCTCGCGCTCCGGCATCGAGACCCGGCACTGGGCCGGTCCCGAGGAGACCGTGGCCGCGATGTCGGTCGAGGCGGCCGGCAAGGCGATCGCGGACGCCGGCATCGACGCCGAGCGGATCGGTGCCGTGGTCGTCTCGACCGTCTCGCACTTCAGCCAGACGCCGGCGGTCGCCACCGAGATCGCCGACAAGCTGGGCACGAACAAGGCCGCCGCCTTCGACATCTCGGCCGGCTGCGCGGGCTTCGGCTACGGCCTGACCCTCGCCAAGGGCATGGTGGTGGAAGGTTCCGCCGACTACGTGCTCGTCATCGGCGTGGAGCGGCTCAGCGACCTGACCGACCTGGAGGACCGGGCCACGGCCTTCCTGTTCGGCGACGGCGCCGGCGCGGTCGTCGTCGGCCCCTCGCAGGAGCCGGCCATCGGCCCCACCGTGTGGGGCTCCGAGGGCGACAAGTCCGAGACCATCAAGCAGACCGTCCCCTGGGACCGGTTCGCCATCGGTGACGTCTCCGCGCTGCCCCTCGACAGCAAGGGCAACGTCAAGTTCCCCGCCATCACGCAGGAGGGCCAGGCGGTGTTCCGCTGGGCCGTGTACGAGATGGCGAAGGTCGCCCAGCAGGCGCTGGACGCGGCCGGGATCAGCCCGGAAGAGCTGGACGTCTTCATCCCGCACCAGGCCAACGTGCGGATCATCGACTCGATGGTGAAGACCCTCAAACTGCCGGAGCATGTCACGGTCGCCCGGGACATCCGCACCACCGGCAACACCTCGGCCGCCTCGATTCCGCTCGCGATGGAGCGGCTTCTGGCGACCGGGGAGGCGAAGAGCGGCGACACCGCACTCGTCATCGGCTTCGGGGCGGGTCTCGTCTACGCCGCCACGGTCGTTACCCTCCCCTAGGCACTCCGTGCCGGATCTTGCGTCCGGCACGGGGACAACTGCCACAAACCGTCTGGAACATCGAAGAAGGAGCGCCTGACATGGCCGCCACTCAGGAAGAGATCGTCGCCGGTCTCGCCGAGATCGTGAACGAGATCGCCGGGATCCCCACCGAGGACGTCCAGCTGGACAAGTCCTTCACCGACGACCTGGACGTCGACTCGCTGTCCATGGTCGAGGTCGTCGTCGCCGCCGAGGAGCGCTTCGACGTGAAGATCCCGGACGAGGACGTCAAGAACCTCAAGACCGTCGGTGACGCGACCGACTACATCCTCAAGCACCAGGCCTGAGCCACCCCTCGGTCCTGAAGGCTGCAAGGCCCCGCCACCCGGCGGTGGCGCCGTAGAATCCCGCATCTGTTGGAGAAAGAATTCCCGTGAGCCCGACCAATCGCACCGTGGTCGTCACCGGTATCGGCGCAACCACACCGCTGGGTGGCGACGCAGCCTCGACCTGGGAGGGTCTGGTCGCCGGCAAGTCCGGCATCAAGCCCCTGGAGCAGGACTGGGCGGCCGATCAGGCCGTCAAGATCGCGGCCCCGGTCGCCGTGGAGCCCACCGAGGTCATCCCGCGGCCGCAGGCCCGCAAGCTGGACCGCTCGGCGCAGTTCGCGCTGATCGCGGCTCAGGAAGCCTGGAAGGACGCCGGCTTCACCGGCAAGGCCGGCGAGGACGGGTCCATCGACCCCGACCGGCTGGGCGCGGTCATCGCCTCCGGCATCGGCGGCGTGACGACCCTGCTGGACCAGTACGACGTGCTGAAGGAGAAGGGCGTCCGCCGCGTCTCCCCGCACACCGTCCCCATGCTGATGCCGAACGGCCCCTCGGCCAACGTGGGCCTGCTGGTGGGCGCCCGTGCGGGTGTGCACACGCCGGTCTCCGCGTGCGCCTCGGGCGCCGAGGCCATCGGCTACGCCATCGAGATGATCCGCACCGGCCGCGCCGACGTCGTCGTCGCCGGCGGTACGGAGGCGGCCATCCACCCGCTGCCGATCGCCGCGTTCGGCAACATGATGGCGATGTCCAAGAACAACGAGGACCCGCAGGGTGCGTCGCGTCCCTACGACGTCGACCGTGACGGCTTCGTCCTCGGCGAGGGCGCCGGCGTGATCGTCCTGGAGTCCGCCGAGCACGCCGCGAAGCGCGGGGCGCGCGTCTACGCGGAGGCCGTCGGACAGGGCGTCTCCGCCGACAGCCACGACATCGTGCAGCCGGAGCCCGAGGGCCGCGGCATCTCGCACGCGCTGCAGAACCTGCTGGACAACACCGACCTGAACCCCGCCGAGATCGTGCACGTCAACGCGCACGCCACGTCGACGCCGGCCGGTGACATCGCCGAGCTGAAGGCGCTGCGGAAGGTGTTCGGCGACGACGCGGACCACATGGCGGTCTCCGCGACCAAGTCGATGACCGGGCATCTGCTCGGTGGCGCGGGCGGCGTGGAGTCGGTCGCGACCGTGCTCGCGCTGTACCACCGGGTGGCGCCGCCGACGATCAACGTCGAGAACATCGACCCCGAGGCGGAGGCCAACGCGGATGTCGTCCGCGGGGAGGCCCGCAAGCTTCCGGTCGAGGGCCGTATCGCCGCGCTGAACGACTCGTTCGGCTTCGGCGGCCACAACGTGGTCCTGGCGTTCAGGACCGTCTGAGAAACGTGAGTGAGGGCCCCTGCCGCTCGGCAGGGGCCCTTTCGCGTGCGGCACCGGCCGCGGGGACTCACACCACCTGGTGCAGCCAGCGGACCGGGGCGCCTTCGCCGGCGTATCTGAAGGGTTCCAGTTCGTCGTCCCAGGGCTTGCCGAGGAGCTTGGCGATCTCCGCCTCCAGGTCGGTTTCGCCGCGGTGGGACCGCGTCAGCGCCGCGCGCAGGCGGTCCTCGGGGATGAGGATGTCGCCGTGGATGCCGGTGACGGCGTGGAAGATGCCGAGGTCGGGAGTGCAGCTGTAGCGCTCACCCTCGGCGGTCGGGCAGGGCTCCGCGGTGACCTCGAAGCGCAGCAGGTGCCAGCCGCGCAGTGCGGAGGCCAGCTTGGAGGCCGTACCGGCCTCGCCCTGCCAGGAGAACTCCGAGCGCCAGGTGCCGGGGGCCGCGGGCTGCCGGATCCAGTCGAGGTTGACGCGCGTGCCGAGCACCCCGGCGATGGCCCACTCGACGTGCGGGCACAGCGCGCGCGGCGCGGAGTGCACGTACAGAACTCCACGTGTCGTCACCGGAACCTCCGGGCAGAGCGGGACATCTTGCGGACTGGCTGGCGGCAGTGGCACGACGGCCGCGCTGATGGCGAGGCTACCCTGCGGCGGTGCAAGGAGTGTGACGTACCGTCGGTCCCGCTGCCGGGAAACCTCCGCCATTCACCCAGGGGGACGCTTGTACGGGGGTACTCCGTTCCAAGGTGGCGGGTCGGGAACCCTCGCACGTTGTTATGGAAGGAAGCACCGGAAGCACTGGATTCGACGACGAGGGGATCACCAGGGGATGCGGAAGCGAAGCAGCCATGGGCGGGCCGCTGCCGCCGTCGTGGCGGCCGCCGTGCTGTGCGTCGCCGGATGCGACGCCGGGGGCGGCAGTTCGCCCGCGCCCGAGGGCACCAAGGCACGCGCCGCCAGGCCCGCACCGGTGTGGAACCGCAGCCCGGACTCGATCGCCGCGGTCGGCGACTCCATCACGCGCGGCTTCGACGCGTGCACGGTGCTGTCGGACTGCCCCGAGGTGTCGTGGGCGACCGGCAGCGACGCGAAGGTCGACAGCCTGGCGGTGCGCCTGCTCGGGGTCAGGGGCGCTGCGGAGCGCAGCTGGAACTACGCGCAGACCGGCGCCCGCATGGCGGACCTGCCGGGGCAGATGGCCCAGGCGGCGGCCCGCGGCCCGGAGCTGGTGACGGTGATGGTGGGCGCGAACGACGCCTGCCGTGCGTCGGCGTCGGCGATGACCCCGGTGGCCGACTTCCGTGCGCAGTTCGAGGAGGCGCTGCACACCCTGCGTGCGGCGCGGCCGAAGACGCAGGTGTACGTGGCGAGCGTGCCGAACCTGAAGCGGCTGTGGTCCGAGGGCCGGGCCGATCCGCTGGGCAAGCAGGTGTGGAAGCTCGGCATCTGCCCGTCGATGCTGTCCGACGCGGACGACCTGACCAGCGCGGCCACGCTGCGCCGGGACCAGGTGCAGCGGCGGGTGGTGGAGTACAACAAGGTGCTGAAGGAGGTCTGCGGCAAGGACCGCCGCTGCCGTTTCGACAACAACGCGGTGTACGACTACCGCTTCGACGCCGACCAGCTCAGTCACTGGGACTGGTTCCACCCCAGCAGGGACGGCCAGGCGCGGCTCGCGGCGATCGCGTACCGGACGATCATCGCGCCCCGTCCGGTTGCCTAGGCACCGGTCAGGTGTTCCGGTCCGGGACGGGGTACGCCTTCTCGGTCCGTCAGCCGGTCTCGCCGCGCATCCGCTTGGCCGCCTTGCCCAACAGCGACATCGCGCCACCGCAGATCAGCAACGTCGAGCCACCGGCCACGACCGGCCCGACGGAACCACCCTTGATCCCCTCCCCCGTCACGGTCGTGGCCAGCACGAAGATGATCGAGTACAGGCTCCGCCCCACCTTCGCCCCGGCCGGAATCACCTGGAGCAGCTGCGGAATGGTGGTCGCGGCGGCCAGCGCCATGCCGAACGGCAGGGCCGCGCCCAGTGACAGCGCACCGAAGCCGAGCGAGTTGCCGTACGCGCCCCAGCCGACGCCCTTGTAGAGCAGATAGCCGGTCGCGGCGAGGGAGAGCAGGACCAGCAGGCCGTTGAGATAGGCGGCCTGGGTCGCGGCCTTGCGGGCGCCGGGCAGATGCGCGGCGGGGGAACGCCAGGCGTCGGCCGTGACGAGCCGCAGCTGCCGCTTGAGGGCCTGCATCTGCAGCAGCGAGAAGACACCGAAGGCCAGCAGGCCCAGTCCGGCGAGCGCCGCCAGGAAGCCGAGGGGCTGCCGCGTGATGCCGTAGTGGACCCCGCCGAAGGTGAGCGGGATGCCGAGGACCATGCCGTAGGCCATCGGTTTGGACTTGGCCTGGATTTTCAGTGCCAGATCACGCTGGGCCGGGCTGAGGTTCGGGTCCAGCCGCATCCGTCCCTCGCCGACGTGCTGGGCGGGCGGTTGGGGGGACGGCTGGGGCGGGTAGGGCTGCTGCGGGTACCCCTGGGGCGGATACGGCTGCTGGGGGTAGCCCTGTGGCGGATACGGCTGTTGGTACTGCGGCGGGTACGGCTGCTGGTACTGCGGCTGCTGCCCGTACGGGCCCGTCGGCTGCTGCTGGCCGTACGGCCCCGGCTGCTGGCCTGGATACACGATGTCTCTCCCCCGTGCCCGGTGTCACCCGGTGTCTTGCGGTGTTCGCGGGCCGGGAGTCTATCCGTACGCGGAGGTGACGAGCCCCGGTCCAGGGGTCAGGTCCCGGACCGGGGCTGCTCGTGGGGGGACTTGTCCCGGATCAGACGTTAATCGGTGCGGCGAGCCTGCGGTCCGCGATCGAGCGTCCGACGGCGATCTCGTACGAACCCTTCACAACCGCCCACGTCTTCGCCTCCTCGTCCCAGACCTCGAAGGCGCGGCGCGGCACGGCGACCGTCACCTCGACGCTCTCGCCGGGACCGGCCTCGGCGGAGGCGAAGCCGGCCAGCTGCCGGGCCGGGCGCTCGGGGCCGGGCCCGGCCGGGGCGACGTAGACCTGGACGACCTCGCGGCCGGGGCGCTCGCCCGTGTTGCGCAGGCGGATGCGCGCGGTGGTGCCGTCGATGTCCAGGGACTCGTAGGTCCAGTCGGTGTAGCCGAGGCCGTGGCCGAACGGGTAGGCCGGGGTGCGGGCGGCCCTCTCCCAGGCGCGGTAGCCGATGAAGACGCCCTCGGCGTAGTGCAGTTCACCGTCCGTGGGGACGACCTGGGTGACCGGGGCGTCGGCGAGGGAGCCCCAGGTGGTGGGGAGCCGGCCGCCGGGCTCGTGGGTGCCGGTGAGGACGTCGGCGAGGGCGGCGCCGCCCTCCTGGCCGGGGAACCAGCTGAGCAGGACGGCGGCGACCTCGTCGCGCCAGGGCAGTTCGACCGGGGAGCCGGAGTTGACGACCACGACCGTGTGCGGGTTGGCGGCGGCGACCGCGCGCACCAGGTCGTCCTGGCGGCCGGGGAGCCTCAGGTCCGTGCGGTCGAAGCCCTCGGACTCGACACGGTCGGTGGTGGCGACCACGACGACGGCCGTGTCGGCGTTCCGCGCCGCTTCGACGGCCTCGGCGATCAGTTCGTCGGGGTCGCGCTGCGGCTCGGCGTGGGCGAGCGTGAAGGCGACGACCTTCATGGGGATGTCCTCGTTGAGCCGGACGACATGGGTGAGGGAGACGTCGACCGGCTCGCCGGCGGTGAGTTCGGCCTGGGCGCGGGGTACGGGGGCGCCGAAGAAGGCCTCGAAGGGGTCGTCCCTGCCGAGGCGCTGGACGTCGTCGTGGTACGTCGTCCCGTCGATGGTGAGGGTGAAGCGGCCCGTGCCCTTGATGCCGAAGGTGTGCGGGCCGGTCGTGCGCGGGGTGAAGGTGCCGGTGAGCTCGACCGTGTGCAGGGTGCCGTGGGTGACACCCCCGGGGAGGTCGGAGCCCATCCACTGGATGTGGCCGTTCGGCGCGGAGCGGGTGCCGATGACCTGGCCGTCGGTGTCGCGGCAGACGGCGCTGAGCCGGAATCCCCGGTCGGCGACGGCGAGTTCGGTGGCCGGGTCGGCGCCGACGGCGTAGGTGAGGGCGCCTTCGGGGAGTGCGGTGGTGAGGCCGTCGAGCGGGGAGACGGTCCGGGCCGGGAAGACGGTGGCCGAGCCGCCGCCGAGGACGCGGGCGTCGCGGGCGGCGGCGCCGATGAGGGCCACCGTGCCGTTCGGCTTCAGGGGCAGGGCGGCGTTCTCGTTGCGGACCAGGACGAAGGAGCGGCGGGCGATCTCGCGGGCGAGGGCCTCGCCGTCGACGGGCGCGGGCGGTTCGGCCACGACGGGTTCGGCACCGTCGAGGATCCCGACGCGGGCGGCCAGCCGCAGGACGCGTCGTACGGCGGCATCGACGGTGGCCTCGGCGACGTGGCCGTCCCGTACGGCCTGGGCGAGGGCCTCCCCGTAGACGGTCCGCGGCCCGGGCATGGCCACGTCCAAGCCGCCTCCGATGGCGCCGACGGTGTCCCGGGCGGCCATCCAGTCGGAGACGTTGAAGCCGTCGAAGCCCCATTCGCCGCGCAGGACTTCGCCGACCAGGTGGCGGTGCTCGGTCATCGTCGTGCCGTTGACCGTGTTGTAGGCGGTCATGACGCCCCAGGGGCGGGCGTTCTCGACGATGGCTTCGAACGGGGCCAGATACAGCTCGCGCAGGGCGCGTTCGGGGACGACGTTGTTCACGGTGAAGCGGTCGGTCTCGGCGTCGTTGGCGACGAAGTGCTTGACGGTGGTGCCGACTCCGCCGGACTGGACGCCGGTGACATAGCCGCTGCCGATCACGCCGGTGAGATACGGGTCCTCGCTGTAGCACTCGAAGTGCCGGCCGCCGAGCGGTGAGCGGTGCAGGTTGACCGTGGGCGCGAGGAGGACATGGACGCCCTTGCGACGGGCCTCCTGGGCGAGCAGCACACCCGCCCGGCGGGCGAGTGCGGGGTCCCAGGTGGCGGCGAGCGCGGTGGGCGAGGGCAGGGCGACGGAGGGGTCGTCGGCGGTCCAGCGCACGCCGCGTACGCCGATGGGGCCGTCGGACATCACCAGTGACTGCAGGCCGATCTCCGGCAGTGCGGGCAGGGTCCACACGTCCTGGCCGGCCAGCAGCCGTGCCTTGGCGTCGAGGCCGAGCTTGCCGAGAGCGGCCTCGACGACCGCCTCACGGGCCGTGTCGGCCGGGGTGGGCTGGAATCCCGCCATCGCGGTGCCTCCTGGTCGAGGTGTGTGGATGCCTCAATCCTGCCTCCGTCGCCTGCCAGGCAATCAAGACCGCAACCGTCGATCCGCCGCGCGACCGTCGGTCACAGCGCCGTTCAGTGCGACGGCGCGAGCGCGAGGCTGATGCCGAGGCCGGCCAGGACCGAGCCGATCACCTTGTTGAGGATCTTCTGGCCGCGCAGCATCACGGCCCGCATCCGGGCCTGTGAGAAGAACGCGGCGACCACGCCGAACCACAGCAGGTGGGCGAGCGACATGAACAGGCCGTAGCCCGCCTGCTGGTACAGCGGGGTGTCCGGGCTGACGACCTGGGCGAAGGTGGAGACGACGAAGAGGGTCGTCTTCGGGTTGAGCACGTTGGTGAGGAAGCCGGTGCGCAGCGCGGCGAACGGGGTCAGCTCGCGCCGGTCGTCCAGGTCGATCTTCAGCTCGCCGCGGGTGCGGTAGGTGCGGATGCCGACGTGGACGAGGTAGGCCGCGCCGATCAGCTTGATCACCGTGAACAGGGCGGTGGAGGAGGCGATCAGCAGGCCGACGCCGAGCAGGGTGTAGGTGACGTGGACCAGGACTCCGGCGGCGACGCCCGTGGCGGCGAGCAGGCCGGTGCGGCGGCCGTACAGATAGCTGTTGCGGACGATCATCGCGAAGTCGGCGCCGGGGGCGATCACGGCGAGGACCGTGATGACGGCGACGGCGAGTATCTGGGTCATGGGGTGACGTCCTCCGGTTGGGGCTCCCCGTCGGGAGCGGAGTCGTCGTCGGCGCTGTCCTCGCCCAGCAGGTCGCGCGCGAGCAGCGTGGCGCCCGCGACCGCGCCCGGCATCAGGAACACCGCGACGAACGGGACCAGGAAGGCCAGGCCGAGGGGCGTGCCGAAGCCCCAGACCAGGGTCTTGCGGGAGCGGAGCAGGGTGAGCCGGGCGGGCAGGTCGACGCCCCGGCGCTGGAGGGCCACGGCGGCCAGTTCCTCGGTGAGGAAGAAGCCGGTGACGAGGAAGCCGAGCACGGGGACGACGGTCTGGCCGACGAACGGCAGGAAGCCGAGGGCGAAGAGCAGCACGCCCCACAGCGCGGCCCGTACCAGGATGCGCAGACTGTCGCGGGCGGAGATCCACAGCTCGCGCCAGAGCGGCAGGTCCGACCGCGGGGCGGTGCCGTCGGGCGAGACACCGGCGTCGACCTGCTCCGACAGGTTCTCGTAGAAGGGCTGGCCGACCAGCAGGGTGACGGCCGTGAACGTCAGCACGGCCAGCAGCAGTCCGAGGGCGAACAGGACGACGGTCAGAAAGCCGCGGAACAGGCCCTGCCAGGGGCTGGACCAGTCGTCCGCGAACGGGGTCGCCCAGGTGACCGCGTCCTCGCCCCACACGGCGAGCGCGACCAGCGCGGCCGTGTAGAGGACCAGGGTGATCAGCCCGGGCAACAGCCCGAAGCCGTACTGGCGGCCGTGCCGGGCCATCCAGCGCTGCCCCTTCAGCAGATAACCGAATCCCGCCCCAAGATCGCGCATGGCGGGAACTCTACCGAGTCTCAGCCGGCCAGCATGCGGCGCAGCAGATCGCGCAGGGAACGGCGTTCGTCCTCGGAGAGGCCGGCGAGGGGTTCGCGGGCGAAGTGGAGGCCCTCGCGGAGGTCGCGGGCGACGCGCCGGCCGTCGTCGGTGGCGGCGGCCACCTTCACCCGGCGGTCGGCCGGGTCGGGGCGGCGTTCCACCAGGCCGCGGGACTCCAGGCGGTCCACTATGCCCGTGACGTTCGACGGCTCGCACTTCAGCTTCTGCGCCAGCTTCCGCATGGGCAGCGGCTCCACCGACAGCAGACTGAGGAGCCGGGCCTGCGGTCCGGTCAGCGCGTGCGCGCCCGCCGCTTCCTCGTAGTCCGCGTAGAAGCGGGCCACTACGTCCCCGATGAGTTCGACGACCTCCATCGTCAAGGCGTCGGGGCGGTGGGTCTTCGGTGGTGTGGCCATACCCACCAGAATAGCGGCTTACTTGACATCCTGAAATATTGAAGCGCATGGTTGTTTTAGGTTCTGAAGTATTCAGGAAAGGCGCTGTCATGATCAACCGCGAGTGGCACCTGCTCAGCCGTCCCGTCGGCTGGCCGAAGCCCGAGGACTTCGCGCTCGTCGAGACCCCCGCCCCGACCCCGGGCGAGGGTCAGGTGCTGGTACGGAACAAGTTCCTCTCCGTGGACCCGTACATGCGCGGCCGGATGTCGGCGGCCAAGTCGTACGTCGCCCCCTTCGAGCTGGGCAAGGTCATGCAGGGCGGTGCGGTCGGTGAGGTGATCACCTCCAACGCCGAGGGCATCGAGGCCGGCGACCACGTCCTGCACTTCTTCGGCTGGCGCGAGTACGCCGTCGTGGACGCGAAGAACACGGTGAAGGTCGACCCCGACGCCGCCCCCCTCTCGACGTACCTCGGCGTCCTCGGCATGACCGGTCTCACCGCCTACGCCGGCCTGCTGCGCACCGCCTCCTTCAAGGAGGGCGACGTCGTCTTCGTCTCCGGCGCGGCCGGTGCCGTCGGCAGCCAGGTCGGGCAGCTCGCCAAGCTCATGGGCGCCTCGCGGGTCATCGGCTCGGCCGGCTCCGACGAGAAGGTCAAGCTGCTGGTCGAGGAGTACGGCTTCGACGCGGCGTTCAACTACAAGAACGGCCCGGTCGCCGAGCAGCTGCGCGAGGCCGCGCCCGACGGCATCGACGTGTACTTCGACAACGTCGGCGGGGACCACCTGGAGGCCGCGATCGGTTCGCTGAACCAGGGCGGCCGGATCGCCGTCTGCGGCATGATCTCCGTCTACAACAACACCGAGCCCGCGCCGGGGCCGAAGAACCTCGCCCGCCTCATCCAGACCCGGGGCCGCATCGAGGGCTTCCTGGTCGGCGACCACTACGACCTGCAGCCGGAGTTCGTGCGGAAGGTCGGGCCGTGGGTCGCCTCCGGGCAGCTCAAGTACCGCGAGACGGTCGCCGAGGGCATCGAGAACACCCTGGAGGCGTTCCTCGGCGTCCTGCGCGGCGACAACATCGGGAAGATGATCGTCAAGCTCTAGCCTTCACTGAACTTCCGGCATGCGGTAACTTCATTCCGAAATCCGTCGTCGATCGTGGGCGCGAGTCGCGGCGGACCGAGGAGGAGGACCACCGCATGCCCATCACGCAGTCCGACGTCCTGTACACCGCCGTCGCCACCGCCGAGAACGGCCGTGACGGCCGGGTCGCCACGGATGACGGCCGACTCGACGTCGTCGTGAACCCGCCGAAGGTAATGGGCGGCAGCGGGTCCGGGACCAACCCGGAGCAGCTGTTCGCCGCGGGATACTCCGCTTGCTTCCAGGGCGCGCTGGGCGTTGTCGCCCGCGCCGAGGGGGCCGATGTCTCCGGGTCGACCGTCACCGCGAAGGTCGGGATCGGCAAGAACGACGACGGGTTCGGGATCATCGTGGAGATCTCGGCGAGCATTCCCGGCGTCTCCGCCGAGGTGGCGCGGGAGCTCGTCGAGAAGGCTCACCAGGTGTGCCCGTACTCGAAGGCGACGCGGGGGAACATCACCGTGACGCTTGCCTGACGGCGGTCGTTGCGATTACCGGCAGCCGCACCCCTGGACGTGGGGTGCGGCTGTTGTGTCGTGCGTCTGCCGGGTGCGCCGCGTCTTCGGGTGCGGGTCCGGAAGCGACCCTCAGTTCGCCGCCGGCGCCGCCCGGTGCAGCACGCGCACGAATCCGTCGTTCTCCGGTGCCACACCGCCCGGAAACGCCATCCGGCGGCGCGTGTAGCCGTACGCCAGGCCACTGCGCGGGTCGGCGAAGGCCTGGCTGCCGCCTGCGCCGCTGTGGCCGAAGGTGCCGGCGCCCAGGACGGGGTGCCAGGCGTCGGCGGTCGCCTGGAAGCCGAGGCCGTACGACCTGTGGGCGCGGGCCACCAGGTCGTAGCCGACGGAGTGGATCTGGCCCACCTCGGCGACCGTGTCGGGCTTGAGCAGCGGCGGCCGGTCGTCCAGTTCGCTGATCGCCGCCGCGTACATCTTGGCGAGACCGCGCGCGGAGGCCACACCGCCCGCCGACGCCGGACCCTTGGCCCGTACGAGACGGGAGTTGGCGTAGTCGGCCAGCGTGCCCGCCTCCGGGGCGTGCGCGTTGAAGGCGATCGAGGTCAGGGTGTGCGGGCCGGTCGGCCGGGCGTCCAGCAGGGCCTGCTGCGCGGGGGTCGGCAGCATCGGCTGGACCGAGCGGAAGCGGGGCTCCTCGGACTCGGGCAGGCCCAGGAAGAAGTCCATGCCGTACGGGGCGCGCACCCGCTCCTCGTACACCTCCTGGAGGGTGCGGCCCGTGGCCCGGCGGACCACCTCTCCGGTGAGCGCGCCGATCACCAGAGCGTGGTAGCCGAAGGCCGTCCCCGGGCGCCAGAAAGGCTTCTGGTCGGCGAGCCGTTCCGCCAGCGCCCGGTCGTCGGCCAGCTCCTCGGCGGAGAACCCGGCGTCGATGCCGACCAGGCCCGCCCGGTGCGCCAGCAGGTCCCGGAGGGTCACCGCACCCTTGCCCTCGACGCCGAACTCGGGCCAGTAGTAGGTCACTTTGCGGTCCAGCTCCAGTGTGCCGTCCTGCACCAGCAGGGCGAGCACGAGGTGCGCCGCGCCCTTGGTGGACGAGAACACGCCGTACAGCGAGTCCGCCTCCGCGCCCGCCCACAGGTCGACGACCCGCCGTCCGTGCACATACGCGCACAACTGGCCTTCGTAGTCGTCCCGTTCGGCCGCGACGAAGGCGGCGAACTCCTCACGCACCGCCTCGAAACCCTCGGCGACCGTGCCCCGGACCGTGATCTGCTGCGTCATCGCTCTCCTCGACTGAGCCGCTGCTCGCTGCTCCCTCTCAGCACAACGCCCGTTCCCGCTCGGGGCGTTCCCGAGACCGGTACGGCGCGATGTACCTGTTCGACTCAACCGTCGTGAGCGGCCGGGGGTGTCATCGATGCCCCGGATGGCGGATGGCGCGGGGTGGTGCGCGCTCGCGCACTCGGGCTCAGGTGCGTCCCGGGCTCAGGTGCACCACCACAGGAAGCGGGTGCAAGTCCTGGTGGGCGCGGGCGTCGGGGAGGGGGCGGACGACGTCGGGGCGCTGGACGGAGTGGGGGCCGGCCCGGACGCGGCGCGGGTCGCCGGGGCCTTGGGGGTCGTGCCGGAGCCCGTCGCGGCGGTCGGCCCCGCCGTGCCGGTCTTCCTGGCGTCGGGCGACGTGGAGTCCTTGTCCTTCGGGGACTTGGCGGCGGACGCGGAGGCCGAGGCGTCCGGGGAGGCGGAGCCGGCCGCGCCGGGCCGCGCGCCGGAGGTGCCGGCGACCGGGTCGGCGGTGGCGCCGGGCGACGCGGAGGAGGTGCCGCCGTCGGCCGCGGTGTCCGACGCCGGGTCCGGCCGGCCGCTGGTGAAGGGCGAGAAGGGCGCGTCCGTGCCGAGTTCGGCGAGGCTGAGGCCGCCCGCGGCCAGCACGAAGCCCGCGGTGACCAGCAGGGTGCGCCGGCGCCGGCGCCGGTGCGCCGCGGCTTTGCGGTCGCGGCGGCTGGCGTCGGCGTCGGCGGGGCTCACGGTGGCGGTGCCGCGCCCCCTGCGCCGGGCGGCCCGGCCACCGGGCTCCGGGTCAGGGTAGGGGTCGGGGTCGGGTCCGGCGTTTGGCTCGGGGCCGGGTCCGGACTCGGGGGCCGGGTCGCTGTCGGCCGCGGACTCGGTCTCCGCTTCGGGCACCCAGGCCTCTTGCGGCTCGGCCCCCTGCGGCCACACCACCTGTTCCGGCCCGGCCGGCTCGTACTGCTGGGGGATGCGGTACTCGTGGGACTCAGGCTGCGCGTACTGCTGAGGGACGCCGTAGCCCGGCATCTCACCCGTGCCCGCCTGCGCGTACGCGACCGTCGCTTCCGCGACGGGGCGTGCCGGTGCGCCGCACCCGGGACAGGCCAGGGCGCCGTTGAGGTGCCGTTGGCACGGGTGGCAGTAGTCCATGACGCCGGAAGACTAGATTCCCCATGGGTCCCGTTCCTAGGCACCGTTGTGAAGGTTTCGTAGAAAGCGAAATAGTTCTCGAAAGCCTTGCCGAAACCGTTACCTGTTCGACCCATTGACACCCCGACCGCCCCGTCCTTACTGTCACGCCAGCATTTCGAACGTGTGACGAAATCTCGAACAGCTGAGGGGCAACTGCCGTGCGCATCACCGGAATCAGCACGCATGTGGTCGGCACGCCGTGGCGCAACCTGACCTACGTCCAGGTGCACACCGACGAGGGGGTCACGGGAGTCGGGGAGACCCGGATGCTCGGCCACACCGACGCGCTGATCGGCTACTTGCGGGAGGCCGAGGCCAACCACATTCTCGGCTCGGATCCGTTCGCCGTCGAAGACCTCGTACGCCGGATGAAGTACGGCGACTACGGCCGCGCGGGTGAGATCGTCATGTCCGGTATCGCGGTCGTCGAGATGGCCTGCTGGGACATCAAGGGCAAGGCGCTGGGCGTGCCGGTGTGGCAGCTGCTCGGCGGCAGGGTGACGGACAAGGTCAAGGCGTACGCCAACGGGTGGTACACGACCGAGCGGACGCCGGAGGCGTATCACAAGGCCGCCCAGGGGGTGATGGAGCGCGGATACAAGGCGCTCAAGATCGACCCGTTCGGCACCGGGCACTTCGAGCTGGACCACGAGCAGACCCTGTACGCGGTCTCGCTCATCGAGGCCGTGCGCGACGCCATCGGCCCGGATTCCGAGCTGATGCTGGAGATGCACGGCCGCTTCTCCCCCGCGACCGCCGTCCGGCTGGCCAAGGCGATGGCCCCCTTCGCGCCGGCCTGGCTGGAGGAGCCGGTCCCGCCGGAGAACCTGAAGGCGCTGGAGAAGGTCGCGGCCAAGGTGGACATCCCGGTCGCCACCGGTGAGCGGATCCACGACCGGATCGAGTTCCGTGAGCTGTTCGACAGCCAGGCCGTGGACATCATCCAGCCGGACGTCGGCCACATCGGGGGCATCTGGGAGACCCGCAAGCTCGCGGCGACCGCCGAGACGCACTACATGCTGGTCGCGCCGCACAACGTGGGCGGGTCCGTCCTCACCGCCGCGAGTCTCCAGGTCGGCTTCACCTCGCCGAACTTCAAGATCCTTGAGCACTTCAACGACTTCGCGGACGCGGAGATCAAGAAGGTGGTCAAGGGCGCGCCGCAGGTCGTGGACGGGTACTTCCACCTGTCCGACGCACCCGGTCTCGGCGTCGAGCTGGACGTCGACGCCGCCGCCGAGTTCCCGCAGCAACAGGCCCGGTTCGACCTGTGGGCCGAGGGCTGGGAGCAGCGCAAGCCGAAGGGCACCAAGTGAGTTCCCGGGGTTGCCAGGTCGTCGTCGAGGCGCCGGGCGCCCACCGGGTCGAGGAGCACACTCCTCGCGATCCTGGTCCCGGCGAGGCGCTGGTGGCCGTGCACGCGGTGGGCATCTGCGGCAGTGACCGCGAGGTGTACCAGGGCAACCGGCCCGAGGGATATGTGCGGTATCCGCTCACCCCCGGGCACGAGTGGTCGGGGACGGTGTCGAAGGTGGGGCCGGGAGTCCCCGCGTCCCTCGTCGGCCGCAAGGTCGTCGGGGAGGGCTTCCGCAACTGCCAGGTGTGCGACCGCTGCCACGCGGGCGAGACCACGCTGTGCACGGCCGGGTACGAGGAGACCGGGTTCACCCGGCCGGGCGCCATGGCCGGCACGGTCACCCTGCCGGCCCGGCTGCTGCACGCCCTGCCGGACCACGCCGACCTCACCGCCGCCGCCCTGCTGGAGCCGGCCGCCTGTATCGCGGCCGCCGCGCTCAAGGCGGGCGCCCGGCCGGGCGAGCGGGTCGCGGTGGTCGGCACGGGCACCCTCGGGATGTTCGCCGTGCAGTTCCTGAAGGCGGTCTCACCGGCCGAG
Source organism: Streptomyces sp. NPDC007205 (assembly GCF_040634095.1). Classification (NCBI taxonomy): domain Bacteria; kingdom Bacillati; phylum Actinomycetota; class Actinomycetes; order Kitasatosporales; family Streptomycetaceae; genus Streptomyces; species Streptomyces sp. NPDC007205. The sequence continues at coordinate 238,608 of NZ_JBEYEW010000011.1, forward strand.
CTGCTGGTGGTGGGCACCGGCGACGACCGGGAGGCACTGTCCCGCCGGTTCGGCGCCACCGGCTTCCGGCTGAAGGACCAGGAGCTGCCCGGCGACTTCGACGTCGTCATCGAGACCGCCGGGTCCGCGTCCGCCGCACGGACCGCCGCCGCACTGCTCCGGCGCGGCGGGCGGCTGGTGCTGACCGGGATCCCGGCGCCGGGCGCGGACGGGCTCGACCCGACCGATCTCGTCGTACGGCAGCTGGAGGTGCACACGGTCTTCGGGGCGCCGCCGGACGCCTGGGCGCACGCCGTGCGGGTGTTCGGCGCCGGGCTGCTCGACCCGCTGCCGCTGGTCACGCACGAGCTGCCGCTGACCGAGTTCCCACAGGCCATCGAGTTGGTGGGGGCCGGCGATCCGAAGGTGGGCAAGGTGCTGCTCCGCCCCTAGGCCCTGGCGTCACATTCCCGTTGTCCGCCCGCAGGGCGACGTAGGCCGGTCAGGGGAGACCTGATGGCGCCCCGACCGGCGTACCACCGGCTTTTTTCTGCTCCGAGCCGCGAACCTCGTCCGAAATACCGAACACAAAGGACAGCTTGTGACCGACGCTTCCGCTCCGGCAGCCCGCAGGCCCGGCGAGCAGGTGCTCGCCGCCCTCGGACTGGCCGCGCCCGCCCTCGACCCCGCCGACGCCTCCGCCCACAGCTTCCCGGGCGGCGGCCGCTGGCGCACCGAGATCCCCTCGTGCGAGGGTCCCGAAGCGCTGGCGGTCGTCCTGAAGGAGGCCTCCCGTCTCGATGTGCCGATCCACCGGATCAGCCAGGGCAGCGGCGTGTGGATGCTCACCGACGCCGAGATCACCGAGATGGTCGACGCCACCCACGAGCGTGACATCGAACTGTGCCTGTTCACCGGCCCGCGCGGCACCTGGGACATCGGCGGCTCCGTACGGTCCGACTCGCGGGGGGCCGGACTGCGCGCCCGGGGCCACGACGCCGTCGCCGGATGCGTCGAGGACGCCGTACGGGCCACGGAGCTGGGCGTCAAGTGCCTGCTGGTCGCCGACGAGGGTGTGCTGTGGATCCTGCACCGGGCGCGTGAGAGCGGCGTCATCCCGGCCGACACCACGCTGAAGGTCTCGGCGCTGATCGGCCCCGTCAACCCGGCCTCCTACGCCGTCTACGAGCGGCTCGGCGCCGACTCCGTCAACGTGCCCAGCGATCTGACGCTGGATCACCTCACCGAGATCCGGCGGGTGTCCGGCGCCCCGATGGACATGTACATCGAGGCCCCCGACGACCTGGGCGGCTATGTGCGCATGTACGAGGTCGCCGAGCTGATCCGGCGCGGCGCCCCGCTCTACCTGAAGTTCGGTCTGTCCAAGGCACCCGGCATCTACCCGTGGGGCACCCATCTGCGGGACGTGACCCTGGACACCGCCCGGGAGCGGGTGCGGCGCGGCCGGCTCGCCCTGGACCTGCTCGCCCGGCACGGCGCGGACGGCGCCATGGCGCCGCTCGGCTCCCGGCTGCCCGGAGAGCTCAACCGCTTCCCCGGTAACGCCTGACCCCTGCACAGACTTCTCAACGCCGAGACGACCAAGGAATGATCACCATGCGCAACCGCAGAGCCGCACTCGCCGCGATAGCCGTAACCGCCTCGCTCGCCCTCACCCTGACCGCCTGCGGCCAGAGCGGCTCGGGCGGCAGCAAGGAGAAGACGGGCGACGTCAAGGGCGCCACGATCGGCATCGCGATGCCGACGAAATCCTCCGAGCGGTGGATCAACGACGGCACCGACATGGTCAAGAACCTCCAGGCCAAGGGGTACAAGACCAAGCTGGTCTACGGCGAGGACGACCCGAGCACCCAGGTCTCCCAGATCGAGAACCTGATCACGCAGGGCGTCAAGGGCCTGATCATCGCGGCCATCAACAACAAGTCCCTGAACAACGTGCTCCAGGAGGCCGCCCAGGCCCACATCCCGGTCATCGCCTACGACCGGCTCATCCTCGGCACCAAGAACGTCGACTACTACGCCTCGTTCGACAACGAGAAGGTCGGCACCCTCCAGGGCACCTACATCGTGCACAGGCTCGGACTGGACAGCGGCAAGAAGGGCCCGTTCAACATCGAGCTGTTCGCCGGGTCGAACGACGACAACAACACCCAGTACTTCTTCGACGGCGCCATGAAGGTGCTCCAGCCGTACATCGACAAGAAGCAGCTGGTGGTCAAGTCCGGGCAGACCAAGCTCAACCAGGTCACCACCCTGCGCTGGGACGGCACCACCGCACAGAAGCGCATGGAGGACATCCTCACCTCCTCCTACAAGAGCGGCCGGGTCGACGCGGTGCTCTCGCCCTACGACGGCATCTCCATCGGCATCATCTCCGCGCTGAAGTCGGACGGCTACGGCTCGGGCAGCAACCCGCTGCCCGTCATCACCGGCCAGGACGCCGAGCTGGCCTCGGTGAAGTCGATCATCGCGGGCCAGCAGTCCCAGACCGTCTTCAAGGACAGCCGCAAGGAGACCGCGGTCGCGGTGTCCATGGTCGACGACGTGCTGCACGGCAGGAAGCCGCAGGTCAACGATGTCAAGACCTACACCAACGGCGCCAAGGTCGTCCCCGCTTACCTGCTCCAGCCGGTGAGCGTGGAAAAGACCAACTACAAGGACGTCCTGGTCAAGGGCGGCTACTACACCGAGTCCCAGCTCAAGTGATCCCGCCCATCTGCCCGACCCCACACTGATTGGAAGGCACGACCATGGCGGGACCCGTCCTGGAAATGCGCTCGATCGTCAAGACCTTTCCCGGTGTCAAAGCGCTGTCGGACGTCACGCTGACCGTCCGCCAGGGCGAGGTCCACGCCGTCTGCGGGGAGAACGGCGCCGGCAAGTCGACCTTGATGAAGGTGCTCTCCGGCGTCCATCCGCACGGCACCTACGAGGGCGAGATCCTCTTCGAGTCAGAGGTCTGCCACTTCAGGGACATCCGGGCGAGCGAGCAGCGCGGCATCGTCATCATCCACCAGGAGCTGGCGCTGGTGCCGTACCTCTCCCTCGCGGAGAACATCTTCCTCGGCAACGAACACGCCACGCGCGGGCTCATCAACTGGCGCGAAACCCTGCGCCACGCCACCGAGTTGCTGCGGCGTGTCGGTCTCGACGAGCATCCGGAGACCCGCGTCGCCGACATCGGCGTGGGCAAGCAGCAGCTCGTGGAGATCGCCAAGGCGCTGTCGAAGGAGGTGAAGCTGCTCATCCTCGACGAGCCGACGGCGGCCCTGAACGACGAGGACAGCGGCAAACTCCTCGACCTGATCCTGGAACTGAAGAAGCAGGGCATCACCTCGATCATCATCTCCCACAAGCTCAACGAGATCCGCAAGGTCGCCGACTCGGTGACGATCATCCGCGACGGACGGTCCATCGAGACGCTCGACGTGAAGGCGGAGGGGACGACCGAGGACCGGATCATCAGCGGCATGGTGGGCCGTGACCTCGACCACCGCTTCCCCGAGCGCACCCCGCACGAGGCGGAGGAGGGCGCGGTGCCCGCGCTGGAGATCCGCGACTGGACCGTGCTGCACCCGATCGACCAGCAGCGCAAGGTCGTGGACGATGTGTCGCTCAGCGTCCGCCGGGGCGAGATCGTCGGCATCGCGGGCCTGATGGGCGCCGGCCGCACCGAGCTCGCGATGAGCGTCTTCGGGCGCACCTACGGGCGGTACGCGGGCGGCACGGTCCTCAAGGACGGCGTCGAGATCCGTACCAGGTCCGTCGCGGAGGCGGTGGGGCACGGCATCGCGTACGTCACCGAGGACCGCAAGCACTACGGCCTCAACCTGATCGACACCATCAACCGGAACATCTCGCTGACCGCGCTGAGGAAGGTCGCCAGGCGGGGTGTGGTGGACGAGCAGGCGGAGCGGCAGGTCTCCGAGGGCTTCCGCACGTCCATGAACATCAAGGCGCCGACGGTGTTCGAGCCGGTCGGCAAGCTGTCCGGCGGCAACCAGCAGAAGGTCGTCCTCAGCAAGTGGATCTTCGCCGGTCCGGACGTGCTGATCCTGGACGAGCCGACCCGCGGCATCGACGTGGGCGCCAAGTACGAGATCTACACGGTCATCGACCAGCTGGCCGCCCAGGGCAAGGCGGTCGTCTTCATCTCCTCCGAGCTGCCCGAACTGCTCGGCATGTGCGACCGCATCTACACGATGGCCGCCGGACGGCTGACCGGTGAGGTGCCGCGGGCCGAGGCCACGCAGGAAGTGCTGATGCGCCAGATGACGAAGGACAAAGAGGTAACGCGATGAGCACGGACGTCACCGACAAGAGCCCGGCCGCCGCGCCGCCGGGCAAGGGCGGACCGACCGCCGGCGAGGATCTGCTGCAGCTGGTGCTCGACGGCCTGCGCCGCAACATGCGCCAGTACGGCATGCTGATCGCGCTCGGTCTGATCGTCGTCCTCTTCCAGTTCTGGACCGACGGCGACCTGCTGCTGCCGCGCAACGTCTCCAACCTGGTGCTGCAGAACAGCTACATCCTGATCCTCGCGATCGGCATGATGCTGGTGATCATCGCCGGGCACATCGACCTGTCGGTCGGCTCGATCACGGCATTCGTGGGCGCGTTCGCGGCGGTGCTGACGGTGCAGCACCATGTGGCGTGGCCCGTCGCCCTGGTGCTGTGCCTGCTGGTGGGCGCGGTCGCGGGCTCCGTACAGGGCATCCTCATCGCGTATCTCGGCATACCGTCGTTCATCGTCACCCTCGCCGGGATGCTGCTCTTCCGCGGTCTGACGGAGATCCTCCTCAAGGGCCAGACCCTCGGCCCGTTCCCGGACGGCCTGCAGAAGATCGGCAACGGCTTCCTGCCCGAGGTCGGCCCGAACACCAACTACCACAACCTCACCCTGCTCCTCGGCATCGTCCTGATCACCTCCGTGGTGTGGCAGGAGGTGCGCGACCGGCGCCGCCAGCAGGAGTTCTCCCTCGACGTGGTGCCGAGGAACCTCTTCCTGCTCAAGCTCGTCGCCCTGGTCGCCGCGATCGTCGCCCTCACGATGCTGCTCGCCAGCTACGACGGCGCGCCGATCATCCTGATCGTCCTCGGCGTCCTGGTGGGCGGCTACGGCTATGTCATGCGCAACTCGGTCTTCGGCCGCCACATCTATGCCATCGGCGGCAACCTGCCGGCGGCCAAGCTGTCCGGTGTGAAGGACAAGCGCATCACCTTCCAGGTGTTCCTGAACATGGGCGTGCTCGCGGCCCTGGCCGGTCTGGTGGTCGCCGCCCGGCTGAACGCGGCCTCACCGAAGGCGGGCGACGGCTTCGAACTGGAGGCCATCGCCTCCTCGTTCATCGGCGGCGCCTCCATGAGCGGCGGTGTCGGCACCGTCCTCGGCGCCATCATCGGCGGTCTCGTCCTCGGCGTGCTGAACAACGGCATGAACCTCCTCAGTGTCGGCACCGACTGGCAGCAGGTCATCAAGGGCCTGGCCCTGCTGGCCGCGGTCGGCTTCGACGTGTGGAACAAGCGCAAGTCCGGTTCGTAAGCGCCCAGAAAAGGGAGCCGCACCACATGGAACTGAACAGACGCACGGTCATCGCTGGAGCCGCGGCGGCCGGTATGGCCGCCACCACCCTCGGCTCGGGCACCGCTCAAGCCGCGTCCGCTTCGTCGGGAGGCCGGAAGCCGGTGAAGGAGTTCTTCGGCACGCTCGCCGACGGCACCGAGGTCCACCGCTGGTCGCTGGAGAACGGCGGCACCCGCCTGAAGGTCCTCTCCTACGGCGGCATCGTCCAGTCCCTGGAGATCCCCGACCGGCACGGCCGGTACGCCAACGTCTCCCTCGGCTACGACGACCTCGACGCGTACGTCAAGGGGACGACCTACTTCGGCGCCACCATCGGCCGCTACGGCAACCGCATCGCCAAGGGCCGGTTCACCCTGGACGGCAGGACGTACCAGCTGTCCGTCAACGACGGCGTGAACAGCCTGCACGGCGGCAAGCGGGGCTTCAACACCAAGGTGTGGGACATCGAGCCCTTCACCGCCGGCTCCGACGCCGGTCTGCACCTGTACTACACGAGTGTCGACGGCGAGATGGGCTTCCCCGGCACGCTGCGGACGAAGGTCACCTTCACGCTGAACCGGCACGGCGACTGGCGGATCGACTACGAGGCGACCACCGACAGGCCGACGATCGTCAACCTCACCAACCACACGTACTACAACCTCGCCGGCGAGGGCAGCGGCAGCATCTACGACCACGAGCTCTGGCTCGCCGCAAGCCGGTACACCCCGGCCGACCCGGGCCTGATCCCCACCGGGGAGCGGGCGAAGGTCAAGGGCACCCCCTTCGACTTCACCCACCCCAAGCCGATCGGCCGGGACATCCGCACCGGTCACCCGCAGCTGGTCACCGCCAAGGGCTACGACCACAACTTCGTGCTCGACAAGGGGGTGACCGCGTACACCGAGCACGTCGTCACCCTGCGCGACCCGGGATCCGGCCGCACCCTGAAGATCTTCACGGACCAGCCCGGCGTGCAGTTCTACTCGGGCAACTTCCTCGACGGCACGCTCGTCGGCCAGTCCGGCCACACCTACCGGCAGGGCGACGGACTGGCCCTGGAGACCCAGCACTTCCCGGACTCGCCGAACGAGCCGGAGTTCCCGTCGACCGTCCTGCGCCCCGGCCAGACGTACCGGACGACGACGATCCACCGGTTCGGCGCGTGAACCACGCCACACAGCAGGTGAGTTGAACGCCACTGGCGTCCCTTCCGTATCCATGGGTGGCCCGTGCTCCCCCGCACGGGCCACCCTGAACGGAGGGCTCCTTTGGCCGGCAACGTCACCTCGTTGTTCAGCGGCGGTGCCGCCCACAGCCCCTCGATGGCGGCGCTGACGCGCGAGGGTGACGGGACCGGCCCGGTGGACTTCTGCGTCCCGTGCAACCCGTACTTCCCGACGCCGGCCATGTACGACGAACTGGCGGCCCGGCTGCGCGAGATCATCACGTACTATCCGAGCGGCGCCGACACCGTCACCGGCGAGCTGTGCTCGCTGCTCCGGCTGCCACCGCAGTGCGTGGCGATGGGCAACGGCTCCACGGAACTGATCACCTGGATCGACCACCTGCTGGTGCGCGAGTCCCTCGCCGTCCCGGTGCCCACCTTCGGCCGCTGGACCGACCAGCCGATGGAGACCGGCAAGCGGGTCGACATGTTCCCGCTCCAGGAGGCGAGCGGGTTCGCGCTGGACCTGGCGCAGTACGCCGAGTTCATCCGGGCCCGCAAGACGCGGGTGGCGGTGATCTGCAATCCCAACAACCCCGACGGCGGCTATGTGCGCAAGCAGTCGGTGGTGCAGTTCATGGACGCGATGGCGGACCTGGACCTGATCGTGATCGACGAGTCCTTCCTGGAGTTCGCCGACGCGGAGGCCGAGCCCAGCGTCGTCCAGGAGGCCATGCTCCGCCCCAACGTGATCGTGCTGCGCAGCCTCGGCAAGAACTTCGGCCTGCACGGCGTGCGCTTCGGCTACCTGGTCGCCAACCCGGCACTCGCCGGGAAGGTGCGGGGGGCGCTCCCGAAGTGGAACCTCAACTCCTTCGCCGAGCAGGTGGTGTTCATGCTGAAGGAGCATGGCGCCGAGTACGCGCAGAGCCTGCAGCAGGTCCGCCGGGACCGGCTGGAGATGGCCAGCCATCTGTCGGCGTTGCCGGGACTGACGGTGTACCCGTCCCAGGGGAACTTCCTCTTCGTGCGCCTTCCCGTCGGCGCCGAGGGCACGCAGGTCCGGGACCGGATGCTCACCGAGCACCGGATCCTGGTCCGGGAGTGCGGCAACAAGATCGGTTCGTCCAGCCGCTTCCTGAGACTCGTGGTGCGCCCCCAGGTCGACGTGCGTCGCCTGGTGTCCGGCCTGGAGCAGGTGCTCTACGGGTCCAGGAGGGGAGCCGCCGTACCCGAGCTGGGCACCGGGACCAGCTACAGCTCGGGTACGGCGGCGGTGGACCGGCTGATGAGCGAGACCAACGGACGCGGGATGCCTGCGGCGCCTCAGCCGTTGCCCGCGGCGCCTCAGCCGATGGCAGCTTCGGCCCAGCAACCTGTGGCGCCGGTGCCGCAGCCGGTACCCATGCCCATGCCTGTGCCTGCGGCGCCACAGCCGATGCCCGTGCCTGCGGCGCCTCAGCCGACGCCGGTGCCTGCACCGGTTCCGGCGCCTGCGGCCGCTGTCGCGCCGACGCCGCCCGGGGTGCCGGCTCGGGGCGGGCTCACGGCGGCTCAGGTGCGAGGGATGACGGCGCCGCCGACCGGTCTGACTCCGGCCCCGGCCACGGGGTGGCCCAATGCGCAGAGCTGGCCCAGTGCGGCGGGGGCCTGACGCCTGGCCCCACGGCCTGGTCGGCGTTCCTCACACACGCCGGCGCGTGACCGTAAGGACCTTCAGGGCCACCAAGGGATGGAACAGCAGGGCCGGTGAGGCCACCATGTTCACCACGCGGACGAACCTGGTCCAGACGGCCACGTCCTTCACCGCCACGTGGAACAGGCGCGTGTTGTACCAGTGGGCGAAGCGCGCGGCGAGGGGCCGGCCGGCCGGGTTCCACATCAGGTCCGAGTTGGTGGACAGCGTCCACGGGCCCAGCAGCAGACGGCCCAGCTTCTTCTGGAAACCGCCGGCGAGGCCGTCCAGCTGCCCGGAGGCGCGGCGGCGCTTCAGCATGTCGTGCAGCAGCTCCGCCTCCATCGCGGCCACCGTCAGACCCTGGCCGTAGACGGGGTTGAAGACGCAGACGGCGTCGCCGACGGCGATGAGGCGCTCCGGCCAGTCCTTGACGGCGTGGAAGGGCCGCCACTGGTTGTCGGTGTTGGTGTGGCGGTGGGTGGGCTCCTGGGCCGTACGCCGGCCGATCTGTTCGGCCAGGTGCGGGTTCTTCAGGGTCTCGGCGAAGGCCAGGTAGCCTTCGTCGTCGGTCGGCGGCTGGTCCTGGAAGCCGAACAGGGAACAGGTCCAACGGTCGCGCTCCACGGCCAGCAGGACTCCGGCCCGGGGCACGCTGGGAGCGAACAGCATCTGGTAGGCGCCGTAGAAGTCCGGGTGGCCGGGGTGGCTCCGGTGCGGCCGGTCGAAGTTCATCGACGTGTAGGTGACCTTCGCCTTCACGGTCCGTTTGGGCGGCACGGTGACGCCCAGGGTGCCCAGCCAGTCGGTCAGCGAGCTGGATCGTCCGGAGGCGTCGACGACCAGGTCGGCGGGCAGCTCGTAGGACTCGGCGGGTTCCGGGCTCTGCGGGCGGCACGTCACGCCGGCGATCCGGCCCGAGGAGTCCCGGGTCAGCCCGGTGCACCGGGTGGACGGCAGCAGCCTGACACGGGGCAGTGCGAGCACCTTGCGGCGCAGGCGGCGTTCCAGTTCGTCGCGGGTGAAGGTCTGGATCCGGACTCCCGTACGGTGCCGGGGCGCGCGTCCGACGGGCAGCAGGAAGTCGATGCCCTCTCCGTAGTCGAAGACCGGCGCTCCCGCTTCTCTCAGCTCCTCTCGCAGTCCCGGGAACAGCCGCTCCAGGATCTCCCCGCCCTTGGCCAGCATCGCGTGCGCGTGGTAGCCCTGCGGAGCACCCGGGTGGACGCCGGTGTCCTCGTCGACGGCGTCCCGTTCCACGAGGACGACCTCGCTGAAGAAGTCGGACAGCACGCGGGCGGTCACCAGTCCCGCGTAGCTGCCGCCGATGACAACCGCCTTGCGCCAGGGGCGTTCTGCTCTCATGTCGTTTCCCATCCACCCGAGTCAACGGCACCGCCGAGAGCCCCGGTACGGGGCTCGGGAAGCACCTGGGGAGCGCGTGCAGCCGAGGTGCCCGGTGCGGTGGGCCCGGTGGGCAGCCCCGCCGGGGACGGCACGGCACCTGCCGCCGACCGCCCTGCCGCCGGACGACACACCTCCGCCGACCGCCCTGCCGCCGTCAGGTGACCAGCCGCCACATTCCCGTCCGCTCCCGGACGAGCCACCACAAGCGAAGACACCGCCCCCGGACGAGCCGCCGCAGGCGATGGCACGGGCCCTGGCGGAGGCGCCGCCCCCGTCGGCTCACCGGCCCCCGGCAGACGCGCCCCCGCCGGTCGGTGCGCCACCGCCGGAGTCGGCAGCGGCTGCGGCAGGGGCAGTGCGCCCCCGTGGGCCGCTGCCCGGCCGGTGGGCCTCGACGTTCTACCAGTACAGTCGCCCCGCCA
>NZ_JBEYEW010000012.1:0-226173 GCF_040634095.1 Streptomyces sp. NPDC007205
GCTCCACCAGCAGCGGCAGCGACTCCGAGGCGGTGACCAGCTCCCGCAGCGGCCAGCGGGCCAGCAGCGCGTCCACCTCCGGGGACAGAGCCGCCGCGAGACGCCAGGCGGCGGGGCGGTCCTCGTCACGCAGGGCCGCTACGACGTCCAGCACCACCGGTCGCGCCTCGTCCGGGACTCCGGCGGCTGCCCGCTCGTACAGGCGGGCACCCTCCTCCAGGACGAGCTCCGTGTCGATGCCGGCCGGGATCTTGATCCGGGCGGTGTGCCGCCAGGTCGAGAGGGGATCGGACCATGCCTCCACCGTGTACGTCCAGCGGCCCGGTTCACCCGCGGTGACGGTGGCGCCCCAGCGGTCGGTTCCCGGGGCGAGTTCGCGCATCGGCGTCCACGGTCCGGGCCGGCCTGCCGGGTCGCGCAGCACCACGTTCGCTGCGACGGCGTCATGTCCTTCCCGGAAGACGGTGGCGGACACCTCGAACGACTCTCCGGTCACCGCTTTGGCCGGCCTGCGCCCCTGCTGGACCACGGGGCGTACGTCGAGGACGGGGATGCGGCCGAGGGTGGTCTCCCTGACTGGTTTCACCGCCTTCTTGCGCGTTGGCTTCTTCGAGGCCTTCTTTGCCGCTGCCGTGAGCTTGCCGCTGTTCAAGGGTGCTGACGAATGGTGCGTGGCGGGCATGGCCGCTCCTGTCCGCGTCAACGTGGGTGTGGGCGGATGGACGTGAGGAGGTGGGTCCTGCGGAGGTGCTGGGTGACGCCTGTGGGGTGTGTACCGCAGGAGCCTTCCCACCCGGTTCGGGTGGGCAATCCGGATACTTGTTAACTACTCACGCGTATGTCCACCCATAAGACCGGCCTCCTTCTTCCGGGTGCCCGGTGACCGCTTCCGCACGCCCCGACACCCCCACCGGGCGCGTCCCCACCGACGCCCGGGTAACCACTACCGTCGAGACTGACGACGAGACGCACAGCGCGGTGCGTCTCACCCCGTGACGCGCCCGAGGTGGCATGTGAAGGCGATCCGTCGGTTCACCGTCCGTCCCGTTCTCCCCGAACCCCTCCGGCCGCTGAGCGACCTGGCGCGGAATCTGCGCTGGTCCTGGCATGCGGAAACGCGCGATCTGTTCCAGTCCGTCGACCCCGAGGCCTGGGCCGCGGCCGGGGGCGACCCGGTGCGGACACTGGGCCGGGTGCGGCCTGCGCGGCTCGCCGAACTGGCGGGCGACCGGCGCTTCCTGCGCCGTCTCGGGGCGGCCGCCGACGACCTGGACGACTATCTGACCGGCGACCGCTGGTACCAGGCACAGGCCGACGGCCTGCCCGCCGCGGTGGCCTATTTCTCCCCCGAGTTCGGCATCACGGCCGCGCTGCCCCAGTACTCCGGTGGTCTCGGCATCCTGGCAGGGGACCATCTGAAGGCGGCCAGCGATCTCGGCGTACCCCTGATCGGGGTCGGGTTGCTGTACCGGCACGGCTACTTCCGGCAGTCCCTGTCCCGGGACGGCTGGCAGCAGGAGCACTACCCGGTGCTCGACCCCAACGAACTGCCGCTCACCCGGCTGAAGGAGGCCGACGGCACCCCGGCGCAGGTCTCGCTCGCACTGCCCGGCGGCAAGGCCCTGCACGCCCGGATCTGGCTGGCCCAGGTGGGCAGGGTGCCGCTGTTGCTGCTCGACTCGGACGTGGAGGACAACGACCTCGGCGAACGCGGGGTGACCGACCGGCTCTACGGCGGCGGCAGCGAGCACCGGCTGCTGCAGGAGATGCTGCTCGGCATAGGAGGCGTCCGGGCGGTACGGACATACTGCCGCCTCACCGGGCACCCCGAGCCGGAGGTGTTCCACACCAACGAGGGCCACGCGGGCTTCCTCGGCCTGGAGCGGATCGCCGAACTGTGCGAACAGGGCCTGGACTTCGATTCTGCTCTGGAGGCGGTGCGCGGCGGCACCGTCTTCACCACCCACACCCCCGTCCCGGCCGGCATCGACCGCTTCGACCGGGAACTGGTCGCCCGGCACTTCGGGCCGGACGCCGAGCTCCCCGGCATCGAGGTGGACCGCGTCCTGCGCCTGGGCATGGAGACGTACCCCGGCGGCGAGCCCAACCTCTTCAACATGGCCGTGATGGGCCTCAGGCTGGCCCAGCGGGCGAACGGGGTGTCGCTGCTGCACGGACAGGTCAGCAGGGAGATGTTCGCTGGCCTGTGGCCGGGATTCGACCCCGACGAGGTGCCGATCACCTCCGTGACCAACGGGGTGCACGCGCCGACCTGGGTCGCCCCGGAGGTGCTGCGGCTCGGTGCCCGGCAGGTCGGTTCGGAGCGGGCCGAGGAGGCGCTGACCGTCGGCGCGTCCGAGCGCTGGGACTCCGTCGCGGACGTCGGGGACGACGAAATCTGGGAGCTGCGCCGGGCGCTCCGCGAGCAGCTGGTGCTGGAGGTGCGGGAGCGGCTGCGGGTGTCATGGCGCCAACGGGGTGCCGGGGACGCTGAGTTGGGCTGGATCGAGGGGGTGCTGGACCCGGACGTCCTGACGATCGGCTTCGCACGGCGCGTCCCGTCGTACAAACGCCTGACCCTGATGCTCCGGGACCGCGACCGTCTGATGGAGCTGCTCCTGCATGCGGACCGGCCGGTGCAGATCGTGGTCGCGGGCAAGGCCCACCCGGCCGACGACAGCGGCAAGCGCCTCGTCCAGGAACTGGTCCGCTTCACCGACGACCCACGGGTCCGCCACCGCATCGTCTTCCTCCCCGACTACGGCATGGCGATGGCGCAGAAGCTCTACCCCGGCTGTGACATCTGGCTGAACAACCCCCTCCGCCCCCTGGAGGCCTGCGGCACTTCGGGCATGAAGGCGGCCCTCAACGGCTGCCTGAACCTCTCCGTCCTCGACGGCTGGTGGGACGAATGGTTCCAGCCGGACTTCGGCTGGGCCATCCCGACGGCGGACGGCACCGGCATGGACGCGGACCGCCGCGACGACATCGAGGCGGCAGCGCTGTACGACTTGCTGGAGCAGCGCGTGACCCCGCGCTTCTACGAGCGGGGCCGGGGAGGCCTCCCCGACCGCTGGATCCAGATGGTCCGCCAGACCCTCGGCCTGCTCGGGCCCAAGGTGCTGGCCGGCCGCATGGTCCGCGAGTACGTCGACCGCCTCTACGTCCCCGCAGCGCAGGCGCACAGGGCGCTGACCCCGGACACCGCGAGCGATCTGGCCGCCTGGAAGGCGCGGGTCCGGGCGGCCTGGCCCGGGGTGAGCGTGGACCACGTGGAGGCGACGGCGACGACGGCCACGGCGGAGCTGGGCACGACGGTGGGCCTCAGGGTCCGGGTCGGCCTGGGCGACCTGAGCCCCGACGACGTCGAGGTGCAGGCGGTGTCCGGCCGGGTCGACGCGGAGGACCGCATCACGGACGCGACGGTGGTCCCCCTGAAGCCGACCGGGGCCCCCGACCTGGAGGGCCGCCTGCTCTACGAGGGCCCCCTGTCCCTGGACCGCACCGGCCCCTACGGCTACACGGTCCGCATCCTCCCGGCCCACCGCCTGCTGGCCTCCGCGGCGGAGCTGGGGCTGGTGGCGGTGCCTTCGGGGGAGGTGGTGGAAGGGGCGGGGGTGTTGCTGCGGTAGGAGGCAGCCGCGGTCTGCGCGTTACGGCGTCTTCTTCAGAGCCTCGATGAAGAGGGTGAAGGACCCGGCCGGGACGGCGAGGGTGCCGATGGCCGGGTCCTTGGAGTCGCGGATGGCTGTGTGGGTGGGGGTGGTGGCTATTTCCACGCAGTTGTTGCCGTCGTCGGGGCCCGAGTAAGACGACTTCCGCCAGTTGTCGGGGCTGTCCATGGGATGCCTCACAGCTCTTGCGCCAGCTTGTGGATGAAGTCGCGCGACCGGTCAGGGTCGAGCGATACGGCCTCCACCTTACGGAAACGCGTTCGAAAGGCGCTGAGCTGCGCTTCGGAGTCGATGAAGGCCGAGCCGTGGGGTACGTCACGCACGACCGTGTCCAGCTTGGGAACAGAGCCACCGGCGTACGTCATGGAGCTGGCGGCTCTTGCGAAGCCGTCCAGGTCGAAGGGGATGACCCGTACGGTGACGTCGTCCGATTCGGAGCGTTCCAGCAACTTGCCAAGTTGGGCCCGGGAGGCGGCACGGTCGCTGACTCTGATGCGTAGGGCCGCCTCGTGGATAACCAGCTCGTACGGGACGGCGAGCTGCTGCCGCCTCATGCGGTGCTGGACGCGCAACTCCAGCTCCTCATGGGTCAGTTCGGGCACGCGGGCGGAGAAGACAGCGCGGGCATAGTCTTCCGTCTGCAGCAGGCCAGGCACATACAGGATGGCCACCTCGCGGAGGAACGTGGCGTGGTGGTCCAGTTCGGCCAAGTCCAGGAACGAGTTGGGCAACGAACCCCGGAACTCTTCCCACCAGCCGTGTGCCCGGTCGGTGGCCATCGCGACCAAGGCGTCGATGAACTCCTCATCGGTGCAAGCGTAGTGAGAGGCGAGGCGACGGAGTCGCTGCTCGCTGACGCCTGCGAGGGCCGACTCGATATGGGTGATCTGGGCGGGGGCCACGCCGAGGAGCGCGGCTGCCTGGCGGGAGTTGAGCCCCGCCGCCTCACGGAGTCGGCGCAGTTCAGTTGCCAGGCGCATCTGGCGTGCCGTTGGTTCTCGCCTCTTCACCATCGACTGGCCCTCCTCCCACGCCCGTTGGCGCAACTCGTTCGGCGTCAGATTACGCGATCAGCTTGCCGCGTCCCTAGATTTAGATCTACCGTCGGTGACGTACTGCACACGCAGCGGAAGCGCACCGCTCCGTCCTGCCATGACGGCTGCGGCAGGCCACCGCGCGCCCAATCTCTCTCGTCGAACGGAGTTGATGACGCATGCCCGAAAACGACAACGACACCTGGGACTACACCCTCTACATTCCCAACGACCTCAGAGCGGTGACGGTGTGCCGCCGCACCCTGCACCTGATCCTCACCCTGCACGGTCTGATCGGCCTGGTGGACACCGCTGAACTGCTGGCGACGGAGCTTGTGTCGAACGCCGTGCGGCATACCAAGGGGCTGGCTGCGCTCAGGGTCCGCCGTACGGCGGAGGGCATGGTGTGGATCGGGGCGTGGGACAGCGACCCGGCGCCGCCGGACCCGCCGCGTCCGCTGGGGCAGGTGGCGGAGCTGGAGTGGGAGGACGGTCGGGGACTGGGGCTGGTGAAGGCCTGTGCTGAGTACTGGGGGTGGCAGCCCACGGCGAGGTTCGGGGACCGGGGCAAGTACGTGTGGTGCGAACTTGCGGCGGCGTAGCTCGTTGATCACGGCGATGGAAAGGAGAGTTGATGGTCGGCTCGTCGCATGAGGCGCTGCACCGGATCTTCCAGAAGGATCCGACGCTGCTGACGAAGGCGTTACAGAAGGTGCTCCACGTGCCGTTTCCCGAACCGAGGGAGATCGCGGCGCTGAACGTGGACCTCACCGAGATCGAACCGGTCGAGCGCCGGGTGGACACGCTGCTGCGGGCGGAGACGGACGAGGGCACGTATCTGCTGGTGGTGGAGTCGCAGGGGAAGGTGGACGAGCGCAAGCGGGGCAGCTGGCCGTACTACCTGAGCTACCTGTACGAGAAGTATCGCTGCGAGCCGGTGCTCATCGTCATCACGCAGAGCAGCAAGACGGCCCAGTGGGCCTCGCGTCCCATCCGCTTCGGCTTCCGGGACTGGCACTCGCTGACGGTACGGCCCCTCGTGCTCGGCCCGGACAACGTGCCGGTGATCGCGGACGAGCGGCAGGCCGAACGGGACGTCCCCCTTGCGGTGCTCTCGGCCATGACACACGGGCGTGGCCCGCAGGCTCCGGCCATACTGGAATCCCTGGCCGCCGCCCTGCGGACCATCGACCCCGACAGTGCCGCAGTCTTCGTGCAATTCGTCGACTCCTGCCTGGCCGACCCCCAGGCAAAGCAGATGTGGAGGGATTTGATGACGGCGATCCAGTACTTCTGGCGACACCCGCTGGCGGAGCAGGTAAGGGAGGAGGGCCGGATTCAGGACCGTCAGGAGATGACGCTCCGCATCCTGGAGTGGCGCGGAATCTCCGTTCCCGATGCCGTCCGGGAGCGGGTGATGGCCTGCACGGACCTGGCCCAGCTGGAAGTGTGGGCCCAGCGAGCCGTGCATGCCATGGACGCGATGGGGTTGTTCGAGCCGGAGTAAGCAGGTGGCCGTTGGGCCCGGAAGGGCGTGGCCCTGACCGGTACCGGTCCCCTGGGCCGGCTGCGTGCGCGGCGTCGGTGAGGGGCGCGGTCGCGCCTCGCAGGGATGCCGGGTGGGTTCAGCGGCTGCGGGGTCGGTGGATGGGTGCGGTGGTACGTGCGCCGTGGTGGCTTGGCGGCGAGCGGGCCGTAGCCGCCGGTTGGCCAGGAGGCCGGGGCGATGGGGGCGCGGTCGCGGCGCGCGCCTCGGAGTCGAGACTCCGCAGCAGGGGACGATTGGCAGATTTGGGCCACATGGCGGAGCCAGCCCGGGGGTGGAGGCGGGGATGGGCCTGGGAGCGTGGCTCAAATCTGCCAATCGCTCTTCTGGCGGCATCTTTGTGTGACGAGAGGGGGGAGAGGGCCGCGGGATGAGCGGGGTGGCGGTCCCGTCCCGTCCAGCCATCAGCCCTACCCGACCGCCCAACAAGCTCCGCCTGGCCTGCCTCTTTCCGTCCGGCTGGCCTGTCCCTGTGACTCGTACCCATCCATGCCACGTTTCGTCCAGCTGGCATGGAAGGCTGCGCTCATCGGCTGAGCGCCGCGCGGCTATCATCGCCACCTTTCTAGCTAGAGTTCGATAGGTCGATAGGCGAGAGCCTGTTCCACTACTTCTTCAGCCGTCAACGGAGGCTCGGAGTGGTAGATGATATCTGACACTCGCGGATGGGATACGCTTTTCTTGAATTCTTCCAGGAGGCGATCCTCTTCCTCTTCCGGGAAGGTGGCATTGATGACCTCTTGAGCGATTTGAATCAATTCGGTGCGCGACTTGCGTGGCATGACTCTCGCCTCTGGGTCTCGACGCCCACTCTCACTTGCCAAAATGGGGTTCGTGCCCATCGCCTCGTAGAAGCTGGTGCCACGCGTGACTGCATTCCCCTCGACATTCCGTTCTTCTTCGGCGTTCATCGGCGACAGTGAATGTGGAAAGCAGAACGCGGAACGACTTCAAGCTCTCACTGTGTGGGAGATTTATAATTTTTCCCATTTGTTCAAGGATTGGCTCTCGTACGATCAAAACGGCTGGGGTCATGGTGGGCCGTACACCTGATCGCACTAGGCCCTTTTCCGCATCCTCTGTGGTTGCGTGTGCTTGCATTGAGAAGCGGACCAATTCGTGGAGTACCTCTTTTTGTTCGATCGGATCGAGTGAGGAAAACCAATCCACGGCCTCGCCCAGGCTGCGAATACCCTGGGCGGTCTCGTTAATTATCTGTGAAGACTCTCTCAATGAAATCACCGTCCTCGGGGCTCAAATACAACGTATGGCTTATCTCTGTCCAAAGCGGCGTAGTCGGGCCTATTCGGATTATAGGTCTGCCAGAAGTCTCGGCCGCGCCCTCCGACATCGCCGTCTGCCCATCCTCTCGGCAGTGAATTTTTGACACTGTGTCGGACCCTGGAAGGTCCTGACAGGATGTAATCCCAGTCTGACGCAGCATGAGCTGTCCCGCCCGCCCGGCTACCCACTACAATGATTGGCTGCCCTGTTTTGTCCGCTGCGTTCTGAATTCGCTTTGCATCATTCGGGTTGATTCCTGCTTCTGACGGGGTTCTGAGCCCGGGACCGGACCAGTCATGGGAGCCCTGGTTCCCGGAGGAGCCGGGCTCATCCTTGCCACCGCAGCCAGCGAGGCCCAGCGGATCGATCCATGCATGTGGGTTCTCGACATATGTGCTTGGATTCGGAGCCGGTGTCAGGCCGAGAGGGTCGGGAGAGAGATAGCGGGCGGTTTCTGGATCGTAGTGGCGGAAGTAGTTGTAGTGAAGGCCGGTCTCGGGGTCGTAGTACTGGCCTGGGAAGCGTAGGGGTGTGTAGGTGGTGCTGTTTGTTGCCCACGCCGTTGTGCCCCAGAGAGTGCTTCGGGCGTGCCAGGCTATTTCGCCCTGCTCGTCGATGAGTTCGTTCGGGGTGCCGACTAGGTCGGTCACGATGGCGAAGAAGCGGCAGTCGATCTCCTCTTGGGCCGCGTCGGCTGCGGTGATGCGTTCCGTTTGGGCCAGGGGGCGTAGGTCTTGGTGGTCCCAGGTAAGGATGACCGGGTTGGGGAGGTCCGGGGACGTAGTGGTCTGTTCGCAGAGGGTGGTGCCGTCCCAGGTGAAGTCCACCCGCTCCACGACCGTTTCGCCGTCCGCAGCGAGGCGGAGTTTCGCCGTGCGGCGGCCCAGGGGGTCGTAGGTGTAGCGCCAGCGGGTGCCGTCCGGCGTGGTCACGGAGGTCAGGCGGTCCTCGGTGTCCCACTCGTAGCGCCAGGTGTCCGGCTTCCGAGACAGGCGGGTTTTCTGGCGGAGGGTGATGCGGCCCAGTGCGTCGTGTTCGTAGCGGACGTTGCCGGCTCGGGTGATGCGGGTGCCGGTGTAGGTGCGGGGGCCGGTGGCCTCCGCACCGGGGTGGTCCGACGGCCAGGACGCCTGGGTCTGGTTGCCTGCCTCGTCGTAGGCGTAGCGCTCCGTCCAGTTCGCCGCGTGGACCGCTGTCACCCGGCCTGTCGCGTCCAGGTCGAAGCGGCGGGTGCCGGAGAGGTGGTCGGCTATGCCGATCACGTTGCCGTCGGCTCGGTAGGTGTATGTCCTGTGTTGGACCGTGCGGCCCTCCGCGCCGGTCACCGACTGGGCGGTCAGGCGGCCCAGCGCGTCGAAGGTGTGCTGCAGGGCGATCGTTCCGCCTATGTGGCGGGTCAGTTCACGGCCTGCTTCGTCGTACGTGAAGTCGATCGCTCGGCCTGAGGCCACCATTCCTGTGCGGCGGCCTGCGGCGTCGTACGACCACGTCGTCGTGGCGCCCGTTGGAGTGGTGCGGCCGGTGCGGCGGCCCAGGGTGTCGTAGGTGTACGTCAGCGTGCGGCCGTTGACCGTCTCCGAGTGCAGGCGGCCGTGGCGGTCGCGCAGCAACGTAAGCGTTGTGCCGTCCGGGCCCGTCGCCTGGGCCAGCTGGTCCGTGAAGTCGTACGCGTAGGTCGTGACCTGGCCTGCCGCGTCCTTGCGGAGCACCTGACCGAGTTCGTTGCGCTCGAAGGAGACGGTCTCGCCGAGAGCGTTCCGGCGGCTGGCAAGGCGACCAGCGGCGTCGTACTCGTACGTCAGTGTGCGGTCGTCGAAGTCCTTCTCCGTCACCAGGCGGCCGGCCGGGTCGTACTCGTACGTCCACGTCAGGCCCTGCGGGTTGGTGACCTCGGTCAGGCGGAGTTCCGTGTCGTGGGCGAACTCGTAGCGGACGCCGTCCGGGCCGGTGCGCGCCGCCAGCAGGTCGAAGTGGGTGTATTCGAAGCGGGAGACACCGCCGAGCGGGTCGGTGTGGCTTGTGCAGTTGCCCTCGCCGTCGTACGTCCACGTCTCCGTCGTACCGTCGGCGGCCGTGCGGCGGGTCAGGTGGCCCTCGGTCGACCATTCCAGGCGTGTCGTGGCGTCCGTGGGGTCCGTAATCGCGAGGGGGCGGCCCAGGGCGTCCCGCTCGTATCCGGTGCGTGCACCCAGTGGATCGGTCACCTCGATCAGGAGGCCGGCGCGGTCGCAGACGACCGTGGTCGTGTTGCCCAGCGGGTCCGTCAGCGACGTCAGGTGGCCCGCCGTGTTGTACGCGAATCGGGTCGTCTGGCCCGCCGGGTCCGTCACCGAGGTGCGGTTGCCCCGTTCGTCGTACGTCTGGCGGATCAGCGTGCCGTCCGGGTTCACCACCTTCACCGGCAGGCCCAGGTCGTTGTACTCCGCTCTCGACTCGCGGCCGTCCGGGCGGATGACCGACGTGAGGTTGCCCTCGTCGTCATAGCGGAACGTCGTCGTGTGGCCCAGCGGGTCCGTCGTGGAGAGCAGGCGGTTGTAGCGGTCGCGGACGTAGTGGGTGGTCGCGCCCACGGCATCCGTCTCGGCGATCACCTGGCAACGCCGGTTGATCAGGTAGCAGGTGGTGTGGCCGTGTGAGTCGGTGATGGTCGTGGTGTGCTCACCGGTGTCCGGATCCACCGGCCCGTAGGTGAAGGCCGAGCGCAGGTGGCCGGCCGCGCCGGACTGGTGGGTGCAGCGGTCCTCGTCGTCGTAGGCGTACGTGAAGTGGCTGTCGTTGGTGTCCGTCCAGGAGGTGATGCGGCCTTGGCCGTCGTAGCCGAAGGTGGTCGGGCGGCCGGAGGAGTTGAAGACCTCGGTGAGGTGGCCGTCGGTGTAGCCGTAGCGGATCAACTCCTGGTCGCGGCCGTCCGGTGCTGCAGCCGCCAGGTGCAGTGCGGTGACCCGGCCGTCGGCGGTCGACAGCAGCAGGCGGTAGCCGCCGCTGTGGGTGAGGGCAACGGGTGTGCCATGGGTGTCGTACTCGAACGTGATCCAGTTGCCGTTGCGGTCGTCGACCTGTTCCAGCACCGCCAGGTCATCGGAGCGAGCTGCGAAGTGCCGTACCTGACCGGACTCCGGGCTGGTCAGCGTGTACCCGTCGTCCACTCGGTCCAGCGGCCAGCGCGGACCGTGGGAGGGCAGGGTCGGGACGCCCGGTGCCGGGTGCGGGTAGGCGAGCGTCAGGCCGTCCTCGCCTACGAAGACGACGCCCTCTGTGTCGATCTCCAGGCGCTGGTCGAGGGTGGAGGACCAGGTCGGGCCGAACCAGCCTCCGAGCCGGTACGACGACTCGAACTGGCGCTTGACGACCAGGGGCAACAGGCCGGGGAGGGAGACATCGGTTTGCGGCAGCACCATCCGGCCGGTCGCGACGTCGACGGGGTCCTTCTCACAGACCTTCTCGACCGTCCGGCGTGAGACGTCCTCGGCGCCCTTGTCCACCGCGTCCCGAGCGGTTTTACGCAGCCCCTGCTCAGCGGCCCCCTCCGCCGCCTGGCGCACCAAGCCCGCCCCGGCTGCGTCCCGTGCCAGGCCGACCTCCATTCCGACGCCGTCACCGACGAAGAACTGGGAGAGCGCGCGGCCTTCGAACTCGGAGGGGTCCTTGCGGGCCTGGTCCCACATGTCTGTCAGGGTGCGATCGGGGTTCAAGCCCGTAGAGACCAGGCCGGACAGGGTCATGCTGAGGCCCTGGAGGTACTCGGCGGGGTGTGTGACGTTGTACGGGTCGGTGGGGTCGATGCTGCGGACGAAGCTGATCAGGCCGGCCGTGCCCTTGATCAGGCCCCCGCCCATGTGCATGAGTTCGGTGCCCGCGGACATCATGCGGTCCATGTAGTTTGCACTCAGGCGTTGGAACGCCGGGAGCTCGGCGGGGGCATGGGCGAGGGCCGCCTTCACCTTGCCCTGGGCTTCGGTGGCGGCGGTGTTGCGCTGCTTGCGGGCCCCGGCGAGTTTGTGTACGGCCTCGGTGATGTCGGCCTTGCCCGGGTCGTGGAACGGTTCCGGCTTGGCGCCCGGGTCCTGACCCGCTTTCACCTTGGCGTTGTAGGCGTCGACCTTCTTGTTGTAGGCGGCGGCCCCGTCCTTGGACGCCTTCACGCCCTTGTCGTAGAGAGCGATGGCTTCCTTGGCCTGGCCCTGGGCCCACTGGACGGTGTCGGCGTACGACTCCAGGGCGGCCGACGCCGTGTGGCAGGCCTCGGCCGCTTGCGCCCACTTGATGGGGTGGACGTCGAACTTCTTGCGGAAGGCGTCGCCGCCCTCCCCCTGCCAGCCGGAGGAGTCGACCTTCTTCAGGCCCTGGCTGACCTTGTCGAAGGCGTCGTGGAAGTCCCGCAGGTGCTTGGCGCTGTCGCGGATACTGGCGGGGCTGCCGTGGAGGAGTTGGCTCGCGTCGTCGCTCTGGCCGAGTTGCTTCTCGCCCGGGGTGGCGCCCAGGTCGGAGGCCAGTCCGTCGCCCCAGTCCTCGACCGCGTTCGCCCAGTCGTGCAGCCCGACGTGGTCCAGGCCCTTGCCGACCTCGTCGGTGACGTAGTCGACGCCCTCACCGAGCTTCTTCTTGCCCTGGTCGTAGAGGTGCTCGGCGCCGCCCGCGACCGCGTTGGCGATCTTGCCGAATTCCATCAGCCCTCACCGCCCTGCGGCGAGGCGGGAAAGGCCTTGTCGGTGAGTTTGTTCCACTCGGCGTCCGGGACACCGCTGGGCCTGACGCCCATGTTCTCGGCGGCCTGCGAGTGCATGAAGTCCCGCCCGCTGTTCATCCAGCCCTGCTTGCTGTTCTCCCACGCCTTGTCGAAGGACTTCTCGCTGTAGTCGGGGTGGGTGTAGGCGTCCGCCGTGCTGTCGGCCCACTGGCCCCAGCTCATCTTCTCCACGTCCTCCTCGGACGCGTGCGGGTTGCCCACCAGCGAGTTCGCACCGACCTTCAACGTGCCGCTGACGTACTGATCGGTCTCGTAGTACGTGCCGGCCGCCAGACCGATGTCGTGCGCGAAGTTGTTGCCCTCGATGAGCAGCGCCCGCACACCCCACTCCCAGCGGTCGCAGAACGACTTGAACGCGCCGGTCAGCCCCTCGTGCCCCAACTCCAGCCCGGACAGGGCGACCTCATCGAAGCCGCGCCCGACCTCGGCATCGCCGATCGTGCCGAGGTCCTTCAGCTCATCCAAGGCATCGGTCAGGCCCTTGGCGATCGACGCCAGTCCTTCCGCCTTCAGGTCCGGGCCGCTACCACCGCCGGTCACTTCACGTCCCCCGTCCTCGCGGCGACGTCGACCGCCGCCTTGTCCGGCACGATCCCGCGCACCGGCGGGAACAACGCGCCCTCACCTTCGGACCCCACATCCAGGGCCACCCCGCACGGCACCCCTACGGCCGGCACACCGGCGTCCAGCAACCGGGCTCCCAGCCACCTCTGGTACGCCCACTCCCGGTCGCCCTCGCCGCGCGCGAGCGCGAAGCGTGCCAGGGCCGTCTCGTTGGAGAACGCGCAGATCCAGCGGATGCCGCCGTAGTCGCCCGTCAGGGGCGCGGCGTCCTCGTCCACCGGCACCAGCACCGCCGTGCGGCGGAACGTGCCCAGTAGCACCGCGAACTCCCGGCGCCTGCGCTCGGCTTCGTCCGGAGCATCGATGACGGCTGCTGCGTGCTCGGGCAAACCCGTGCCCTCGGGTGTCTCCGGTCCGGTCGGGTCCCGCTGGTCGGTTCGGGTCAGGTCCACGTAGTCGTACAGCCGTGACCTCGGCAATCGCGCCTCCGAGTCGGCGCCGTCCCCCTGTTCGGTCATGTGTCCGATCATCACATCCGCATTGCGCATCACAATGTGGAAAGGGGGGACGGCGAACAGGTCGGCCGAATTCCGATCCCGACGCGCCCGCTCACGAAGGCCGGCGCTACGGCACGAGCAGGTGCAGCCCCGAGCAGTCGTCCCCGCCCGACGGGTCCGGGGTGTACAGCCAGTAGACGCTTGCGAGCAGCAGTGCCCCCAGTAGTACGGCGGCCACCGCGGACACCGCCGCCACGCCTCGGCGTTCGCTGCGGGGCAGGGTCGCGAACAGCAGCACGGCGCCGACGGCGCAGGTGAGACCGGCCCAGGAGGTGATGCACAGGCGCGGGGAGGGTCCCAGGTAGCGGCAGTTCTGGAAGGTGTCGGAGTCCCAGGTGACGCGGGCGGTGAGCAGTGCGGCGGCGAGGGTCGTGGCCAGGGGGACGAGGAGTGGTCTTCGGATCATGTTTCGGACAGGCCCTCGCAGAGCTTCCGCAGTACCGCCCCGCACCGGCGGGCGTACGCGTGCTGCAACCCCCGTGTCGCCGGGCCGCCCGCCTTTGCGTACCACTTGGCCGGCTTGCTGAAGGCCGCGACCGTGAGCCAGACCGTGCCGTCACCCGTGCGGTCGATCAGGAACGCTTCCTCGCCGCATTCGGGGTGGCCCGGAAGGGTGCCGTAGGCCCAGCCTGCGAGGCGGGATTCCTCGGTCGTCCAGATGATGCGGCAGGGGGCCTTGATCAGGGCGGCCAGGGTGACCGTGACGTCGACGCCGGGGGCCGCGCGGTCGGCGGTGGCGTCGATGCCCACGCCCAGGGCGCGGTGCATCTCCCAGGTGAGGACCGCCTCGGCGGCCCGCTGGAAGAGCTTTTCGCCCTCGCCGAGGCGGGTGCGCACGTGCAGGGGGTGGAAGCCGGGCGGGCAGTACGTCAGGTCGTCGCGGGTCGTGCCGACCGGCTCGTAGGTGAAGGGCGCCGAGGACATGGGTCACAAGAGTAGGGCGGGCCCGGAGTGCCTTTCTCCCGGGCCCGCCCGTCAGCCGCTCGGTCAGCTGGTGACGTTGACCGCGCTCCAGGTCGCCGCCACCGTCTTGTACTCGGTGCTGCCGGCGCCGTACAGGTCCGACGCCGCGCTCAGGGTCGCCGCGCGGGCGTCCGAGTAGTTGGTCGTCGAGGTCATGTACTCGGTCAGCGCCTTGTACCAGATCTGCAGCGCCTTGGCGCGGCCGATGCCGGTGATCGTCGAGCCGTTGCTCGTCGGGGAGTTGTAGCTCACCCCGTTGATCGTCTTCGAGCCGCTGCCCTCCGACAGGAGGTAGAAGAAGTGGTTCGCCACACCGGACGAGTAGTGCACGTCCAGGTCGCCGACCGAGGAGGACCAGTAGTCCGCCGAGCCGCCGTCCTTGCTGGGCTTGTCCATGTAGCGCAGCGGGGTGCCGTCGCCGTTGATGTTGATCTTCTCGCCGATGAGGTAGTCACCCTTGTCGGACGAGTTGTTGGCGTAGAACTCCACGCCGGTGCCCATGATGTCGCTGGTGGCCTCGTTCAGGCCGCCCGACTCGCCCGAGTAGTCCAGGCCGGCGGTGTTGGCGGTGACGCCGTGGCTCATCTCGTGGCCGGCCACGTCCAGGGACGTCAGCGGGTCGGCGTTGCCCTGGCCGTCGCCGTAGGTCATGCAGAAGCAGCTGTCGTCCCAGAAGGCGTTCACGTACGAGCTGCCGTAGTGGACGCGGGAGTAGGCGCCGACGCCGTCGTTCTTGATACCGCTGCGGCCGAAGGTGTTCTTGTAGAAGTCCCAGGTCTCCTGCGCGCCGTAGGCGGCGTCGGCGGCCGCGGTCTGGTCGGAGGAGGAGCTGGAGGCGGTGCCGGTGCCGAAGGTGTTGGTGGAGCCGGCCACCAGGGTGCCCTTGCCGGACGTCTTGCGGGCCAGGTTGTAGGTCTTGTGACCGCCCCGGGTGCTGTCGGTCAGGTTGTACGTCGAGCCCGACTGCGTGGTGTTGAGGCTGACCGTGCCGGAGTACAGCGTCTTGCCGGTGCCGGTCGCGTTCTCGATGCCCTGGTACTGGAAGAGCTTCTTGCCGGTGGCGGCGTCGGTGATGACGTGCAGCTGGTTCGGGGTGCCGTCGTCCTGCAGGCCGCCGACGATCGTCTCGTAGGCGAGGACGGGCTTGCCGGAGCCGGCCCAGATCACCTTGCGGGCGCCGTTCGCGGCGGACTTGGCCGAGCCGAGGGTCCTGGCGGCGGACACCGCCTGCTTCTCGGCCTTGGCGGCGGTGATCTGCGGCTTGAGCGAGGCCACCTTGATGGCGGCCTTGGTGGCTCTGGTGACGCCTTCGGTCCTGCCCGTCTTGGCGGTGTGCACCACGAGGTCGCCGCCGAGCACCGGCAGGCCCGCGTAGGTGCGCTCGTAGCGGGTGTGGACGGTGCCGTCGGCGTCCTTGACGACGTCCTTGACGACCAGCTGCTCCTTGGCGCCGAGGCCTATCTTCTGCGCGGTCGCGGCCGCGCCGGCCTGCGCCTGCTGGATCAGGGAGGTGCGGGCGGCGGCGGTGAGCGCGGTCGGCGCTGCGGCCAGCGGCTTGGCGGCCGGGGTGCCGGCCGGGGTCTGGGCGGACGCGCCCGTGGCCAGACCGGTGGTGACGAGGGCTCCGGCGGCGACGGCGGTGGCGATGACCAGAGTGGTGCGCTTGTGACGCGTGTAGCGGGGGGTCACGCAAGCTCCTTCATGTGGGGAGTCCGGTCAGCGTGGGGTACTGGCCGGAACGGTGTGGTGAAGCTCTGCGGCGGGTGAGGGAAGAGTGGCATTAGGGGCGCGTACATGTCAGCGCCCTGAAGTGATGTTGGCTGGAAAGCGACTGTTTGCGGAACGTTTCAGCTGCGTTAACCGGGGCCGTCCGAAGGTGCCGGACCCTCGGACGAACCCCAGATCTCGGGCTTGTGGCGCTCGGTTTACGGGAACGTCAGCTTCCAGCCGTTGATCGTCCCGGTGTCGTACGTGGCCTGATCCTGCACCCTCAGTTTCCAGGTTCCGTTGGCCGGTTCCGCGGCGGCGTTGACCGTGTAGGTCTGCTTCACGTTGTCCGCCGAGTCCGAGGAGCTGAAGTTCTTCAGGCGGTACGCGGTGCCCGACGGGCCGACGAGGTCGATCACCAGGTCACCCCGCCAGGTGTGCGTGATGTCGACGCCCACCTGGAGGTTGCCCGGCGCGTTTCCGGTCCTGCCGGAGACCGTGATGCTGGAGGTGACGGCCGGGCCGTTGTCCGGGATGGCGACCGGGGTGTTGCTCTCGTACGACGTGCCTCCGCTGTCTCCGCCACCGGAGCGCGGGCCGACCCCGACGCCCGCCCAGGCGTCCTGCACCGCCTTGTACTCGGCGCTGGAGGTGCCGTACAGCTCACCGGCCGCCGCGAGGGTGCCGGTGCGGGCGCCCGCGTAGTCGGTGGTGGATGTCCACTTGGTGGTCAGTGCCCGGTACCAGATCTGCAGCGTCTTGTCCCGGCCGATGCCGGTGACCGGAAGCCCGTCCGCGGTCGGCGAGTTGTAGCTGACGCCGTTGATCACCTTGGCGCCGCTGCCCTCGCTGAGCAGGTAGAAGAAGTGGTTGGCGACGCCCGAGGAGTAGTGCACGTCGAGGTTGCCGACGCCCGAGTACCAGGAGTCGGCCGAACTGCCGTCCTTGCTGGGCTTGTCCATGTAGCGCAGCGGGCTGCCGTCGCCGTTGATGTTGATCTTCTCGCCGATGAGGTAGTCGCCCACGTCGGTGGAGTTGTTGGCGTAGAACTCCACGCCGGTGCCCATGATGTCGCTGGTCGCCTCGTTCAGGCCGCCGGACTCGTCGCTGTAGTCGAGGCCCGCGGTGTTGGCGGTGACGCCGTGGCTCATCTCGTGCCCGGCGACGTCGAGCGCGGTCAGCGGGTCGTTGTTGCCGGAGCCGTCGCCGTACGTCATGCAGAAGCA
The DNA here is from genome assembly GCF_040634095.1 of Streptomyces sp. NPDC007205. Taxonomy (NCBI): domain Bacteria; kingdom Bacillati; phylum Actinomycetota; class Actinomycetes; order Kitasatosporales; family Streptomycetaceae; genus Streptomyces; species Streptomyces sp. NPDC007205. The sequence continues at coordinate 17,303 of NZ_JBEYEW010000012.1, forward strand.
GCCGTCGTCCCAGAACGCGTTCACGTACGAGCTGCCGTAGTGGACGCGGGAGTAGGCGCCGACGCCGTCGTTCTTGATGCCGCTGCGGCCGAAGGTGTTCTTGTAGAAGTCCCACGTCTCCTGCGCGCCGTAGTGGGCGTCCGCGCCCGCGGTCGCGGCGTTCGACGTGGTCCCGTTGCCCCAGGTGTCGGTGCTCTGGGAGAACAGGGTGCCGGTGCCCGAGGTGCCGTGGTTCAGGTTGTACGTCTTGTGGCCGCCGCGCGCCCCGTCGGTCAGCGTGTACGCCGACCCCGAGTGGGTCGTGGTCAGGTTCACCTGGCCGCTGTACTGGGTGTTGCCGATGCCGGTCTCGATGCCCTGGTACTCGTAGAGCTTCTTGCCGGTGGCGGCGTCGGTGATGACGTGCAGCTGGTTCGGGGTGCCGTCGTCCTGGAAGCCGCCGACGACCGTCTCGTAGGCCAGGGCCGGCTTTCCGCTCGCCGCCCAGATCACCTTGCGGACGGAGTCCGCCGCCGTCCTGCTGCCGCCGAGGGCTTTGGCCCGCTGTACGGCCTGCTTCTCCGCCGCGGCCTTCGGCACCGCCGGGGTGAGACCGGCGACCTTCAGCGTGGCGCCGGTGGCCTTCACGACGTCCATGGTCTTGCCCGACCTGGACGTCACGACCAGGTCGCCGCCGAGCACCGGAAGGCCGGCGTAGGTGCGCTCGTAGCGGGTGTGCACGGTGCCGTCGGCGTCCTTGACGACGTCCTTGACGACCAGCTTCTCCTGGGCGCCCAGACCGAGCGACCGGGCGGTGGCGGCCTTCGACGCGTCGGCGTCGCGGATCAGCTCGACGCGCTGCGAGGGGGTGAGCTTGACCGCGACATGGGCCGGATTCATCCTGCCCGCCTGCGGCTTCGCCGGTGCGGCGGTGGCCGCGCCGGACTGGACGGCGACGGCGATCAGGGCGGCGACACCGGCGAGGGCGACGGCGGCGGTGCGGCGGTGCGCTGTGGGGTGCGGTGCTGTGTGGGAGGTGCGTCTGCGAGAGGAACTGCTGCTCACACTGACTCCTTCTGCGTGACCGCGGGTCGCGCGGCCAGGGGAGACCGGACGGTGGGTTGGGACGTCCGGGCAGAACAGGGCGTTACGCGGAACCACGTGCAGGCCGGCTCACGCGGAGCAGAAGAACTGTGGGGTTGCTGTGAGTCGGCCAGGGAAGAGTGACAGGGGATCAGCGCGGCTGTCAGGACCGCGTCACAAACTTGGCCGGAAATGGTTCGTTGACCGGATGTTCATGTTCGCTATGCGGATCGGTCACCGGGGCAGAGGCTCGGCGTCGTGGGCCGTGTGCAGGCGGTGTGCGATGGCGATGACCGTACGGCCCTGGAGGACGGCGGCGAGCGCGCGTTCGGCGTGCCGGGCCGTCGTGGGGTCTGGGGTCCGGCAGGGCGGTGGCCTCGTCCAGGATCAGGGTGTGCGGGTCGGCCCGGGTCATCGTGCGGTGCCGCATGATGCTCAGCCAGGCGTTCACCGCCCCGGCCGCGAACATCACCTCGGTCCACGCGGCCAGTACTCCCAGGCGTTCACCGCCCAGGCCGCGAACATCCCCCCGGTCCACGCGGCCGGTACCCCCAGCCGCCCCGGCACCAGCCCGTCGTCCACGGCCCGCGGCGTCGGAGCCGTCCCGGACAACCCCGTTCACCGGGCTGAGCCCGCGTACCGGTGCGTGCGCGGGGCAGGGGAGTGAAAAATCACGGCCTGCGCATGAGGTGGTGTCACAGGCGGCTAGAGCTACGGTCAACAGCCGTCGCGCGTGTTGTCGCCACAGCCCGAGTCCGTCTGGCGCAGCCGCGCGGCTGACGGCTGCCTCACGCCGTGCCGATGCCGCCATGCCGTGATCCTGGAGGTTCCGTGACGCCAGCCGATCCTGCCGTCGACCGACTAGTGGAGGCCGCGCGCCATGCGCCTGCGGGCCTGATTTCCCGGCTTGTGGAAAGCGACGACTTTCGAGAGACGCGACTTGGCCAGGCGATCCGGGACGTTCAGAGAACCCCATCGCACCCGGACGAGGCTGATGGGGGGAAGGTCATCGACCCGGTGACCCACGACCCCGCTTGGTGAAGAGCCCACGGTCAAGACCTGAGGGAGCGCCGGTGGGCGGAAAGGCCGGCTCGGCCAGGGTTCTCGTGACCGACCTGGACGGCACCCTGCTGGGCGGCGAAGAACACGATCGGTGGCGTCTGCGCAGCGCTCTGAACCGGCACCCGGACATCACACTGGTCTTCGCGACCGGACGCAGCCTTGCTTCCGTACAGACACTCCTGCGAGACGATCCGCTGGTGCCGTCCCCGCGCTGGATCATCGCCGACGTCGGTGCCAGCGTCATCGACGCCGGCCGGATGGTCCACCTCGAAGACCTGCAGGGGCAGCTGCGCGCCGGATGGCCGGGCGCTGACCGGGTGAGAGCGGCGCTGCGGCATTTCCCGCATCTCGTGTACCAGGAAGGCGTGCCGCAGGAGGGCCGCTGTTCCTTCTATCTCAATCCCGAAGGTCTCTCGGACGACCTCAAGGCCGCGGTGAAAGCGCTGGGATGCTCCTGGTCGTACGCCTCGGGCCGGTACTTCGATGTCCTGCCGGCCAGGGCGAGTAAAGGACGTGCACTGCGGCTGCTCGGTCGCACGCTGGGGTGGCCCCGGCAGGCGACGCTCGTGGCCGGGGACTCCCTCAACGACCTTTCGTTGTTCTCCCAGGGCGCCTTCGCGGTCGTGGTCGCCAACGCGGAGCCTGCTCTGGCGGCCGGCGTCCCCGCGAGCGAGCAGGTCCATCACTCCGCCCTGGACGGGGCTGCCGCCGTCCTGGAGGGGATGGAACGCCTCGGCTGGCTGGCCCGCCGATCAGTGGTCGTCGGCTATCACCGCCCGCCCGTGCGCTGGCTCGACGGTGCCTGGCAGCCACCTTCCAGTCCCAACGGCATCCTGCCGACCTTGCAGGCCGCTCTTACCGACGAGCGCCTGGACGCTGTGTGGGCAGCCGCCCACATCGGCGTGATGCCGCCGCCGGCCGAGCCCGTGACGGCCGCCGGCGGCCTGCCGCTGTCCCTCCTGCCGCTGCAACCCGAACGATGGGCGGGCTACTTTCACCGCGTCTGCAAGGAGACGCTCTGGCCGGCCCTGATGTCCCAGCCTGACCTGATCCAGGACCGACCCGCCCACTGGGCCGACTTCGAGGAGGTGAACGCCGCATTCGCCCGCCATATCGGCACCCTCGCCGCGCAGGGAGGCACAGTCTGGTTGCACGACTACAATCTGTGGCTCGTGCCGGCCCTCCTCAGGGCCCAGCGCCCCGACCTGGCCATCGGGCTGTTCCACCACACGCCGTTCCCCCACCCGGACGTCTTCCGCCGCATTCCGGCTGCCGGGCAGCTGCTCGACTCGCTCGCATGCCTGGACTGGGCCGGCTTCCACACCACCGACTGCGCCGACCACTTCCGCCGGCTCCTCGTCGGCACCGCAGGGCCCACGCCGCGCGTCGGTGTGCACCCCCTGGGCATCGACCGCCATGCCGTCGCGGACCTGGCCAGGACGCGCCTGCAGCCGCGACACGGGAACGACGGCACCCAGCTGGTGCTGTCCGTGGAACGACTCGACTACGCCAAGGCGCCCGTCCACAAGATCCGTGCATTGGACGCCCTCCTGGCCCAGACGCCACGACTGCGGGGACAGGTGCGCTATCGCCTGGTCTGCCCACCGCCGGAGGCCGGCATCCAAGCCTACGACTCCACCCGCTCGGAACTTGAGGACGCGATCACCCGAATCAACCACCGGTGGGGCACGCACGCGTGGGAACCCGTCGACTACATCCCCCGTAATCTGGACTTCGCCGACGTCGTCGACCACTACCTGGCCGCCGACGTGTTCTGGGTGACCTCACTCGCCGACGGCATGAACCTCACAGCCCAGGAATACATCACCACGCACCACGCCACCCGCCGCCCCGGTGTTCTGATCCTGTCCCGTCACGCGGGAGTCGCGCAGCACCTGGGAACCGCGGCCCTGCTCACTGACCCACTGCTGCCGCACGACCTGGTCGACACCCTGCGCATCGCACTGGCCATGACGGTCGACGAACGCGCGGCACACATCACGTGCCTGGCGGGCCTGCTCGACACCCCGCCACCAACCGAGTGGGCCCACACAGTCGTCACCGCCATCCGCGACGCCGGGGCATCGCCGCACAGACCGAGACAGGCATCAGCACTGCAACGAGTGAAGAAGTGACGGTTGGCATGTCGTGAGAATCCCGGGCGGACCGGGGTCCGGCCGAAACTCAGTGGGCGATGTCAGTGCCGGTCCGTACGCTCACGGTGATGCCCACGACACGTGCAACCACCGACACCGACCGCTCCGCGGTACGCACGCTGCTGCGTCTGTGGCCGTACGTCCGCCCCGTGCGGGCGCGGCTGTTCACGGCCGCGTTCGTCGCGATCGTCGCCTCCTGCGCCGGGCTGGTGATCCCGCTCGTCCTGAAGTGGATGGTGGACGGGCCGGTCGCCGACCGGGACCCGGCGGGCGTCTGGCTCGGTGCGCTGTGTCTGCTCCTCCTCGGCATCGGCGAGGCGGTCCTGTTCGGCATACGGCGCTGGCTGGTGGCCCGTCCGCTGTCGCACGTCGAGGCGGAGATGCGCGCGGGGCTGTACCGGCATCTGCAGCGGCTGCCCGTCGCCTTCCACGACCGCTGGGCCTCCGGCCAGCTGCTGTCGCGGGCCACGACGGATCTGATGCTGCTGCGTCAGTTCCTCGCCTTCCCGCTGACGTTCCTGCTGGTCAACGGCGTCACGATCCTCGTCGGCGTGGTGATCATGCTGATGCAGGACTGGGTGCTGGGCCTGGTCATCCTCGGTCCCGCCATCCCGGTGATGTGGACCTGCGCGGTCTTCGAGCGGCGGTACGCCGAGGTGGCACGGCGGGCGCAGGACCAGGTCGGCGACCTGACGACGGTGGTCGAGGAGAGCGTGCTCGGCATCCGCATCATCAAGGGCTTCGGCCGGCATCGCAGCCAGGCACGCGCGTTCCGCGAGCTGTCGGTCACCCTGCGCGGCACGGAGCTGCGCAAGGCGCGGCTGCTGGCCGCCATCTGGGGTGTCATCGTGACGCTCCCGGAGCTGGCGATCGGGGCGGCGCTGGTGCTGGGCGCGATCCGGGTGGCCGACGGTGACCTGTCGACGGGCACTCTGGTGGCCTTTCTGAGTACGGCGCTGGCCCTGCGGTGGCCGGTGGACTCGATCGGGTTCCTGCTGGCGATGAGCCAGGAGGCGGCGACGGCGACGGAACGGTACTTCGAGGTGCTGGACGAGGCACAGGAAGCCGCCGTAGCCGCGGGCCGTCATGCTCCACGCCCGGCCGGCCACGACACCGGACTCCGGTTCGAGAACGTCCGGTTCCGCTACCCCGACGCACCCCCCGACTCCCCGCCCCTCCTCACCCACATCGACCTCCACATCCGCCCCGGCGAGTCGATGGCCCTGGTCGGCGCCACCGGCAGCGGGAAGACCACCCTCACCGCCCTCGTCCCGCGCCTGCACGAGGTCACCTCCGGCCGCATCACCCTTAACGGTGTCGACATAGCCGCCATACCCCGCGAGGAGTTGCGCGCCAAGGTGGCCGTCGCCTTCGAGGAACCCACCCTGTTCTCCACGAGCGTCGGCGAGAACGTCCTGATGGGAGCCCCGGACGGCGCCGGACGGGCCGACCTCGACCGCGCGCTCGCCGTCGCGCAGGCCGACTTCGCGCACGCCCTCCCGCAGGGCACCGGCACCCGCGTGGGCGAGCAGGGCCTCAGCCTCTCCGGCGGCCAGCGCCAGCGCCTGGCGCTGGCGCGCGCGGTGGTCGGCAGACCGGAGTTCCTGGTGCTGGACGACCCGCTGTCCGCCCTGGACGTGCACACGGAGGCGGCCGTGGAGGCCGCGCTGCGGCAGGTACTCGCCGACACCACCGCGCTGATCGTGGCCCACCGCCCCTCCACGGTGCTGCTCGCCGACCGGGTCGCGCTGCTCTCGGACGGCCGGATCGCCGCCGTCGGCACCCATCAGGAACTGCTGCGCACCAACGCCGAGTACGCGCATCTGATGTCCGGAAACTCCAGGGACACGGAGGACCCCCGTTGACCACCACGACCGCCTCCACTCCCACGGCCGAGGACGACGAACTTCCCGGCCCGCCCGGCGCGGGGGGCGGCAGTGAGTCCGGCGACGCCTTCGACCAGGACGTGCTGCCCACCCCGCCCGGTGCCACGGCCGCCCTGCTGCGCTCCCTGCTCACGCCCCTGAAGGGCAGGGCCGTCCTCACCACCCTCCTCCTGCTGGTGCAGCAGGCGGTGGTGCAGGCGGGCCCGCTGCTGGTGGCGTACGCCATCGACAGCGCCGTACCGGCGTTCCGGGACCACCGCCACGGCCCGCTGATCGCGGTGGCCGTCGGCTATCTGCTGTGCGCGCTGTTCTCCGGCGCGCTGCAGTTCGCGTTCATCGAGGCCTCCGCCCGGGTCAGCCAGGACGTGCTGCTCGATCTGCGGGGCCGGATCTTCCGGCACGCGCAGGCACTGAGCATCGACTTCCACGAGCGCTACACGTCGGGCCGGCTGATCTCCCGCTCCACGACGGACGTCGAGTCGCTGCGCGAACTCCTCAACGAGGGGCTGCAGGAGCTGGTGACCGTCGTGCTGTCGTTCGTCTACATCTCGGCGATGCTGCTGTGGCTGGACCTCGGCCTGGGCACGGTCGCGGTGGCCTCCTTCGTGCCGCTGTACCTGCTCGTCCGGCTCTACCAGCGGCGGGCGGGACGGGTGTACCGGGCGCGGTCCACGGCGATCGCGGCGGTGATCGTGAAGTTCGTGGAGACGATGAACGGCATCCGTCCGGTGCGCGCGTTCCGCCGGGAGGCGGCGAACGACGCCGAGTTCGCCGTGCTGAACCGGCGGCACGAGCGGACGAACGGGGACGCCCTGCTGGAGATGGCCCGCTATGTGGTCGGCTCGCGGCTGGTGGCCAACACGGCGGTCGCGGGGATCGTGCTCTGGGGCGCCTACCGGGTGGCGTCCGGCTCGCTGGAACTGGGCGTGCTGGCGGCCTCCGTGCTGTATCTGCGCCGGCTGTACGACCCGATCGACCGGCTCGGGATGTTCCTGAACTCCTACCAGTCGGCGGCGGCCTCCCTGGAGAAGATCGCCGGGCTGCTGGCCCAGACCCCGTCCGTGCCGGAGCCGGCGAAGCCGCGTGAACTCCCGTCGCTCAAGGGTGACTTCCCGGGCCGCGAGGTCGTCTTCGACGGCGTCCGCTTCGCCTACCGCACGGGCGGCGAGGTACTGCCCCGCTTCGATCTGACCCTGCCGGCCGGGCAGACGGTCGCCGTGGTCGGCTCCACGGGCGCGGGCAAGTCCACCCTCGCCAAGCTGCTGGCCCGCTTCTACGACCCCACCGACGGCCGGGTGCTGCTGGACGGGGTGGATCTGCGCGAACTGCCGGTGCCGGAGCTGCGGCGCGGGGTGGTCATGGTGACCCAGGAAGCGTTCCTGTTCTCCGGCACGGTCGCGGACAACATCGCCATCGGCCGGCCCGAAGCCACTCGCGAGGAGATCGAGCGGGCGGCGAAGGCGATCGGCGCGCACGAGTTCATCAGCGCGCTGCCCGACGGCTATGACACGGACGTGCGCAAGCGCGGCGGGCGCATCTCCGCCGGGCAGCGCCAACTGGTCGCCTTCGCACGGGCGTTGCTCGCCGATCCGGCGGTGCTGATCCTGGACGAGGCGACCAGCTCCCTGGACGTCCCCGGCGAGCGGGCCGTGCAGCGGGCCATGTCGACGGTGCTGCGGGGCCGTACGGCGGTGGTGATCGCGCACCGGCTGTCCACGGTGGAGATCGCGGACCGGGTACTGGTGATGGAGCACGGCCGGATCGTCGAGGACGGCCGGCCCGACGAACTCGTCACCGGCACGGGGCGGTTCGCGGACCTCCACAAGGCATGGCGGGACAGCCTGGCGTGAACCGGCCAAGGCCGTGTTAAGGCCTCGCCTCCCACTGCTCTCGTGCGAATAAACGTTCAACCAAAGGAGCCCTCGGTCGGGCAAAGGGGTCTACTCGCATAGACGTTCCTGGTGCTGTCATGCTCACGACCGCCCGGAATCTCTGCCGGGCACCGCACCGGGAGACCCCACATGTCCCGAATACCGCGCCCCCTGGTGACCACCCTCTCCACCCTCGCCCTCGCCGCCGCGGGCCTCACCGTCACCACCGGCACCGCCCACGCCGCAAGCTGCAGCCAGGGCTACCTCCCCCTGCCCGACCCCTCCTGCACGCCCGGGGCCCTCAACCCCGACGTCACCCAGGACACCATCGGCTCCACCATCTGCGTCTCCGGCTGGACCGCGACCGTACGGCCGCCCAGCTCCTACACCACCGCGCTGAAGAAGAAGCAGATCGTCGAGTACGGCTACTCCGACACCAACGTTTCGGACTACGAGGAGGACCACTTCGTGCCACTCGAACTCGGTGGCGCCCCGAGGAGCGAGGAGAACCTCTGGCCCGAGCCGCACTACGGCGACGAGGCCTCCTCCGGCAAGGACACCGTCGAGAACAAGCTCAAGAAGGCCGTCTGCGCCGGTGACGTCAGCCTCACCGACGCCCAGAACGCCATCATGACCGACTGGACGACCGCGCTGTCCAGCCTCGGCCTGAGCTGAGCCGCCGCTCGGATGCCGGTGCCGTCCCCCGGAGGCACCGGCACCCCGGCGTACCCTCGGCGACCCGACCGCGGCCCGGATCACGGCACCCCCAGTTCGAAGAGCGCGTAGCCCGCGTACGACCCGGAGGCGAGTGCCGCCATGCCGAACAGGGTGCACTGCACGGGCAGGCTCAGCCGGCGCATCGCGACCGCGAGCGGCAGGAACAGCGGGAAGCAGGGCAGCAGGTAGCGGGAGATGTTGGCGACGATCTGCTGGCTGCCGAGGACCAGGGCGAGCGTGAGGACGGTGTACACGACCAGCACCGCCGGCGGGCGCAGCCGCAGCAGCAGTGGCAGCAGCGCACAGGCGAGCAGGATGACACCGACCGCGATGACGTCCGCGAACGGATACGCGAAGAGATAGTCGAACTTGCCGACCGGTACGGACGTCAGCACGTCCAGGGTCTGCTTGCCGTAGTCGAAGCTGTGCGCCCAGGCGCCCGACTGGAGCTTGAAGTAGCCGGTCAGGTCGCCCATGCGGTTGCCGGCCCAGAGGAGGTAGCCCAACAGGCCGAGCGGGGCCAGGGCCGCCGCGAGCAGCGGGCGCAGGGTGTCCTCCTCGCGGCGGCGCAGCGCGAGCAGCGCGGCGACGCCGAGCCCGGCGATCAGCGCGGCGGCCGTGGGCCGGTTCAGGCCCGCCGCGAAACAGAGGACACCGGCGGTCAGCCAGCGGCGGGTCATGACGGCGTAACAGGTCCAGGCGGCCAGGGCCACATAGAGGGAGTCCGAGTAGACGGCCCACTCCACGCCCGAGCCCGGCCACACCGCCCACAGCCCGGCCGCGGCGAGCCCGCCCCGCCGCCCGCCGAACCGCTCGGCGACCGCGTAGACACCGAGGGCTGCGGCGAAGGAGGCCAGGACCGACACCAGCAGACCGGCGCCGTACGAGCCGAGGCCGGTGACCGCCATCGCCATCCGGATCAGGGCCGGGTACAGCGGGAAGAACGCCGCCGAGTTGCCCTCCAGCGTGATCAGTCCGGTGGCGCCGGGGATGTGGACGAGTCTCGGGTCGTAGCCGTGCAGGGCGATCTGCTGGTACCACCAGCCGTCCCAGGTGGCCAGCACGTCCCAGGCGTGCGCGCCGCCGCCGAACCGGGGGTCCTTGGTGCGGTAGTCCCCGGCGGAGGACAGCAGGTACATGAAGGAGCAGAAACCGGCCAGCTTCAGCGCGCCGAACAGGGCGAGTACGGGTCCGTGCCGGCGGGCGGCGGCCCGCAGCCGGGTGCCGGGCGCGGGCGGTGCGGCGGGGGACTGCGCGCGCGGCAGGGTTTCGGTCATGAGGCGACCGGTCCGGTACGGGGGCGGCGGCGGGCCAGCGTCCGCCGCATCCGTACGATCCCGCGCAGGTCGGCCAGCGCGGTGGCGACGACGTCGACGCTGCTGTCGGGGTCGTCGACCCAGTCCACCGGGACCTCGTGGATCCTCAGGCCCGCCCGCTCGGCCAGCACCAGCAGCTCGGTGTCGAAGAACCACTGCCCGTCCCGCACCAGCGGCAGCAGCCGCTCGGCGGCCTCACGGCGCACCGCCTTGAAGCCGCACTGCGCATCGGAGAAGCCGACGGCGAGCGTGCAGTGCAGCAGCACGTTGTAACAGCGGGAGATGATCTCGCGCTTGGGCCCGCGGACCACCCGCGCGCCCGGCGCGAGCCGGGTGCCGATGGCCAGGTCGGAGTGGCCGGATATCAGCGGCGCGACCAGCGGCAGCAGCGCCGCCAGCCCGGTGGACAGGTCCACGTCGAGATAGGCCAGCACGGGCGCCCGCGACCCCGACCAGGCCTCCCTGAGCGCCCGGCCGCGGCCTTTGACCGGCAGCCGCACCGAGACCACCTCGGGCAGCTCCTCGGCGAGCCGGGCGGCGATACGCGGGGTGCCGTCGGTGCTCGCGTTGTCGGCGATGGTGATCAGAAACGGGTAGGGGAAGGTGTCCCGCAGATGCGCGTGCAGCCGCCGGACGTTCGGCTCCAGGTCCTTCTCCTCGTTGAACACCGGTACGGCCAGGTCGAGGACGGGCTCCCCGGACTGCGTCGGCACCTGCTTCGGCAGAGGGGTGCGCCCGGACGCGGGTGTCATGGCCGGCAGGCGGCTCGGTCGGAGTTTCATCACGTTGTTCCCCCTTTGTTCCTGTTGGTCGGGCATGCCGAAGGCACGCGGGTGGGAGGGAATGCGGGTCAGCCGGAGGGACTGATCACCGAGAGGGGTCGTCCGAGGGCCCGGCCGGTGCGCTCACCGTCGTGGAGACCGGTGGTGTGGTGGTGTCCTGAGCGGTGGCGGTCGCGGTGGCCGTGGCCGGCGGCGGCTCGTGTGTGGTGGTGGCCGAACTTCCGCCGCTCCAGGGCGTGTCGGAGGGCGTCGACGTCGAGTCCGGGGGAGCGGAGTCCGTCGCGATCGATGACGGGGGTCCGCTCGACGACTCCGACGTGTCCGGCGACGTGCTCGGGGACGTGCTGGGCGAAGTGGTCGGGAGGGTTGTCGGGCTGATTGCCGGCCGGGGGTGCGGGGCGCCGGGCCGGTCGTCGGTGTGGGCGTGCGGCCACAGGAACAGTCCCAGTCCGAGCCCGGCCACCGCCAGCACGGAACCGGCAGCCCGGCGCGCCGCGCGCACCCGGCGACGCGTCCGCACGCCCGCGCTCAGCGCCTCCCGGTGCCGGGGTTCGTAGCACACCGGTTCCTGCGTGCTGTGCATCAGCTGGGCGAGCTGCCGCTCGAAGTGATCCATGTGCTCCGTGTCGTCCAAGTGCTTCACGGGTCCCCCTCACCCCACCGGCTCGATGACGTCGGCCAGCAGCCCGCGCAGCCGGGCCACCCCGCGCGCGGCATGGGACCGGGCGGTGCCCACCGGGCAGCCCAGAATCGCCGCGACCTGCCGGTCGGGCAGGTCCTGGTAGTAGCGCAGAACGACCGCGGCCCGCTGCTGCGGGCTCAAGTGCGCGAGCGCCGACTCCAGCCGGGAGCGCTCGGCGACCGTCGCGGACACGTCACCGGCCGCCGCCACCTCGGGCAGCTCCTCCACGGGCCGCTCGCCCCACCAGCGCCGCCGGGCCGAGCGGGCCGCGGCGCGCGCCAGCACCTTGCGCACATACGCCTCCGGCGCTTCGTCGGCGACCTTCGGCCAGACGAACCACAGCTTGACCAAGGACTCCTGCAACAGGTCCTCGGCCCGGTGGCGGTCCCCTCCGGTGAGCAGACGGGCCAGATGGAACAACACCGACCAGCGGGCCGCCACGAACGCGTCGTACTCACCGGCCCGAGCTTGCTCCATCCTCACGGTCCCCGTTCTCGCCGGCTCTCTTCACCAGGAGAAAGGCTCTGGACCCCCAGGGGTGCTGCACCCGGGTGGCGTGATCCGCGTCACGCACAGCTCCCGCACACGCTCAGGCCACTCTCAGCAGCAGCACCGCCCGCTCCGGCACCGTGATCCCCGTACCCGCCGGATGAACCGTACCCGGGGCGTCCGTCTGCTCCTCCCGGGAGGTGTCCACGATCACCTCGTACCGCTCGGCCCACGGCGGCCCCGGCAGGACGAACTCCGTCGGGCCGTCGCCCGCGTGCAGGATCGCGAGGAAGCTGTCGTCCGTGACCGGTGCGCCCCGCTCGTCCCGGCCGGGGATGTCCCGGCCGGAGAGGTACATGCCGAGCGTGGCGGCGGGGGCGTACCAGTCGCCCTCGGTCATCTCCGCGCCCCGCGGGGTGAACCACGCGAGGTCGCGCAGCCCGTCCGCCGAGTGGGCGCGGCCCGAGAAGAAGGCACGGCGGCGCAGCACCGGGTGCCGGTGGCGCAGCGCGATCAGCCGGGAGGTCAGCTCGAACAGGGGCCGCCAGGCCGGGTCGTCCAGCAGCGACCAGTCCAGCCAGCTGATCTCGTTGTCCTGGCAGTAGGCGTTGTTGTTGCCGCGCTGGGTGCGTCCGAGTTCGTCACCGGCCACCAGCATGGGCACGCCGGTGGACAGCAGCAGGGTCGTCAGCAGGTTGCGCAGTTGACGGCGGCGCAGGGCGCGTATCCGCTCGTCGTCCGTCTCGCCCTCCGCCCCGCAATTCCAGGCGCGGTTGTCGTCGGTGCCGTCGCGGTTGCCCTCGCCGTTGGCCTCGTTGTGCTTGCGCTCGTACGACACCAGGTCGCGCAGCGTGAACCCGTCGTGCGCGGTGACGAAGTTGACCGAGGCGTACGGGCGGCGGCCGCCCCAGGCGTACAGGTCGCTGGAGCCGGACAGCCGGTAGCCCATCTCGCGGACGTCCGGCAGGGCGTGCCGCCAGAAGTCCCGGACGGCGTTGCGGTAGCGGTCGTTCCACTCGGTCCACAGGGGCGGGAAGGCACCCACCTGGTAGCCGCCCGAGCCGATGTCCCACGGTTCGGCGATCAGCTTCACCCGGCGCAGCACCGGGTCCTGGGCGATGACGGCCAGGAACGGGGAGAGCATGTCGACGTCGTGCATCGAGCGGGCCAGCGCCGCCGCGAGGTCGAAGCGGAACCCGTCCACGCCCATCTCGGTCACCCAGTAGCGCAGCGAGTCGGTGATCAGGCGCAGCACCTGGGGCTGGACCACGTGCAGGGTGTTGCCGCAGCCGGTGTAGTCGGCGTACCGGCGGGTGTCGTCCTGGAGGCGGTAGTAGCCGCGGTTGTCGATGCCCTTCAGGGACAGCGTCGGGCCCAGTTCGCCCGCCTCCGCCGTGTGGTTGTAGACCACGTCGAGGATGACCTCGATGCCCGCCGCGTGCAGGGCGCGCACCATCCGCTTGAACTCGCCGACCTGCCCTCCCGTCGTACCGGAGGCCGCGTAGGCGGCGTGCGGGGCGAAGTAGCCGATGGAGTTGTAGCCCCAGTAGTTGCGCAGGCCCCGGCGCAGCAGATGGTCCTCGTGCGCGAACTGGTGCACCGGGAGCAGTTCGACGGCCGTCACCCCCAGTTTCACCAGGTGCTCGACCGCCGCCGGGTGCGCCAGGCCGGCGTAGGTGCCGCGCAGGTCCTCCGGGACGCCGGGGTGCAGCTTGGTGAAGCCGCGCACGTGCAGCTCGTAGATGACGGAGTCGGCCCACGGGGTCTTCGGCCGGTGGTCGTCCTCCCAGTCGTCGTCATCGTCGACGACGACCCCCTTCGGGACGTACGGCGCCGAGTCCCGGTCGTCGCGGACGGTGTCGGCGACATGCTGTTCGGGCCAGTCCCGCACGTGCCCGTACACCTCCGGCGGCAGCCCGAACTCCCCGTCCACCGCCCGTGCGTACGGGTCCAGCAGCAGCTTGGCCGGGTTCCAGCGGGCGCCGGTCCACGGGTCCCAGCGGCCGTCCACCCGGTAGCCGTAGCGCTGACCCGGCATCACGCCCGGTACGAAGCCGTGCCAGATCTCGTGCGTCAGTTCGGACAGCGGGACCTGGGTCTCCCGGCCCCGTTCGTCGAACAGGCAGACCCGGACCGCCTCGGCCCCGCCCGCCCACAGCGCGAAGTTGGTGCCCGCGACCCCGTCCGGGCCGTCCCGGAACCGGGCGCCCAGCGGCGTCGGGGCGCCCGGCCACACCACCGGGGCCGGCACCGCGGCCCGCCGGGCGCCGTTCACCACGGCCGGCTGCTGCCCGGTCCCGGAGGCCGGCTCCCCGGCCGGTGCCCGCTGCTCGGCTGCGCTCGTCACCTGTCGGCCCCTCTTTCAGTGGCTCGCCCCGGGGCGGTGCAACCGGCCGTGCCGAAGAGCCGAGGCTGCCCCGCAGCACCCTCGGCCGCCCGGTACGGCTGCGCCCCGACCGTCGAGAGCGCCCTCTGGATCGTGCTTGGTCGTCCCTTTCAGCCGATCTGATCCAAGAAGGCGCCCCCTCCGGTCCGGGCGCGGCGGCTCCCCAGCGTGTCGTCCTTCCCTCTGTTCTGCCCAGTGCGTGGGTCGCACTCACGTTTCCCCGGAGCGTGCCCGGTCGTTGAGTCCCGCGTGAGGCACGTACAAGGACGCGCGCGACGCGCGTGGGTCGCGCTGGCCGCCGTGGTGACATCGGCGGCACTGCTGGCAGGTTGCTCTTTCGGGGGCTCGGGCCCGCTCGGGCTGGGCGGAGCGCTCGGCAAACCCCCGGCACCCGAGGACGTCATCCACGTCACCCCCGACGACGACAGCAAGGCGGTCCGCCCCGACCAGCGGCTGCGGGTGCGGGTGCCCGCCGGGCGCCTGGAGAAGGTGACCGTCGTGAGGTCGCAGGACGCACAGGACTTCCCGGTCCCCGGGCACATGAGCGAGGACGGCATGACCTGGCGGCCGGACCGGGACCGGCTGGCGCTCGCCGCCAAATACACCGTCGACGTGGTCGCGCGGGACGCGGGCGGCCGCCGCTCGGCCCGGCACACCACCTTCACCACACTCGTCCCGGACGAACGGTTCATCGGCTACGTCACCCCCGAGAACCGCGCCGTCGTCGGCACCGGCATGATCGTCTCCCTCACCTTCAGCCGGGAGATCACCGACCGCGCCGCCGTCGAACGCGCCGTCCGGGTCAGCGCCCGCCCGGCCGTCGACATCCGCCCGCACTGGTTCGGCAGGAACCGCCTGGACTTCCGCCCCGAGCAGTACTGGAAACCCGGCACCGAGGTCACCGTCGACCTGAACCTGCGGGACGTCCAGGGGGCCCCCGGTGTCTACGGCCTGCAGGACAAGACCTTCTCCTTCACCGTCGGCCGCAGCCAGGTCTCCCTGGTGGACGCGGAGGAGCACACCATGGAGGTACGCCGGGACGGACGGCTGCTCGCCACCGTGCCGATCACCGCGGGCGCCCCGAAACACCCCACCTACAACGGCAAGATGGTGGTGATGGACATGCGGGAGGTCACCCGCATGAACAGCCGCACGATCGGCCTCGGCGCCGAGTACGACATCCCCGACGTCCCGCACGCCATGCGGCTCACCGACTCCGGCACCTTCCTGCACGGCAACTACTGGAACCCGGACGCCCCCGGCGTCGTCAACGTCAGCCATGGCTGCGTGGGCCTGAGGGACGTCAAGGGCGGCAGTTCGGACACCCCCGCGGGCTGGTTCTTCGACCGCAGCCTCATCGGCGACGTCGTCGAAGTCGTCAACAGCAAGGACAGGACGGTCGCTCCCGACAACGGCCTCGGCGGCTGGAACATGCCCTGGAAGGAGTGGAAGGCGGGCAGCGCGGTGAAGTAACGGGGTGAGGGGCCGGGTTCGGGCGGCGGTGACAGGTGCAAGTTGCGACGGAACGGTGACATACGCCTGACACCCCGCTCAAAACCGGACGGTTAATATGCGCGCACGAGTGTGGTGGGGAGCGGGCCTGAGCAGGTCCGGCGAGGGGAGAACGCGTTGAACGTGCGGCCTGTAGCGGGGGCGTCGGTGGCGGGGCCGACGGAAAAGAGGGGGAGAGGCCGTACGGGGCCGGCTCTCATAGCCGGCGCCCTGGTGCTCTGCCTCGCCGCGTGCGGCGGGGGCGGGGACAAGGGCTCGGGCGAGGGCAGGAACGGCACCCAGCAGGCGGACCGGCAGTCCGCCGCCGCCGTCACCATATCGCCCAAGGCCGGTACCACCGGCGTCGATACGAACGGTGCGCTCAAGGTGGACGTCGCCAAGGGCAAGCTGACCGAGGTCACCGTCAAGGACGCCAAGGGCCGTGCGGTCGACGGCACCCTCACCGGCGGGGGCGCGTCCTGGACGCCGTCGACCCATCTGGCCGCCTCCACCAGGTACACCGTGCACGCGGTCGCCAAGGACTCCCAGGGCCGCCGGGCCGCCGAGGACTCCTCCTTCACCACCCTGACGCCGAAGAACACCTTCCTCGGCACCTTCACCCCCGAGGACGGCTCCACCGTCGGCGTCGGCATGCCGTTCTCCGTCGACTTCACCCGGGGCATCACGCACCCCGACGCCGTCGAGAAGGCCATCAGGATCAGGACCGAGCCGGCCGTCGACGTCGAGGGCCACTGGTTCGGCAACGACCGCCTGGACTTCCGGCCCGAGAAGTACTGGAAGGAAGGCACGAAGGTCACCGTCGACCTCGATCTGGACGGGGTCGAGGGCCGCGACGGCGTCTACGGCAAGCAGCACAAGACCATCAAGTTCACCATCGGCCGCAACCAGGTCTCCGTCGTGGACGCCAAGAAGCACACGATGAAGGTCACCCAGGACGGCAAGGTCATCAAGACCATCCCGGTCACCACCGGCAAGCCCGGCTACGAGACCTGGAACGGCCAGATGGTCATCAGCGAGAAGCTGAGCGTGACCCGTATGAACGGCGAGACCGTCGGCTACGGCGGCGAGTACGACATCAAGGACGTCCCGCACGCCATGCGCCTGACCACCTCCGGCACCTTCCTGCACGGCAACTACTGGGGTGGCGACGCCTTCGGCAACTACAACGCCAGCCACGGCTGCGTCGGCCTGCGCGACGTGCGCGGCGGCTACGACGGCTCCGTCCCGGCCGCCTGGATGTTCAGCCACTCGCTCATCGGCGACGTGGTGGTCGTGAAGAACTCCCACGACCGCACGGTGGCGCCCGACAACGGCCTCAACGGGTGGAACATGTCG
The DNA here is from genome assembly GCF_040634095.1 of Streptomyces sp. NPDC007205. Classification (NCBI taxonomy): domain Bacteria; kingdom Bacillati; phylum Actinomycetota; class Actinomycetes; order Kitasatosporales; family Streptomycetaceae; genus Streptomyces; species Streptomyces sp. NPDC007205. The sequence goes on from NZ_JBEYEW010000012.1 coordinate 34,559, forward strand.
TGGGCGGACTGGAAGAAGTGACGGTTCACTGAGCGGGGCCCGGTGCTGTGACCTACGGCACCGGGCCCGCTGCCGTTAATCCCCGTTAACCTGCCTCCATGACCGTCACTCTCGAAGTCGCCGAAGGCGTCGGTACCCTGCGCCTCGACCGGCCGCCGATGAACGCGCTGGACGTCGCCACCCAGGACCGGCTGAAGGAACTCGCCGAGGAGGCCACGCGCCGCGACGACGTGCGCGCCGTGGTGATCTACGGCGGCGAGCGGGTGTTCGCGGCGGGCGCGGACATCAAGGAGATGCAGGAGATGGACCACACCGCGATGGTCCTGCGCGCCCGCGCCCTGCAGGACTCCTTCACGGCCGTGGCCCGCATCCCCAAGCCCGTCGTCGCCGCCATCACCGGCTACGCCCTGGGCGGCGGCTGCGAACTGGCCCTGTGTGCCGACTACCGCATCGCCGCCGACAACGCCAAGCTCGGCCAGCCCGAGATCCTGCTCGGCCTGGTCCCGGGCGCCGGCGGCACCCAGCGGCTGCCCCGGCTGGTCGGCCCGTCCAGGGCCAAGGACCTCATCTTCACGGGCCGCCAGGTCAAGGCCGACGAAGCCCTGGCGATCGGCCTGGTGGACCGGGTCGTCCCGGCCGCCGAGGTGTACGAGCAGGCGCACGCCTGGGCCGCGAAGCTCGCCCAGGGCCCGGCGATCGCCCTGCGCGCGGCGAAGGAGTCGGTGGACACCGGCCTGGAGACCGACATCGACACCGGCCTCGCCGTCGAACGGAACTGGTTCGCGGGCCTGTTCGCCACCGAGGACCGCGAGCGCGGCATGCGCAGCTTCGTGGAGGAGGGGCCGGGCAAGGCGAAGTTCCTCTGAATTCCCCCGATCGTCAACGGTGTGAACTTCCCCTGAAGTCCTGTGCGCGCCCGTGCAGTTGACGCCTCGTCCCGTCCGGGTCCCTCGATGGGGCGGTTTATGGGAGCCTTAAGGCAGCCTTAAGCCCGCTCGGTCGAGGGAGCCTGTCGATTGCCCGGAAGTGATCCGTCTTCGCAGGTCAATCAGACTGTACTCGCCAGAAACATACCTTCGGCATATGCCGGTGGACGGGTGGAGAGCGGGGGCGCACAGGGGGCGTATTCCTCCGGAACGGCCCCCAAGGCGACTCCGGGCCGCCATGATGGGGGCATGGCGGGGCTGGAGGGCATCGAACAGCCGCGGGGACACAGTCGTGCGGCCGCGGCACGCTGGTCGCCCGCGGTCGAGGACGAGCAGGCGCTCAAGGCGCTCGAACTGTTCGGCAACCCGACGGAGGCGGAGGTACCGCTGCCGTCCCGCCCGGAGTCCGCGGCCACCGCCCGCCGGCTCGCCCAGGTCGTCATCCTGCGCACCTGGCGGCTGACCCCCAAGCTGGCGGAGGACGCCGTCTTACTCGTGTCGGAACTGGTCGGCAACGCCGTACGGCACACCGGGGCCCGGGTGTTCGGTCTGCGGATGCGACGCCGTACCGGCTGGATCCGCGTCGAGGTCCGCGATCCCTCGCGCGGCCTGCCCTGTCTGATGCCGGTCCAGGAACTGGACGTCAGCGGTCGCGGACTGTTCCTCGTGGACAAGCTCTCCGACCGGTGGGGCGTGGACCTGCTGCCGCGCGGCAAGACGACATGGTTCGAGATGAGGGTCGCCGACCGGTAGCACAGACGGGGAGCGTCGGCCGATAACACCGGTGCGGTGACGGCGACCCGAAATCGTCCCTCTTTCGGGCCAATCGGAGGTTTTCTTACCCAACGCGCCTTAAATGGTGCGGGTGACCACCACCAACCGACGCGAGGTGCTGCGCGCGGGCGCCGGGATCGTCGCCGGCGGCGCGCTCGCCGCCGGTTGCGGTTCGGGCCAGGCCGCCCCGTCCCCCACCCCGACCGCCGCGTCCCCGCCCCCGCCCCCCTCCTCCGGACGGCCCGCGACCAGCGCCAAGGCGGCCCCCGCCCCCCGCGCCTACGCCGGGCAGCCCGCCCAGATCACCCACGGCCCCCGTAGCCGCCCCCAGGTCGCCCTCACCTTCCACGGCCAGGGTGACCCCGGCATCGCCCACTCCCTGCTCACCACGGCCGAGCGGTACGGCGCCCGGCTCACCGTGCTCGCCGTCGGCACCTGGCTGGACGAACACCCCGACATCGCCCGCCGGATCCTCGACGGTGGTCATGACCTCGGCAACCACACCCAGCGGCACATCGATGTCAACGCCCTGGCCGAGGCGGACGCCCGCAGGGAGATCACCGACTGCGCGGACCGGCTGAAGCGGCTCACCGGTTCCATCGGCACCTGGTTCCGCCCGTCCCGCTCACCGACCGCCTCCCCGCTGGTCGCCCGGCTCGCCCGCGCCGTCGGCTACCCGCACGTGCTGTCGTACGACGTCGACTCGCTCGACTACACCCGCCCCGGTGCCGCCGCCGTCACCCGGAACGTTCTCGCCGAAGTGCGCAGCGGGTCGGTGGTGAGCCTGCACTTCGGGTACCCGGACACGGTCGCCGCCCTGCCCGACCTCCTCCACGAACTCGGCCGCCGCAACCTGCGCGCGGTCACCACCACGGAGCTGCTGAGCTGATGCGAACCATGAAAGCCGCCCGCCTGCTGGCCGCCGGTGCCGCCCTCACCGCCCTGACGCTGCTGTCCGCGTGCGATTCCGGCTCCTCGCGCCACGAGAACGAGGCCATCGGCAGCAAGGCCCCGGTCCAGCCCCGGGTGAACGAGCCGCGGGTGAACGTGCTCCCCGGGATGCCGCCGGTCGAGGACCCCACGGACCTCTACTCCGCCGACCGCCCGGGCCGGCTCTCGCCGGTCGTCAGGGACTTCCCGTCCCGCGTGTACGTCCCCAACACCCAGTCCGACACCGTCACCGTCATCGACCCGAAGACCTACAAGGTCATCGACACGTTCCCGGTCGGCCACCAGCCCCAGCACGTCGTACCGTCCTGGGACCTGAAGACCCTCTGGGTCAACAATGACCTCGGCAACAGTCTCACCCCCATCGACCCGGGCACGGGCAGGGCCGGCAAGCCGGTCGCCGTGCACGACCCGTACAACCTGTACTTCACGCCCGACGGCAGATACGCCGTCGTCATGGCCTCCATGGACCGCCAGCTCGTCTTCCGTGACGCGCACACCATGAAGACCGTCAAGGCCGTGCCGGTCAGCTGCTACGGCGTCAACCACGCCGACTTCTCCCCGGACGGGCGCTACTTCATCGTCTCGTGCGAGTTCAGCGGCGAGGTCCTCAAGGTCGACACCGCGCGGATGAAGGTCGTCGAGCAGGAGAAGCTGCCGTTCCACGGAGCGATGCCGCAGGACGTCAAGATCTCCCCGGACGGCAAGCTGTTCTACATCGCCGACATGATGGCGAACGGCCTGTGGATCCTCGACGGCGACAGGTTCACGAAGCCCCGCTTCCTCTACACCGGCAAGGGCGCCCACGGTCTCTACGTCAGCCGCGACTCCCGCGAGATGTACGTCTCCAACCGCGGCGAGGGCACCATCTCCGTCTTCGACTTCGCCCGGAACCGGCTCACCAAGAAGTGGCACCTGCCCGGCGGCGGCAGCCCCGACATGGGCGGCGTCTCCGCCGACGGCACGGTCCTGTGGCTGTCCGGCCGCTACAACTCCGAGGTGTACGCCATCGACACCCGCACCGGCAGGGAACTGGCCCGCATCAGGGTCGGCAGCGGCCCGCACGGTCTCGCCGTCTACCCGCAGCCGGGCCGCTACTCGCTCGGGCACACCGGCATCTTCCGCTGACACCGGGCCGGCAGGTGCGCTGAGGGCCTGGCCGGGCCGTTAATCTGACCAGCGTCAGTACGCCAGCACGGCATGAGAAACACAACCAAAAGGGGCGGATCGGTGGCGGACATCGAGGAAGCACGCAAGCAGTTCCAGCGGATAGACGTGAACGGCGACGGGTTCATCACCGCCGCAGAGCTCAAGTCCGCCCTGGCCCAGGCGGGTGACTGGAACGTCACCGAGACGGTCGCGGAGGCCATCATCAAGAGCCGCGACCTCAACGGCGACAAGCTCCTGTCGTTCGACGAGTTCTGGACCTACCTGAACAAGTGACCTGCGCGAAGGGGGCCCTCCCAGGCGGGGCGGCCCCCTTTGCCATGCCTGCCCGCAGACGCCGGAATACCACCGGCACCGGAATACCACCGGCACCGGCGGGGTTGTCGCCCGACAGACGCATGCACACGCATGGATAACCTGGAGGTCCCCATGAAGATCGGCATCATCGGCGCGGGGAACATCGGCGGCAACCTCACCCGGCGGCTCACCGCCCTCGGCCACGAGGTCTCCGTGGCCAACTCCCGCGGCCCCGAGACGCTCAAGGAACTGGCCGAGGAGACCGGCGCGACCGCGGTCCGGGCCGAGGACGCGGCCAAGGGCGCCCAGGTCGTGGTCGTCACCGTGCCCCTCAAGGCGGTCCCGGGCCTCCCCTCGGGCCTGCTGGACGGCGCCGCCGAGGGTGTGGCGGTGATCGACACCGGCAACTACTACCCGCAGCAGCGCGACGGCCGTATCGCGGCCATCGAGGACGAGGGCCTGACCGAGAGCCGCTGGACCGAGAAGCACCTGGGCCACCCGGTGGTCAAGGCCTTCAACGGCACCTACGCCCAGGACATCCTGGACCGCCCCCGCCCCGCGGGCGACCCCGAGCGCATCGCCCTCCCGGTCGCCGGCGACGACGAGGCGGCCAAGGCGAAGGTCCGCGCCCTGATCGACGAACTCGGCTTCGACACGGTCGACGCGGGCGGCATCGACGACTCCTGGCGCCAGCAGCCGGGCACCCCGGTCTACGGCCTCCGGGCAGGCGTGGAGGGAGTGAGGAAGGCCCTGGCGGAAGCCTCCCCGGAGCGGCCGGCGGACTTCCGGGGCTGAGCCCTTCCGCGCCTAGGGCGTGGCCCACTCCTTCAGTGCGGCCTTGCTGGCGAAGTTGGCCACGTCCTTGTCGTGCGGCTCGCTGGTGTACTGGTGGAACCGCCACTTCGCCTGGATCCGGGGGTGGCCGGCGGTGACGTAGTCGGCGATCCAGAGGCCGTCGCCCGCGTAGGAGGTGGTGTCGATGTTCAGCCAGAAGTCGCGATTGCAGTAGAGCAGGACCCGGTTGTGCGGCCGTAATGCCTTCAGTGTGCGGATGAAGTGGTCCTTCTCCGCGTTGCTCGCGTGCGTGCCGTCGCCCGTGGTCTCCCAGTCGACCGCGAGGATGTCGCCGGCGCGGTCGGGGGCGTGCTGGACGAAGTACTCGGCCTGGGCGGTGAGGTCGCCGGGCCAGAGGAAGTGGTAGAAGCCGACGACCAGTCCGGTGTCGCGGCCCCTCTTGGTCTGGGCGGCGAGCCGGGGATTGACGTACGAACGGCCCTCCGTCGCCTTCATGAAGACGAAGGAGAGACCGTCCGTGTCGTACGCGGAGGACTGGTACGCGCTGACGTCGATGCCGTGGAGCATGGAGGAGTTGTGCCCGCCCCGGCGTCGACGGAATCCTCAGCTCCGAGTTGTCGTCAGCTCCGGGTCGTCGTCGAACTCAGCACCGACGCCGGCTTCGCCGACCAGTCGGAGGTGATGAGGCTCGCGTGGTCCTTGGCCAGCAGGGCCAGCCGGGCGGCGACTTCGGCGTCTGTCGGAGTGGTGGAGGAGATGGCCGGTGAGACGCCGGCGGCGTCGGTCATGATCGAGATGTAGTGGTTCGTGGAGTAGAACGAGGTGTCGTAGCCGCTGTTGACGTAGGTGGCCGCGTCACCGTCGAAGAACACGAACCAGGGCCGGATGGAGGCGTCGGAGGTCCAGCGGCTTGCCCGTGGGTCACCGGCCGCCGCGCCCAGCACGGCGGGGAAGGCCTCGGCCTGTGAGATGTTCCCGGCCGCGTACAGGTCGCGCAGATGGTCGCCGTACTCCTGGTCCGTCCAGTAGTGGTCGAAGGGGTTGGACTGCTCCACCGTGCCCGGGATCAGCTCGAAGAGGAACTTGCCCCTGAGCGAGTCGCGGGAGGGCCAGGCATTCGCCTTGGCGGCGGCGTCCAGGGAGGAGTACGTGCCGCCGAGCAGATCGGCCGGCTTGTAGACGCTGCCGCCGAGCTTCCGGGAGACGAGTGTGTCGAACTCGTCCGGTCCCATGCCGGCGTTGTTGTTGAAGCCGACCTTCATCTCGACCTTGATGACGATCGGCGGGTGGTCGGGGTGGAGCTGGTTCCAGGCGGCCATGTTGTCCAGGCAGCTGCCGAGGTCCTGGTTGCGGCTCTTGCTGTACAGCTCGCCCGGGGTCTTCGCGGCCTCGCAGTTGTTGTCGTTGCCCAGCGGGTTGCTGTGGCTGACCCGCCAGCGGTGACTGAGGCTGTCCACGTACACGTCCAGCTCCAGCAGTGAGGCACCGGAGTCCAACGCCTGGGCGAAGTAGGTGTACTTGGCCTTGTCGTAGGCGTTGTGCGTGCCGATGGCGGTCGTCTCGGAGAACTTCGGCGCCACCGCGTGGGCGTCGCCCGGTCCCGCCATCAGCAGCGCGGCCGCCCCCGCGACTGCCGCGACCCGTCCCACTGCACCCATGTGTCCAACTCCCCTTTGAGTCCATCGAGTTGGATGCAGCGTAGAAGCAGGTGGTTACTGAACGGTAGCCCCTTGGGGAACATCAGTCACCCGCCGGCTTCGACCCCAGCCGGCCGGCACAGACGTTCCGGTCCCGTCGATAGCATGGCCGGCACGCCGAGTTGGGGAGGCCTGGGCGGAACCGTTGGCGGGCATGGTGCTTTCGGCTGTCGGTACGGTCGCTTCGGGCGCCCTGTCCGGGGCGGGCGGCGAGATGGGCAGACGTGCCTCGGAGAGGCTCTACGGCCTGCTGAGCCGAGCACGTGCCGACGGCGGCGCGGGAGCAGCCGCCGGTTCCGTGGACGGCGGTGAGCGGCGACCGGCCCTGCCCGTCACCGAGCCCGAGCAGACGGCCGCCGCCTTACGGCTGACGGAACTCGCCCGGAGCTCCCCGGAGTTCGCCCGCGACGTCGCGGAGTTCCGCCGGCTGCCGAACGGCGGCGACTCCTACAACGCGGGCCGTGTCTACATGAGTCTGGGCGAGGCGCATCTGCAGGCGGGCGACGTGGACCTGGCGCGGGTGTGTCTGGACGAAGCCGTCCAGGCGATGACGGAGGACGGAGCGGGACTGCAACTCGCCGACGCCGCCGAGACGAGGGCCTCCTGCCATCGGCTCTCGCACCGCCCGGCGGAGGAGAGGGCGGACCTCCGTACCGCCGCCGCGCGCTATGAGGAGCACGGCGACCACGCCGGCCTCGACCGGGTGCGGGCACGACTGGCCGAACTGGGGGAGTGAGCCCCGGGGTCACGGCGCGAGCGGTTCTACGGTGACGCGGTGCGCCGTGGCCCCCGTGCCTACGGTGATCCGGGGGACGGCCCGGTCCGGGCGTCTGCCGCTCGCAACCCACGCGTACAGCGCGGAGGCGTAGGCGGCCGGATCGCACAGGTCGGGTCGTCCGTCCGGGCCCGCCGCGGCGGACAGCCGTACGAGGTCGCCCGCGCGCGTACGCACGACACAGCGGTCCGGCCCGTCCACGTAGGCGACCAGCCCGCAGTACGGGTACGGCGCCAGTGCCTCCGACGTCCAGGCACGGGGTGGGCCGACGCGCGGGTCGTCCTCGGCCGCGTACCGTACGACGACGTCCGCGATGCGCAGCCGCCCGGTGTCCCGGGTCTCCTCGTCGACCACCGTGTGGGCGCTGTCGACGTGCCCCGCGGACTCCTCCGAGGGGTCGGGACCGTCGCCGACCACGGCGTGGCGGACGACCGTGACCTCCGGCGGGTGCGCGCCGACCGCCCCGGTCAGCACGCGGACCGGTGCGGTACGACGGGCCGGTTCGTAGGGCGGCACGGGCAGCGGGTCGAGCAGCGCCGGGTGCTTCTCGGGTTGCGGGATGTCCATGAGGCCGTAGAACAGTTGCCGCAGCAGGGCGGCCGACTCTCCCGGTGACGAACTGGTCTGTTCCGCCAGCTCCTTGTACCGGCCGGGCTCGTGGTCCGCGATCGCCCGGGCGATCTGTGCCCGCAGACTGCCGCGCCGCACGAGATCAGGATATGTCGGCTGCTCTAGATCAAGGCGTTGACCTGGCGTTTCTACAAGGTATCCGGCGGCGCTGGACATCGGTTGTGCAGGGTGGAACCAAGAACGGTGTTGATGTCCGGGTGAGTTCAAAAAGCTCATGGAAAGCTACGGAGTCAAGGCCGAGTACGAATCATGGGGCTAGACATGGGAGAGTGGACGCCAGTCCTGAGAAGCAGTTACGACTCGTGGCTGGGTGTCATGCCGAACGGAATGCTCGGCGTCGGCAAGGCGGACGAGGGCCGGGCAACGCTGGAGGGGTCCGGCTACGTGGCCATGTGGCCTTTCCTGGAGCGGAATCTCGTCGAGTGCCTCGATGACTTCACAAGATCCTGGCACCTCCTTGGGGGACACGGGGTTTCTACCCCGGAGAAGCTGGTGGAGCTGACGGTGCGATCCGCGTGCGATCGAGGGCGCCCCTATTGGATGGCACTAGCTGTTCAGTGGCTCACTCAAATGGCTCACATGCCCGGCTTCGATTCGCAGCTGGTATCCCGAATGCTGAGGTCCGCGGCGGAGTCGGAAGCGCTGCCCGACGAGCTACGTGAACAAGCCCGAAAGCAGTGTCCATCCGACTGATATCGGTATCTGTCAAGGAGGCTCGTCAACTCACTGGACGAGCCTCCCTACCGTCCACATGCGGAAACAATCGAACGCGCAGGTCAGGGCCCATACCCTCAGCACTCGATGATGTTCACGGCCAGCCCGCCCCGCGCCGTCTCCTTGTACTTGACGGACATGTCCGCGCCGGTGTCCTTCATGGTCTTGATGACCTTGTCGAGGGACACCTTGTGGGAGCCGTCGCCGCGCATGGCCATCTTGGCGGCGGTGACCGCCTTCACCGCGGCCATGCCGTTGCGCTCGATGCACGGGATCTGGACCAGGCCGCCGACCGGGTCGCAGGTCAGGCCGAGATTGTGTTCCATGCCGATCTCGGCGGCGTTCTCCACCTGCTCGGGGGAGCCGCCGAGGACCTCGGCGAGGGCGCCGGCGGCCATGGAGCAGGCGGAGCCGACCTCGCCCTGGCAGCCGACCTCGGCGCCGGAGATGGAGGCGTTCTCCTTGAACAGCATGCCGATCGCGCCGGCGGCCAGGAGGAAGCGGACCACGCCGTCCTCGTCGGCGCCGGGGACGAAGTTGATGTAGTAGTGCAGGACCGCCGGGATGATGCCGGCCGCGCCGTTCGTGGGGGCCGTCACCACGCGGCCGCCCGCCGCGTTCTCCTCGTTCACGGCCATCGCGTAGAGCGTGATCCACTCCATCGCGTGCGCCAAGGGGTCGCCCTCGGCGCGCAGTTGGCGGGCCGAGACGGCCGCACGGCGGCGGACCTTCAGACCGCCGGGCAGGATGCCCTCGCGGGACATGCCGCGCTGGACGCACTCGCGCATCACCCGCCAGATCTCCAGCAGGCCCGCCCGGATCTCCTCCTCGGTGCGCCAGGCGCGCTCGTTCTCCAGCATCAGGGAGGAGATCGACAGGCCGGTCTCGCTCGTCAGACGCAGTAGTTCGTCGCCCGTGCGGAAGGGGTACTTCAGGACCGTGTCGTCCAGCTTGATCCGGTCCGCGCCGACCGCGTCCTCGTCCACGACGAAGCCGCCGCCGACCGAGTAGTACGTCTTGGAGAACAGCTCCGCGCCGGAGGCGTCGAACGCCCATATCGTCATGCCGTTGGCGTGGTACGGCAGGGCCTTGCGGCGGTGCAGGACCAGGTCGTCGTCGAAGGAGAACGGGATCTCGCGCTCGCCGAGCAGCGAGATACGGCCCGCCGTCCTGATCCGCTCCACCCGCTCGTCCGCCGTCTCCACGTCCACCGTGCGGGGCGAGGCGCCCTCCAGGCCGAGCAGGACCGCCTTCGGGGTGCCGTGACCGTGGCCGGTGGCGCCGAGGGAGCCGTACAGCTCGCACCGGAGGGAGGCCACCGAGTCCAGCAGGTCTTCCTTGCGCAGGCGACGGGCGAACATGCCCGCCGCGCGCATCGGGCCGACCGTGTGGGAGCTGGACGGGCCGATGCCGATCGAGAACAGGTCGAAGACCGAGATGGCCACGGTCACTCCTCAAGAAAGCAGAACAGGGGTGGTGGGGCACCCTCGGGCACTCTCCTCCGAGTGCCCCACCGGGGACTTGCTTCTCCGGGCCTACTTGTTCAGGCCCGGGTACAGCGGGTGCTTGTCGGCGAGCGCCTTCACGCGCGCCTTGAGGGCCTCGGCGTCGTAGGACGGCTTCAGCGCCTCGGCGATCACGTCCGCGACCTCGGCGAAGTCCTCGGCCGTGAAGCCGCGGGTCGCCAGGGCCGGCGTACCGATCCGCAGGCCCGACGTCACCATCGGGGGACGCGGGTCGTTCGGGACCGCGTTGCGGTTGACCGTGATGCCGACCTCGTGGAGGCGGTCCTCGGCCTGCTGCCCGTCCAGCTCGGACGCGCGCAGGTCGACCAGGATCAGATGCACGTCCGTGCCGCCGGACAGGACGTTCACCCCGGCCTCACGGGCGTCCGCCGCCGTGAGGCGCTCGGCGAGGATGCGGGCACCTTCCACGGTACGACGCTGGCGCTCCTTGAACTCCTCCGAGGCGGCGACCTTGAAGGAGACCGCCTTCGCCGCGATCACGTGCTCCAGGGGACCGCCCTGGAAGCCCGGGAAGACGGACGAGTTCAGCTTCTTCGCGAAGTCCTTGCCGCGGGCGAGGATGATGCCGCCGCGCGGACCGCCCAGCGTCTTGTGCGTGGTGGAGGTGACCACGTCGGCGTACGGCACCGGGTTGGCGTGCAGACCCGCCGCGACCAGACCCGCGAAGTGCGCCATGTCGACCCACAGGTAGGCCTCGACCTCGTCGGCGATCCGGCGGAACTCGGCGAAGTCCAGCTCACGCGGGTACGCCGACCAGCCGGCGATGATCACCTTCGGGCGGTGCTCCTTGGCGAGCCGCTCGACCTCGGCCATGTCGACCAGGCCGGTCCCGGCGTCCACGTGGTAGGCGACCACGTTGAACTGCTTGCCGGAGAAGTTCAGGCGCATGCCGTGGGTCAGGTGGCCTCCGTGGGCGAGGTCCAGGCCGAGGATGGTGTCCCCGGGCTGGGCCAGCGCGAACAGCGCCGCCTGGTTGGCGGAGGCGCCGGAGTGGGGCTGGACGTTGGCGTACTCGGCGCCGAACAGCTCCTTGAGCCGGTCGATGGCGATCTGCTCGGCGACGTCGACGTGCTCGCAGCCGCCGTAGTAGCGGCGGCCCGGGTAGCCCTCGGCGTACTTGTTGGTGAGGACGGAGCCCTGCGCCTCCATCACCGCGAGCGGCGCGAAGTTCTCGGAGGCGATCATCTCCAGCGTGGACTGCTGGCGGCCGAGCTCGGCGTCGACCGCGGCGGCGATCTCCGGGTCCAGCTCGTGCAGGGACGTGTTCAGGACGGTCATACGGCTACGACTCCTCAGCCGGCGTTCTGGGCGGTGTACTCGTCGGCGGAGAGCAGGTCGGCCGGCTCTTCCGTGACGCGCACCTTGAACAGCCAGCCGCCCTCGAAGGGGGCCGAGTTCACCAGCGACGGGTCGTTGACGACGTCCTCGTTGATCTCGGTGACCTCACCGGTGACCGGCGAGTACAGGTCGGAGACCGACTTGGTCGACTCCAGCTCGCCGCAGGTCTCGCCCGCGGTCACCGTGGAGCCGACCTCGGGGAGCTGGGCGTAGACCACATCGCCGAGCGCGTTGGCCGCGAACTCGGTGATGCCGACCGTCGAAACGCCGTCCTCGGCGGCCGACAGCCACTCGTGCTCCTTGCTGTAGCGCAGCTGCTGGGGGTTGCTCATGGCCTGAATTCTCCTGTACGCGCGGGAGTGCTGATGAAGGGGGGACTACTGAAACCGCTGGTGAGCAGCGGAAACGTGCGCGGGGTCACACCGTGACCGCGCCCAGTGTCTACTTCTGGCGCTTGTAGAACGGCAGCGCCACGACCTCGTACGGTTCGTGGCTGCCCCGGATGTCCACGCCGACGCCCGAGGTGCCCGGGGCCGCGTGCGCCGCGTCGACGTAGGCCATGGCGATCGGCTTGCCCAGGGTGGGGGAGGGGGCGCCGGAGGTGACCTCGCCGATCACCTGGCCGCCCGCGACGACGGCGTACCCGGCGCGCGGCACACGCCGGCCCTCGGCGATCAGCCCGACGAGGACCCGCGGCGGGTTCTCCTGAGCCCTGGCGGCGGCCTCGGTGAGCGCCTCGCGCCCCACGAAGTCGCCCTCCTTCTCGAACTTCACCACCCGGCCGAGCCCGGCGTCGAAGGGGGTGAGCTCGGTGGTCAGCTCGTGCCCGTACAGCGGCATGCCCGCCTCCAGGCGCAGCGTGTCCCGGCAGGACAGGCCGCAGGGGACCAGGCCGACGCCCTCGCCGGCCTTGGTCAGCGCCTGCCACAGCTCCACGGCGTGCTCCGGCTTCACGAACAGCTCGAAGCCGTCCTCGCCGGTGTAGCCGGTGCGGGCGATCAGCGCCGGGACGCCGGCGACCGTGCCGGGCAGTCCGGCGTAGTACTTCAGGCCGTCGAGGTCGGCATCGGTGAGGGACTTCAGGATGCCGGGGGACTCGGGGCCCTGGACGGCGATCAGCGCGTAGGCGTCCCGGTCGTCGCGCACCTCGGCGTCGAAGCCGGCGGAACGCTCGACGAGGGCGTCCAGCACCACCTGGGCGTTGGAGGCGTTGGCGACCACCATGTACTCGGTCTCGGCGAGCCGGTAGACGATCAGGTCGTCCAGGATGCCGCCGTCGGCCTGGCAGATCATGGTGTAGCGGGCGCGGCCGACGCCGACGGAGGCGATGTTGCCGACCAGGGCGTAATTGAGGAGGGCGGCCGCCCCGGCGCCGGTGACGGTGATCTCGCCCATGTGGGAGAGGTCGAAGAGGCCCGCCTTCGTGCGCACGGCGAGGTGCTCGTCGCGCTCGGAGCCGTAGCGCAGCGGCATGTCCCAGCCGGCGAAGTCGGTCATCGTCGCACCGAGCGAGCGATGCAGCGCGTCCAGCGCGGTATGACGCGGCTCAAGGGGTTCGGTACTGCTCATCGGACGGTCGTCTCCCAGGAAAGCAGGACAGGCGAGGAACGTTCCTCCCCATCTGTCATCGGAACCTGAGAGGTTCGCCAGGACCGCCACAGGGACGATCACGGCTTGCACCTTGGGTGGAGCCACTGTCGCAGCGGCCCGCTTTTCAGATGTGCCTCGCCCGCGCGGTAACGGGGCCTGAGAGATTCAAGGGAGGGACTTGCTCCTTCGGCGCCCCGGCGTCAGTACTGCCGGGGACTCTCCCGCGCGGATTCAAGCGGCCGGTATGCAGTTGGCGGCCACATCATTGCACGGCGAGCCCGCTTTTGTAACCGACCTGTGGCAGGACGCGGACCCCTCCACCACCCTCGTTCATTACCTTCTCTTTACGCTTGGCGGGCATGAAGACGACCGGGCCGACAGGGGAGGAAGATCACGATGAACAGGACCCCGGTGTACGCCACCGCCGGCACCGGCATCGCAGTGCCGAGGCAACGTCCCGCGCCGGTCCCCGTCGTCCGTGACCTGCGCGACCGCGCCGGCCGCAGCCCGCACGCCCTGCTCTTCGGGCCCGAGGACCTGGTGGTGGTCACCGGCCTGCCCGGCAGCGGCAAGTCCACCCTGATGCGGCGCGCGGTCTCCGGCCCCCGCATCGACTCCCAGGACATGCGCGACCGCTTCGCCGCCCGCCTGCCCCGCGCGCTCCCGTACGCCCTCTACCGCCCCCTGGTCCGCCTCGCCCACTACGCCGGCCTGCGCCGCGCCCTGCGCACCGGCGAGGGCCTCGTCGTCCACGACTGCGGCACCCAGCGCTGGGTGCGGGCCTGGCTCACCCGCGCGGCACGCCGCCGCGGCGGCACCCTCCATCTGCTCCTGCTCGACGTCGCGCCCGGCACCGCCCGCGAGGGCCAGCGCACCCGCGGCCAGGGCGTCTCCCGCTACGCCTTCCGCCGCCACCGCCGTACGACCGCCCGGCTGCTCGACACGGTCGAGCGGGGTGAGCTGCCCGCGGGCTGCGGATCCGCGGTGCTGCTGGACCGCACGGCGGCCGACACGCTCCGGCGGATCGCATTCAACGGATGAGATCCCGTTCACCGGATGAGGGGGACAGTGTGCACAGGGCGAGGGACTGTCACAGGCACCCGCTAGCCTTCTTGGTCACAGCAGAGGTTTCCAGCAGGCGGTAGGCACATGGACTTCCCGGCGGACATTCCCGCGGACTTCCCGGCACAGGCGCACCCCCAGCCACACGGCGGCTGGCCCGGCAACGAGCTGGAGGAGGTGCTCTCGGCCTCCCTCGGCATACCCGCCGCGGCCGGCCGGATCATCGAGGTCCTGGGCCGCAGCCTGCTGTGGATCCCGCTGCCGAGCGGCGGCGGCCCCGACAGCGGCCCGCTGGACCTGCCCACACTGGACATCGGCGGCCAGACGTACGTCCCGGTGTTCAGCTCCGAGGAACAGCTGCGCCAGGCGGCCGGCTCCCACATGCCGTACACCATCGCCCCCGCCGTGGAGTTCGCCCGCGGTCTGCCCCCGCAGGCCGGCATCGCCGTGAACCCCGACGCCCTGGTCGGCATCCCGCTCCCGCCCGAGGCGGTGGCCGAGCTGTGCCGGGCCGGCCGCACCCCGCTGGACGGCCCCAACACCGGCGGCCGGGTCCGCCTCTTCGAACCCGACTGGCAGGACGACCCGGTCGACTTCCTCTCCGCCGCGTCCGCCGAGTTCGCCGAGACCGGCGTGGTCGTCACGGCCCGCCGCTGCCTGGCCGCCATAGAGACGGACGACCCGGTGATGTTCGTGGGCGTCGAACTCTCCCAGTGGGAGGGCGACCTCCGCACCCTCCCCATGCAGGCCCTGGGCCGCGCCCTCGGCAAAGTCCCGGTCAAGTGGCCGGTCAACCTGGTCCTGCTGGACGTGACGGACGACCCGGTGGCCGAATGGCTCAGGTCAAACGTCCGCCCCTTCTGGCAGTACGGCCACTGAACCGACCCAAGGGGCGCGGGGAACTGCGCGCGTACCCACCACGCACCCGCACCCGCGCACGAACATGGGGCCCCGAGCTGCCAGGCGCTTAAGCTGTCTCCAAACGCGGGGCACGAAAAAGAGAAGGGCACGACAGGTGAGCGCGAGCCACAGCGGCAGCGTCGAGCACATGCTGCGCCAGGTCACGCCCGGACGCTACGACGCCTACGAAGCCCTGCTGCGTGCCCTCGCCACCCCTTCCTCCGGCCAGATCTGGATGTTCCTGTGGCACGGCCAGGCCGGCTCCCCGGACGCCCAGTACGGAAACATGGAGATCGACGGCTTCCAGTACGCCCCCTGCGTCACCTCCGCCCAGGAGCTCTCGGCCAGCGGCTGGAACCGGTCGTACGAGGTCGTCGACGGACTCGACGTGGCCCGCACCCTCTACCCGGACCACTACGGCCTCTGGCTCAACCCGCACACCCCGGGCGGCGGCGTCGGCATCCCCTGGCTGGATCTGCGCCGCATCGCCACGGGCCTGGACCGCCAGCCCGCCGGGCCGCTCCGGCTGGCCGAACCCGGCATCGAGATCCCGCAGTTCTACGCCCTGCTCGCGCAGAACGCCCACCGCACCCCGGCCCTGCGCTCGCTGCGCCGCGCCTGGGTACAGCCGGCGCTCGGCGCCCCCTACCTCGCCATCGGCCTGGACGTGTACGACACCTCGCCGGCCGCGGTCGACTCGGTGCGCGCGATGATGCAGCAGTCCGTCGGCGCGGTCCCGGAGGGCCTGCCGGTGTCGACGGTCGCGATGACGGACGAGTACGACCCGGTCGTGATGTGGATGCGGGCCAACGCCCGCCCGTTCTACGACCGCGAGGCCCACGCCGCGCCCCAGCCCCAGCTACAGGCCTCCGCACGGCAGCAGGCGCCCGCCGCCGGATACGGCTATCCACCGGTGCACGGCAGCTACTGACCTGGGCTCATTGCCCGTATGTCCCGCTTTGCGTACTCGGCCGTCCCGCCCGGCCCCGTCCGTTCGCCGTAACTTCCTGTCCGCATAACAGGAAACGCCTGCTTGCATCACGGTTGCGCATCCATTCCCTGTCAAGGCTGGCGGCTGATCGCGCAAGCGTTGAAGACTCCCCCTTCAAGGGGTTCGCCCCTGTGTACGACGGACTGTTTGAGGCCGCTACCAGCGGCAAGTGCGGGCCGGCTACCGCCGGTTGAGAGGGGTCCCAGCCTGATGACGGCACCATTGCACGAGCCGACCGCGGAAGCGGCCCCGGGTGCGGCAGAGGAAGCGGCGGTCGCGGCCACCGGCGCGAAGGCCGTTCAGGGCCGCTCCCTGGGCCGGATCGCCTGGGAACGCCTCAAGCGGGACAAACTGGCCCTCACGGGCGGCGTGGTCGTGCTCCTCCTCATCGTGATCGCGCTGCTCGCGCCGGTGATCACGAACCTCGTCGGCCAGGACCCGGACGCCTACCACCAGAGCCTGATCGACCCGCTGTTCAGCACCCCCAAGGGCTCGATGGGCGGCATCGGCGGCGACCACCTGCTCGGTGTGGAGCCGGTCAACGGCCGCGACATCTTCGCCCGCATCCTCTACGGCGCCCGGATCTCGCTGCTCGTCGGCTTCCTGTCCGCCGTGGTCGCCGTCATCCTCGGAACCATCCTCGGCATCCTGGCGGGCTTCTTCGGCGGCTGGGTGGACTCGGCCATCAGCCGGGTCATGGACGGCCTCCTCGCCTTCCCGCAGCTGCTCTTCATCATCGCGCTGGTCTCCGTGATGCCCAACCAGATGCTGGGGCTCACCGGCACGGGCGTGCGTGTGTTCGTGATGATCCTGGTCATCGGCTTCTTCGGCTGGCCGTACATCGGCCGCGTGGTGCGCGGTCAGACGCTCTCGCTGCGTGAACGCGAGTACGTCGAGGCGGCCCGCTCGCTCGGTGCCGGGCGGTTCTACATCCTCTTCAAGGAACTGCTGCCCAACCTCGTCGCGCCCATCATCGTGTACACGACGATGATGATCCCCACGAACATCCTGACCGAAGCGGCGCTCAGCTTCCTGGGTGTGGGCGTCAAGCCGCCCACCTCCTCCTGGGGACAGATGCTCTCGAGCGCGATCGACTACTACGACTCGGACCCCATGTACATGGTGATCCCGGGCGTGGCGATCTTCATCACGGTTCTGGCCTTCAACCTCTTCGGCGACGGCGTGCGGGACGCGCTCGACCCGAAGGCCTCCCGCTGAAGTGCCGTACCCCAAGCGTCCCGTGAGCTCTTCCACGGGGTCTCTCATCAAATCCGGAGGTTCCGAGATCGTGAACACCCAACGCACCTCAGGGCGGCGCAAGCAGGCCCTTGCCGCTGCCGCAGTGGTCGCCGGGCTGCTGACCACGGCGGCGTGCGGCGGAGGCAACGGCGGCTCGAAGGACGGCGCGGCCGGCTTCAACGCGGCGGTCAACAAAGTCGCCCAGGCCGACCAGGTCAAGAAGGGCGGCACGCTGAAGTTCGTGAGCACGCAGGACGCCGACTCGTGGGACACCACGCGCGGCTACTACGGGTTCATGTGGGACTTCTCGCGCTACTACAGCCGCCAGCTGGTCACGTACAAGACCGCGCCCGGTGCCGAGGGTGCCCAGCTCACCCCGGACCTGGCCACCGACATGGGCAAGGTCTCGGACGGCGGCAAGACCTACACCTTCAAGCTGCGCGACGGCGTCAGCTGGGAGGACGGCAAGCCGATCACCTCCCAGGACGTCAAGTACGGCATCGAGCGCGTCTGGGCGCAGGACGTCCTGTCCGGCGGTCCGATCTACCTCCAGCAGATGCTGGACCCGAAGAACACCTACAAGGGTCCGTACAAGGACACCGCGAAGGACCACCTGGGCCTGAAGGCGATCGAGACGCCGGACGCGAAGACGATCGTCTTCCACCTGCCGGCGCCCAACTCGGACTTCCTCCAGTCGCTGGCGATGACCACGGGCTCCCCGGTCCGCCAGGACAAGGACACCAAGTCCAAGTACGGCCTGCACCCGTTCTCCTCCGGTCCGTACAAGTTCGAGTCGTACGCCCCGGGCAAGAACCTGGTCCTGGTCCGCAACGACCAGTGGAAGGCGTCCTCCGACCCGGTCCGCAAGGCGTACCCGGACAAGATCACGCTGGACATCTCCACCAACCAGGTCAACTCCGACCAGCAGCTGATCAACGGCGACTACGACGTGGACGCCAGCCAGACCGGCCTGGGTCCGCAGGGCCGTCAGATCGCCCTGAAGCAGCACAAGGACAACCTGGACAACCCGGTCTCCGGCTTCATCCGCTACGCGGTCTTCCCGCAGAGCGTCAAGCCGTTCGACAACGTCCACTGCCGCAAGGCCGTGATCTACGCCGCCGACCACGTGTCGCTGCAGACCGCGCGCGGTGGCCCCATCGCCGGTGGTGACATCGGCACCAACATGCTCCCGCCGTCGGTCGCCGGTGGCGAGGGCCAGAAGTACGACCCGTACCAGATCGCGACCAAGAACAAGAACGGCAACGTCGCCCTGGCCAAGCAGGAGCTGAAGGCCTGCGGCCAGCCGAACGGCTTCTCCACCACCATCGCCGTCCGCAACAACAAGACGCAGGAAGTGGCCACCGCCGAGTCCCTGCAGGCCGCGCTGAAGAAGGTCGGCATCAACGCCGACATCTACCAGTACGACGGCTCGCAGAGCCCGGGCATCATCGGCTCGCCGTCGAACGTGGCGAAGAAGAAGCTCGGCATCGTCATCATGGGCTGGGGTCCGGACTTCCCGACCGTCCAGGGCTACGGCATCCCGCTGTGGAGCAGCAAGTACATCCTGCAGAGCGGTAACAACAACTACGCCCTGATCAAGGACAAGGCGATCGACGGTCTCTTCGACCAGTACACCACCACGATGGACAACTCGAAGAAGACCCAGCTCTCCACGGAGATCAACCACAAGGTCATGGAGGGCGCGTACTACCTGCCCTTCACCTTCGAGCGGCTGCTCAACATCCGCTCCTCGCGTCTGGCCAACGTGTACACGACGAACGCGTACAGCGGTTACTACGACTTCGTCAACCTCGGCCTGAAGTCCACGAAGTAAACCCGGCACACCCGCCGTACGGCACGAAAGGCAGGTGAAGGCCGGCGCGGCGAGCCGCGGGCCCACCGGAAGATCTCCGGGGGCCCGCGGTCCGCGGCGGGCCGTTAGCTGTGCTCGCTTACCTCATCAGGCGGCTGTTCGCCGCCGCAGTGATGCTGGTGGTCATCATCCTGGTGGTCTTCAGCATCTTCTTCCTCGTCCCCAAGTGGGCGGGCGTGGACATCGCCACGAGCTTCGTGGGCAAGCAGGCCGACCCGCACGCCGTCGAGGCCGTACGGGAGAAGCTGGGCCTTGGTGACCCGATCTACGTCCAGGTCTGGGACTTCTTCAAGGGCATCTTCGTGGGCCGCACCTACTCGGCCGGCGGTGACGTCACCCACTGCGCCGCGCCGTGCTTCGGCTACTCCTTCCGCAGCGAGCAGGCCGTCTGGCCGGTGCTGACCGACCGCTTCCCGGTGACCCTGGGTCTCGCGCTCGGCGCCGCCGTGCTGTGGCTGGTCCTCGGTGTCGCGGCGGGTGTGCTCTCCGCCCTCAAGCGGGGCAGCATCTGGGACCGCGGCGCGATGGTCGTCGCCCTCAGCGGTGTCTCGCTGCCGATCTACTTCACGGGTCTGCTCGCCTCGGCGATCTTCGTCTTCGGGCTGAAGTGGTTCGACGGCAAGTACGTGTCGATCAGCGACAGCTTGCCCGGCTACTTCGGAAGCATGATCCTGCCCTGGATCACCCTCGCCTTCCTCTACGCGGCGATGTACGCCCGTATCACCCGGGCCACCATGCTGGAGATCCTCGGCGAGGACTACATCCGCACCGCCCGCGCCAAGGGCCTCACGGAGCCGGTCGTCATCGGCAAGCACGCCATGCGCTCCACGATGACCCCGATCCTGACCATGCTCGGCATGGACCTCGGCGCCCTGATCGGCGGCGCGATCCTCACCGAGACCACGTTCAGCATCCCCGGACTCGGCCAGGCCGTGCTGACCGCCATCAAGAACCAGGACCTGCCCATCATCCTGGGCGTGACCCTGATCACCTCCCTCGCGGTGCTCATCGCCAACCTCGCGGTGGACATCCTGTACGCCGTGATCGACCCCCGAGTGAGGCTCGCATGACCGAACTCAGCAAGACCGGAGCGGCCGTGGGCGAGCCCACGGACGCCTCGCCCGCGCCGACCTCCTTCCTGGAAGTGCGCGACCTGAAGGTGCACTTCCCGACCGACGACGGCCTCGTGAAGTCCGTCGACGGGCTCAGCTTCAAGCTGGAGAAGGGCAAGACCCTCGGCATCGTGGGCGAGTCGGGCTCCGGCAAGTCCGTGACCTCGCTCGGCATCATGGGCCTGCACACCGCCGGGCAGTACGGCAAGCGCAAGGCGCAGATCTCCGGCGAGATCTGGCTGAACGGCACCGAGCTGCTGTCCGCCGACCCCGACCACGTGCGCAAGCTGCGTGGCCGCGAGATGGCGATGATCTTCCAGGACCCGCTGTCGGCGCTGCACCCGTACTACACGATCGGCGCGCAGATCGTGGAGGCCTACCGGACCCACCACGACGTCGACAAGAAGACCGCCAAGCGTCGTGCGGTCGAGATGCTCGACCGCGTGGGCATCCCGCAGCCGGACAAGCGGGTGGACAACTACCCGCACGAGTTCTCCGGCGGTATGCGCCAGCGCGCCATGATCGCCATGTCGCTGGTGAACAACCCCGAGCTGCTCATCGCGGACGAGCCGACCACCGCGCTCGACGTGACGGTCCAGGCGCAGATCCTGGACCTGATCCGCGACCTGCAGAAGGAGTTCGGCTCCGCGGTCATCGTCATCACCCACGACCTGGGCGTCGTCGCCGAACTCGCCGACGACATCCTGGTGATGTACGGCGGCCGCTGCGTCGAGCGCGGCCCGGCGGACAAGGTGTTCTACGAGCCCCGTCACCCCTACACCTGGGGTCTGCTCGGCTCGATGCCGCGTCTGGACCGCGAGCAGCAGGAGCGCCTGATCCCGGTCAAGGGCTCGCCGCCCTCGCTGATCAACATCCCGTCCGGCTGCGCCTTCAACCCGCGCTGCCCGTACGCGGACCTCCCGAAGGACAACCTGACCCGCACGGTTCGCCCCGAGCTGACCGAGGTCGGCGACCAGCACTGGGCCGCCTGCCACATGTCGCAGGAGCAGCGGGAACGGATCTGGACCGAAGAGATTGCGCCGAAGCTGTGAGTGAGAACACAGAGGACAAAGCGGTGAAGGCCTCTGGTGCGGCCACCCTCGGCAAGGACGCCGCTCCCGGCGAGATCCTGCTCAAGGTGACCGGGCTGCAGAAGCACTTCCCCATCAAGAAGGGCCTGTTCCAGCGGCAGGTCGGCGCCGTGCGCGCGGTCGACGGGCTCGACTTCGAGGTCCGCTCCGGTGAGACCCTCGGTGTCGTGGGCGAGTCGGGCTGCGGCAAGTCGACGATGGGCCGGCTGATCACCCGGCTGCTCGAACCGACCGCCGGTACCGTCGAGTTCGAGGGCAAGGACATCACGCACCTCGGGGTGAGCGGCATGCGCCCCATGCGCCGCGACGTGCAGATGATCTTCCAGGACCCGTACTCGTCCCTGAACCCGCGCCACACCATCGGCACGATCGTCGGGGCCCCCTTCCGGCTCCAGGGCGTCGAGCCCGAGGGCGGCATCAAGAAGGAAGTGCAGCGGCTGCTGTCGGTGGTCGGTCTCAACCCCGAGCACTACAACCGCTATCCGCACGAGTTCTCCGGCGGTCAGCGCCAGCGCATCGGCATCGCCCGTGCGCTCGCCCTGAAGCCGAAGCTGGTCGTCGCGGACGAGCCGGTCTCCGCGCTGGACGTGTCGATCCAGGCGCAGGTCGTGAACCTCATGGACGACCTCCAGGAGGAACTGGGCCTGACGTACGTGATCATCGCGCACGACCTCTCGGTCGTCCGGCACGTCTCGGACCGCATCGCGGTGATGTACCTCGGCAAGATCGTCGAACTGGCCGACCGCGACTCGCTGTACAAGGCGCCGATGCACCCGTACACCAAGGCGCTGATGTCGGCGGTGCCGATCCCGGACCCGGCGCGCAAGAACGCGAAGAGCGAGCGCATCCTGCTCAAGGGCGACGTGCCCTCGCCGATCTCGCCGCCCTCGGGCTGCCGCTTCCACACCCGGTGCTGGAAGGCGACGGAGATCTGCCGGACCACCGAGCCGGCGCTCAAGGAGCTGAAGCCCGGTCAGCGGGTGGCCTGCCACCACCCGGAGAACTTCGAGGACCAGGCCCCGCAGGACACGGTGCTGCTGACCGCCGCGAAGGAGGCGGCGGAACTGGTCGCCGACGAGGTCCTCGCGGAGTCGGCGGAGACGTCGGCGGCGGTCGCGGCGGAACTGGCCGAGGAGACCTCGGAGGAGAGCGCCTCGGAGGAGAGCGCCTCGGAGGAGAGCACCGAGGAGCGCGCTTCGGCGGAGAGCACCGAGAAGACCGCCTCAGCGGAGAGCACCGAGGAGAGCGGCTCCCAGGAGTCAACCGACAAGTAGCGCATGACAAGTCAGCAAAGTCATGTACATGCCTGAACTGGAGAGTGCAGAGTCGTCCGTGTCCGACCACTGATCGGTACACGCTCGAAAGGGACGACTCATGGCACTCTCCCGTTCGGCACGCCTGGGGGCTGTCGCCACCGCGGCGGCCTCCTTCCTCGTCATCGGCGCATCACCCGCCCCCACCCCGGGCGCCCCCGGCATCGGCGACGCCTACTTCCCACGGCTCGGCAACGGCGGCTTCGACGCGCTGCACTACGACCTCGACGTCGCCTACGCCCCCGACACCGGCCGCCTGGACGGCCGTACCACCCTCATCGCCCGCGCCACCCAGAACCTCTCCTCCTTCGACCTGGACCTGCAGCAACTGCAGATCACCAAGGTCGAAGTGAACGGCAGACGCGCCGAGTTCACGCGGGACGGCGACGAGGTGACCATCACCCCGCGCCGAAGCCTGGCGCGCGGGCGCACCTTCGAGGTCACCGTCACCTACGGCGGCATACCCCAGCCCCTCAGCGGGCCCATCGTGTTCGGCTCCAAGTACGGCTGGATGAAAACCACCGACGGCGTCTTCGTCGCCTGCGAGCCCAACGCCGCCTCCACCTGGTTCCCGTCCAGCGACCACCCCTCCGACAAGGCCACCTACGACATCCGGATCAAGGCGCCGAAAGGCCTGACCGGCGTCTCCAACGGCCGGCTCGTGTCGACGTACGACAAGGGCGGATCGACGTACACCCACTGGCGCGAGTCGAAGCCGATGGCGACCTACCTCGCCACCGCCACCATCGGCAGGTTCGACGTGCGCACCGGCCGCACCCCCGGCGGCATCCCGGTCTACGTCGCGATCGACCCCGTCCTGAAGAACAGCAACAGCGTCGACGTGTACGCCGTCACCGCCGCCGCCACCGACTACTGGTCGCGCGTCTTCGGGCCGTACCCGTTCGAGGAGACCGGCGCCATCGTCGACGACATGCCCGAGGCCGGGTTCTCGCTGGAGGTGCAGAGCAAGCCCGCCTACTCGGCCGTGCGCAGCGAGACGACCATCGTGCACGAGCTGGCCCACCAGTGGTTCGGCGACTCGGTGAGCGTGGCGCGGTGGAAGGACATCTGGCTCAACGAGGGCTTCGCCACCTACGCCCAGTGGCTGTGGGCGGAGCACCAGGGCACCCGCTCGGCCCACGACTCCTTCCTCGCCGCCTACAACGCCCGCCCGGCCGACTCCGGCTTCTGGCAGATCAAGGTCGCCGACCCGCAGCGCGACACGATGTTCTCCTCCGCCGTCTATCAGCGCGGCGCGATGACGCTCCAGGCACTGCGCGAGCGCATCGGAGACAAGGCCTTCTTCAGGCTGCTGCCCGCCTGGACCAGGCTCCACCGGTACGGCAACGCGGAGACCGCCGACTTCGTCCGCCTCGCCGAGCGCGTCAGCGGGCAGAAACTGGACGACCTGTTCGACACCTGGCTGTCCACCACAGGGAGACCTGCTCTGTAAGCCTGGCTTTGTAAGGTTCACGCCGTCCGGCAGGTGAGAATACCGGGGTGCAGCTCCAGCAACTCTTCAGTCCCTCCGTTCAGCACACGCTCGATGTCATCGGCATCTTCGTGTTCGCGATCTCCGGCGCCCTGCTGGCCGTCCGGAAGAACTTCGACGTGTTCGGCATCGCCGTGCTCGCCGAGGTCACCGCGCTGGGCGGAGGACTGTTCCGCGACCTGGTCATCGGAGCCGTACCCCCGGCCGCCTTCACCGACCTCGGGTACTTCCTCACCCCGCTGCTCGCCGCGCTGGTTGTCTTCTTCCTGCACCCGCACGTGGAACGCATCCAGGCGGCGGTGCTGGTCTTCGACGCGGCCGGCCTCGGCCTGTTCTGCGTCAGCGGAACGACGAAGGCGTACAGCTACGGCCTCAACCTGACCGCGTCGGCGACCCTGGGGCTCGCCACCGCGGTCGGCGGCGGTGTGCTGCGCGACGTGCTCGCCAACGAGGTGCCCTCACTGCTTCGCTGGGACCGCGATCTGTACGCGGTCCCAGCGATCGTGGGCTCCACCATGGTGGTGCTGTGTCTCCGCTATGACGCCCTGACCCCCCTCACCAGTGGGCTCGCGGCCGTCACCGCTTTTGTGCTGCGCCTGCTCGCGATGCGGTTCCACTGGCGAGCTCCGCGCGCGTGGAACCGCCGGTCGACGGTGACCGAGGAGTAGTGCCGGTGGTTCCGGCGGCGTTCCCGTCGAGAGAACCCGTGGTGCCGCCGAGCGACCGGTCCTGACCCTTGGCGTGGTTCTGGCCCATCTGCAGGGTCAGCCAACGGAACACCGCGCCGACCTGGGGCCGCCACAGCGCCATGTTGTGGCCGCCCGCGCTGCGCGGCAGGAACACCACGTGCACGGTCGTCGGCGCCTTGGCGACGGACTCCAGCGCCACGCCCGCCTCGTAGCCGTCGCGGGACTCGCCGGAGACGTACAGCGCGATCCGCGGCGGCACCGCCGACTTCTTCAGGATCATGTAGGGGTTGTTCTCGGCGCGCAGGGTGGGGTTCTGCGCGGCGAGGGAGTTGCGCTCGCCGATCGGGTCGTTGTAGCCGGACAGGCTCACCGCGGCCCGGTACCGGTCCGGGTGCGCCACCGCCAGCTTGACCGCGCAGTGGGCGCCCGCGGAGTACCCGGCGACGGCCCAGCCCTGCGGCGCCGGCTGGGCACGGAAGTTGTCCGTGACCATCTTCGGCACGTCGATGCTGAGCCAGGTGTCGGCGTTGACCTGGCCGGGGACGTTCGCGCAGCCGGTGTCCACGCCGGCCAGCAGGTTGGTGCGCGGGGCGACCATGATGAAGGGCGCCACCTGGCCGCTCTGCATCAGCGGCAGCAGCTGCTCGTGCGCGTGCATGGAACCGAACCAGGCCTTCGCCGAACCGGGGTAGCCCGGCAGCACCTCCACCACCGGGAACTTCTTGTGGCGGTAGGCGGGGTCGTTGTACTGCGGCGGCAGCCAGACGTAGACCTCGGCGTTCACGCCCGAGACCCGGCCCTTGAGCTGGGTGACGCGCACCCCACCGGCCGCGCTCATCCCGGGTCCCGAGGCTGCTGTGAAGGTCTGCTTGACCTTGGGCAACCGTTTCACCGCTATGCCGCCGGTGCCGTCCCGGCCCAGGTCCCGGGCCTGCTGGACGTGGTTGCCGGTGCCGAGCAGATCGGCCCAGTTGTCGTACAGGTTGTTCTGGTTGTTGACCAGAACGAAGATCAGTGTGACGGCGGTGCCTTGGGCGAACAGCAGCATCAGCACGCGGGCCGCGGCACGCAGGGCCTTGTGCCCGCGCACTCGTGACCACAACACGAGCGGCAGTATCAGTGCAACCACGGCCAGCACGATGGTCGTGTAGAGGAACGGAGTCCCGGTGAGGCTCATGCCTCCATAGATGGGAATCAGGGCGCTGAGGTTGTGGACGAGTCAGCACACTTACCGAAAAGTTGCCGGAACCTCACCCGGCAGAGGGATCAGGGGGCCGTGGGCGCCCTGATTTCACCATAAAAAGCTACCGCTTAGTAGTCTCCTGTTGTACCTTTCACCCATGCCAGAAGCAGCTTCCGCCCCTGCCGCACGGGCCGTGATCGGCGCGAGCGAATTCGACCGCGACACGGCGGTCAGCCGGCGCGAGCCCGGTGTCTACGACGTCGACCTCTCGGCCGGCTGGACCATCTTCAACGCCGTGAACGGCGGCTACCTGCTGGCAGTGCTCGGCCGGGCCCTCGCGGACGCCCTTCCGCACCCGGACCCCTTCACCGTCTCCGCGCACTACCTGACCGCCTCCCGGCCCGGCCCGGCGGTCATCCGCACGGAAACGGTCCGCACGGGCCGCACCCTCTCCACGGGTCAGGCCTCCCTGCTCCAGTACGACGACCAGGGCAACGAAGTCGAACGCATCCGCGTCCTCGCCTCCTACGGAGACCTCGCCACCCTCCCCGACGACGTCCGTACGACCGCCACCCCGCCCGCGATCCCGCCCCTCGACCAGTGCTTCGGCCCCGAGGACGGGCCGTCCCCGGTCGAGGGCGGCTCGGCGATCGCCGACCGCCTGATGCTCAAGCTGGACCCGTCGACCCTGGGCTGGGCGCTGGGCGCGCCCTCCGGGAAGGGGGAGATGCGCGCCTGGTTCGGCCTGGCCGACGGCCGTGACGCCGACCCGCTGTCGCTGTTGCTGGCGGTGGATGCCCTGCCGCCCACGGCTTTCGAGCTCGGCCTGAAGGGCTGGGTGCCCACGGTGGAACTCACCGTCCACGTCCGCCGCCGCCCGGCCCCCGGCCCGCTGCGGGTGTCCATCACCACCCGCAACCTGGCCGGCGGCTTCCTGGAGGAGGACGCCGAGGTCTGGGACAGCGAGGACAACCTGGTCACCCAGTCCCGCCAGCTGGCCCGGGCCAGGCTCGGCTGAGCGGTGGCCTCCGGCCGGCGGGACGGCTGTGGTTCGGGCTCGGCTGAGCGGTGGCGTCCGGCCCGCGGGGTCGCTGCGGTTCCGGCTCGGCTGAACGGCTCGGTCGGGCCCGGCTGGAGGGAAGCCTCCGGTGCGGGCGGCCGGGGCGGTTGCGGGTCCGGCTCGGTGTGGTGGCGGGCGTCAGGCCCGGCTGAGCGGGGTGCGGCCGAGCCAGGCGGCCAGCTGCTCGTAGACGTCGGCGTTCTCGGGAGTCTGGCGGCGGGTGTCGAAGGGGGTGTTCTCGTCGCGGGGGCGGGAGTCCGGCAGTACCTGGCGGGCGGTGGTGAGCGCGAACCGGGCCAGTTCCGGGTCGAGCCGGTGCGGGTGCCCGAGGGCCTCGGCGAGGTCCCAGGTGTGGGTCACGATCTCCATCACGTAGCCCGAGAGCGCCGCATAGCCCGGTACCTCGCCCCACGGCACCCGGACCGGGGCCGCCATCCGCTCGTCGCTCTCCCAGGCCTTCAGCACACGGACGCGCACCTCGTCGTAGGCCGCCGCCCAGCCCTCGTCCTCGACACCGTCGGCGACGGGCTGTACGGCGAGTCCGTCGCCGCCTTCGCCGACCACGGCGATCCGCCGGGTGCCGCCGACGATGTGGCTCAACAGGCCCCGTACGTCGAACTCCGTACACGGCGTCGGGCCGTCCAGCTGGTCCGGCCGTACGGTCTTGATCAGGGCCGCCGCCTGCTCCGTGGCGCGGACGTAGATGGGGCGCGGGTCGATGAACTCGCTGGTGGTCCTGGTGGTCATGGTGTGCCTCTCGGTAGGTCGGTGCCCCGAGGATGGCGCGATAACCTGACATCTGCCGTCAATATTTGCGCGGGAATCCGTCCGGGCGGGATTCTGGGCGCGTGAAGTCCGACCGGCTGTTGTCGATCCTGCTGCTCCTGCAGACCCGGGGCCGTGTCCCCGCGCACGAACTCGCCGACCGGCTGGAGGTGTCGGTCCGCACCATCTACCGGGACATCGAGGCCCTGTCGGCCTCCGGCGTCCCGGTGTACGCCGAGCGCGGCCGGCACGGCGGCATCGAACTCCTCGCCGGTTTCCGCACCGACGTCACCGGACTGACCGCCGACGAGTCCCGCGCCCTGTTCATCCTGGCCGCACAGGGCGCGCACGCCGCGCTCGGCCTCGATGCCGCCCTCGGCTCGGCCCTGCGCAAGGTGATGGCCGCGCTGCCGGCGCCGTACCGGCCCGCCGCCGAGGTGACCAGCCGCCGCATCCTGGTCGACGCCACCCGCTGGAAGAGCGGCCCCCAGCAGTCCGTCGACCTGGAGGTGCTCCAGGACGCGGTGTTCTCCGACCGGCGCCTGAAGCTGCGCTACCGGCACAGCGGGACGCGGGAGCCGCGGACGTACACCGTCGACCCGTACGGACTGGTCGCCAAGGCCGGGGTCTGGTACCTGGTCGCCGACCGGCGCGGGGTGCCGCGGCTGTTCCGGGCCGACCGGATCCGCTCGGCCCGCCCGCTCGACGAGCCGGTACGGCGCCGGCCCGGGATCGAACTCGCCGACGCCTGGGAGGCGCTGCGACGTCAGGTGGAGGAGCGGCAGGGCGGGATCGAGGTCACCGTACGGGTACGGCGCGAGCGGCTCGACATGTTCCAGCGGGTGACGGCCGCCGAACTGACCGCACCGCCCGATGACGACGGCGAGAGCGACTGGGTCACCGCCCGGCTGACCTACCCGGTGCTGCGCGCGGTCCGCCAACTCCTCGGGTTCTCCGATCAGGTGGAGTTGCTGGAACCGCCCGAGGCCCGCGCGGAACTGCTGGCGGCGGCCCGTTCTGTCACGGCCCTGTACCAGGAGGGGCCGGACCCGGAACGGACAGCTGGCGGGCAGGGCGGGCTCAAGTGCCCCCAATGCGGCGTTGGTTGAGTACGGTCCCTCAGAACTCTCTGTACCTCTCAGTCCGTCCAGTGGCTGCGGCCGATGCTGATGAGCCGCAGCTGCCGGGCGGCGAGCTGCATGACGCGCTCCCGCTCCTCCGCCGGGGACTCCAGCGCCTCCAGGAACAGGGAGGCGGTGATGAGCATCTGGTCGACGTAGAGATGCGCGAGCATCAGCAGGTCGTCGTCGCTCCAGCCCGCGGCCTCGGAGTCCTTGGCCAGCTCGGCCTTCACCTCCTCGGCGAACCGGACCAGTTGGGCCCGGATGGCCTCCCGTACCGGCTGTACCCCGCCATGTCGTTCCCGGGCGATAAACCGGACATGTGCGGGGTACGCGTCTACGTGGCGGGCGATCAACTCGATGGCGCGCGAGATGCGTTCCTCACTGTCGCCCGCCGTGGACACCGTCGTCCGCACCATCGGATGCAGGCTGCCCAGCGCCTCGTCGACCAGTGCCACACCCAGGTCGGCGGTCGAGCGGAAGTGCCGGTAGAAGGCGGTCGGGGCAACGCCGACGGCCCGGGTGACCTCGCGCAGGCCCAGGCTGCTCAGACTCTGCTCCTCCAGCAGCGCGAGCGCCGCGTCGAGGAACGCCTGCCGGGTCTTCTGCTTCTGGGCCTGCCGGATGCCGAGGGTGTGACTCATGTCATCCAGTTAACAACTGTTCTCCGGAATTGGAAAGCCGTGGAACGCGCTAGAGTAGAAGTCAGTGAACAACTGTTACTACAACTGTTCACCGAAACTTCACACCGGCCCGATCGAGGTATCCCGGAGGGGGGATCTGATCCCATGCTGTTCCTCGTCGCCGCACTCATGCTGCTCGGTGTCGTGCTGGGCACCATCGCCCACGCGCCGCTGACGGTCACCGCCGTCGTCGCCGCCGTCATCGCCGTGTGGCTCGGCGTCTTCGCGCTCCGCGAGCGCCACAGCCGCCGGCGCCGTACGCCGGCCAACTGACCGTCCGCCCCGACTTCCAGGAGCTGAGCACCATGCAACTCACCGCACCGGTCACAAGCCGCGACGACACCCGGCCGGCCGCCCGTGACGCCGACGGCATGGCCGTGGCGTCCTTCATCCTCGGCCTTCTCGGCCTGCTCGTCCTCAACCTCTTCCTCGGCCCGATCGCCATGGTCCTGGCCGCCGTGTCCCTCTGGCGCGGCACCACCCGCCGCGGCCGAGCCTGGCTGGGCCTCACCCTGGGCGTAGCCGACCTGGTGGTCCTGGTGATCGCGATGCAGCTGTCCCACACGCTCTCCTGGAGCCTGTGACCCCGCCCGGCATCAGCTGACGCCCCCCGGGCCCCGAGGACGACGGGGCACCCGGCCAACGCCCCTACCGCCACCGTCGCCGTTTCCCGGCGCGGGGCGTCTGAGGGGTGTCTGAAGCCGAGCGTCGCGCCCCCCTGCCGCCGGGCAGTCTGGTGGCCTGGCAGCCGAGCCGCTGCCTCTCACCCCCGTCCCGCAGTCAGCGCAAGGCGCCCCAGCCCAGGGCACCCTCAAAGGCAAGGCAAGGCGCCCCCGGCCAACGGAAACCTCGCAGCCGAGGCAGGCTGCAAGGGGGCCGTAGAATCAGGGCACCATGGCTTACCTCGACCACGCCGCGACAACCCCCATGCTCCCGGAGGCGGCAGAGGCCCTGACCGCCCAGTTGAGCATCACGGGCAACGCCTCCTCCCTCCACGCATCCGGCCGCCAGGCACGCCGCACGGTCGAGGAATCCCGCGAAACCCTCGCGGAAGCGCTCGGCGCCCGCCCCAGTGAGGTCGTCTTCACCTCGGGCGGCACCGAGGCCGACAACCTCGCCGTCAAGGGCCTTTACTGGTCCCGCCACGACGCCGACCCGGCCCGCACCCGCGTCCTGGCCAGCCCCGTCGAGCACCACGCCGTCCTCGACGCCGTGCACTGGCTCGGCGAACACGAGGGCGCGACGGTCGAGTACCTCCCCGTCGACCCCTACGGCCGCGTCCACCCCGAGGCCCTGCGCGAGGCCATCGCCCGCAACCCCCACGACGTCGCCCTGGTCACCGTGATGTGGGCCAACAACGAGATCGGCACGGTCATGCCGATCCGTGAACTCGCCGAAGCCGCCGCCGAGTTCGGTGTCCCGATGCACGCCGACGCGGTCCAGGCCCTCGGCCAGGTGCCGGTCGACTTCGCCGCCTCCGGCCTCGCCGCGATGACCGTCTCCAGCCACAAGATCGGCGGCCCGTACGGCATCGGCGCGCTGCTGCTCGGCCGTGACCACACCCCCGTACCCGTCCTGCACGGCGGCGGCCAGGAGCGGCACGTCCGCTCCGGCACCCTGGACGTCCCCGCCGTCGCCTCCTTCGCCGTCGCCGGCCGGCTCGCCACTGGGCACCGCGAGTGGTTCGCCCGCGAGATCGGCGCCCTGCGGGACCAGCTGATCGACGCCGTCCGTACGGCCGTACCGGACGCGATCCTCGGTGGCGACCCGGCACCCGAGGGCCGCCTGCCGGCCAACGCGCACTTCAGCTTCCCCGGCTGCGAGGGCGACTCCCTGCTGCTCCTGCTGGACGCCCAGGGCATCGAGTGCTCGACCGGTTCCGCCTGCACCGCGGGCGTCGCCCAGCCCAGCCATGTGCTGCTCGCCACCGGTATTGACCCGGATCTGGCCCGCGGCACCCTGCGCTTCTCGCTCGGCCACACCTCCACGGCGGCGGACGTCGAGGCGGTGGCGAAGGCGATCGGCCCGGCGGTGGAGCGGGCGCGCGTGGCGGGGCTCAGCTGAGGCGCACACGAAGGCGACCTACGAGGCGGGTTCCCTTCGCCGGCATTGTCCGGATCAGGTGATGGGGGTCGCCGTCAGGTCCAGTCCTTGCGACCTTCCGGCCTCTCAGCCCGAGCGTCGATGTCGGCACCAGCGGAAACGGTGTACCTCTCGTTGAAGAGATCATGTATCTCTCGCTGACGTCGGCTACTCCGCTTGAACTCCCTCACTCGTCTCGTAGGTCTGGTATTCAGGATAGAACCGCACACACCGGACAAAAAAGGCCTAAGCCTTGATTTTTTTCAGGTATCTCTCCCAGTCCCAGTGCGGCCCCGGGTCGGTGTGGTCCGTCCCCGGCACCTCCACGTGCCCGATGATGTGCTCACGGTCCACGGGTATGCCGTACCGCCCGCATACCGCCGCCGTCAGCCGCGCCGAGGACGCGTACATGGCGTCCGTGAAGGAGGAGGCGTCGTCCACGAAGCCCTCGTGCTCGATGCCGACACTGCGCTCGTTGTACGCGCGGTTGCCCGTGTGGAAGGCCACGTCCAGCTCCCGTATCAGCTGGGTGATCCGGCCGTCCCTGCGCACGATGTAGTGCGCCGCCGCACCGTGCGCCGGGTCCTGGAAGACCTTCACCGCGCTCGCGTAGTCGCCCTGCGTGACATGGATGACGACCCGGTCCACGGAATAGTCGTCCGGCCGGTCCGCCCGCCGGTAGTTGGCCGGCGAGGCCGGCACCCAGCGCGCGCCCCGGAAGTCCACGGCCCCCGCCACCCGGGGCTTCTCCACGCCCGGCAGCCGCCACCACAGATGCGACAGCTCCCCGCGGGCCAGCACGGCCGTGCCCACGGCGGCCGCCGCACCGCCGACGAGCAGGGCCCGCCGCCCCAGCCGCCGATCCGCGTCGCTCATGCCCTCCCCTTCCGCACCCGGTCCGCGCCCCGGTCCGCGCCCTGTTCCGCCCCCTGTGACCGTCAACGGATATCCGGCAGTCCCGGTTCCCGCCGCCCCGTACCCTGGAAGGGCTATGACTGAGACCCCGCAGCGCCCCCTCCGCGTCCTCGCCGCCATGTCCGGTGGAGTCGACTCCGCCGTAGCCGCCGCGCGTGCCGCGGAAGCCGGCCACGACGTCACCGGCGTCCACCTCGCGCTCTCCGCGAACCCGCAGTCCTTCCGGACCGGCGCGCGGGGCTGTTGCACCATCGAGGACTCGCGAGACGCCCGCCGCGCGGCCGACGTCATCGGCATCCCCTTCTACGTCTGGGACCTCGCCGACCGCTTCCGCGAGGACGTGGTCGAGGACTTCGTCGCCGAGTACGAGGCCGGCCGCACCCCCAACCCCTGCCTGCGCTGCAACGAGAAGATCAAGTTCGCCGCGCTGCTCGACAAGGCCCTCGCCCTCGGCTTCGACGCGGTCTGCACCGGTCATTACGCCAAGGTCATCGTCCGCGAGGACGGCTCCCGCGAGCTGCACCGCGCCTCCGACATGGCGAAGGACCAGTCGTACGTCCTCGGCGTGCTGGACGAGAAGCAGCTCGCCCACGCGATGTTCCCGCTCGGCGACACGGTCACCACCAAGGACGAGATCCGCGCGGAGGCCGAGCGCCGGGGCCTCGCCGTGGCCAAGAAGCCCGACTCGCACGACATCTGCTTCATCGCCGACGGCGACACCCAGGGCTTCCTCGCCAAGCGCCTCGGCAAGGCCGAGGGCGACATCGTCGACGAGTCCGGCAACAGGCTCGGCACGCACGAGGGCGCCTACGGCTACACCATCGGCCAGCGCAAGGGCCTGCGCATCGGCACTCCGGCCCCCGACGGCAAGCCCCGCTACGTCCTCGACATCTCCCCGGTCACCAACACCGTCACCGTCGGCCCCGCCGCCGCCCTGGACGTCACCGCCCTCACCGCGATCAAGCCCCGCTGGTGCGGCACCGCCCCCACCGGCCCCGGCACCTACACCGCCCAGCTGCGCGCCCACGGCGGCGAGACCGAGGTCACCGCGGAACCGGTCGACGGCGAACTGCGCGTGACCTTCACCGAACCGGTCCGCGGCGTCGCCCCCGGCCAGGCGATCGTCCTGTACGACGGCACGCGCGTGGTGGGCTCGGCGACGATCGCGTCGACCACGCGCGCGACGGCCGCGGCGCTGTAGCCGTCGCTACTCCGTCAGGAAATCGGCCAGCACGGGCCCCAGCACCTCCGGCTCCACCATGTGGGTCTGCCCTTCCAGGACCCGGTACGTGCCCTGCGGCAGCGTCTCGGCGACCGTGCGGTTCGCCTCGCGCATCCACTCCGGGCTCGCCCCGCCCGCGACCACCAGCACGGGCACGGAGATCGCGGCGATCCGGTCCCGGGGGAGGAGGCCGTCGCCCATGACCGCGTCGTCGTACGCGAGACTCGGCGCGACGGCCTCCATCCCGGCCCACATCGGCGACTCCCGGGCGCCCCGGATGACCTCCTCGCCGAGGCCCGTCAGCCGCAGGAACAGCTCCACCGCGTCCCCGCGCCGGCCGTCCGCGAGCGCCTTGTTCAGCTGCTCCTTGTAGGTGGCCTCCCGCTCGGCGCCGCCCTGCAGGAAGTCGGCGTAGGGCACCTCGTAGACGGCGGCCCGGACAGCCGGCAGCCCGCCCGCCACCGCCTCCAGCACCAGCGCGCCGCCCGAGGAGACCCCGAACAGCGCCGCCTCGCCGCCCACGGCGTCGATCAGCGCGGCCAGGTCCTCGACCTCACGCTCGACCTCGTACGGCTTCGTGTCGCCGCTCTCGCCGCGGCCCCGGCGGTCGTAGACGACGGCCGTGCAGCGGCCCGCGAGCCGCTGGGCCAGAGGAGCCACGGTGCCCCCGGTGGACATCGCGCCGCTCACCAGGATCACCGTGGGCCCCTGGCCGATCACCTCGTACGCGAGGGACGTGCCGTCACGGGAAGTCGTCTTCTTGTCCATGCCCCTGCAGACTGCCGCACCGGCCCCGGCTCATCGGTCACGACACGTCGGTTTCGTAGAAGCAGAAGTGATCCCTGATCTCGGCGACGTCCGGCTTCGGGTCCGGGTACGCCCACACCAGATCGGGCGCGTCCGGCAGCGACCAGTAGGACGCCGTGCCCTTGAAAGGGCACTCGGTGTGCGTGTCGGAGGGGGTCAGCAGATCGACGCGTACGTCGGCGGCGGGGATGTAGTACCGCACCGGACAGCCCGTCTCGCGCAGCACCAGCGGCCGGTCGGTCTCCGCGAGCACCTGCTCGCCGTGCACCACGCGCACGTGCTGCTCGCCCTGTTCGATGGTGATCGTGTGTCCTCGGCTCATAGTGGGACAGCACCGGCGGGCCCGTGGTTCTTCCCGCGTACGACGGAGACGGTGAGGCAGGGGCCGTACGGTAGAGGCCATGAACATCTGCGTCTTCCTCTCCGCAGCCGATCTCGACGAGCGGTACACGCGCCCCGCGCGCGAGTTCGCGGAACTGATCGGCAAGGCCGGTCACACCCTGGTGTGGGGCGGCTCCAACGTCGGTCTGATGAAGGTCGTCGCCGACGGGGTGCACGAGGCGGGCGGCAGACTGCTGGGCGTGTCCGTGGAGTTCCTCGCGAACAAGGCGCGGCCCGGCGCCGACGAGATGGTCATCGCAGCCGACCTCGCCGAACGCAAGAAGCTGCTGCTGGAGAAGGCCGACGCGGTGGTGATCATGGTGGGCGGCACCGGCACGCTGGACGAGGCCACCGAGATCCTGGAGCTGAAGAAGCACGGCCGCACCGAGAAGCCGGTCGTGCTGCTGAACACCGCGGGTTTCTACGACGGTCTCCAGGAGCAGTTCCGCCGCATGGAGGACGAGGGCTTCCTGCCCCGCCCGCTGTCCGAGCTAGTCTTCTTCGCCGAGGAGCCGGTCGGAGCGCTGGCCTACCTGGAGGCGGCGACATCTGCGGCTGCCGCCGCGGGGCAGGGCGAGCGCTGATGCGAGCATGGCCTGCATGGCTACTTATGTGATCACCGGGGCCGGGTCCGGCATCGGCGCGGCCGTCGCCCGCCGTCTGCACGCGCGCGGGGACGAACTCGTCCTGCACGCGCGCGACGCGGGCCGCGCGAAGGAACTGGCGGCCGAGTTTCCCGGCGCCCGCACCCTGGTCGGCGACCTCGCGGACCCCGACAAGCTGTCCTGGGCGTTCTCCCACCAGACGCTCCCGGAGCGGGTGGACTCGCTGCTGCACATCGCCGGCGTCGTCGACCTGGGCGAGGTCGGCGACCTGACCCCCAAGTCCTGGCGCCACCAGCTCAACGTCAACCTGATCGCCCCGGCCGAGCTGACCCGGCACTTCCTGCCCCAGCTGCGCGCCGCCCGCGGCCATGTGATCTTCGTCAACTCCGGCGCCGGCCTCACCGCGCACGCCGGCTGGTCCGCGTACGCCGCCTCCAAGCACGGTCTCAAGGCCCTCGCCGACTCCCTGCGCCAGGAGGAGCACGCGAACGGCGTCCGGGTCACCTCGGTCTACCCGGGCCGCACGGCCAGCCCCATGCAGGCCAGGGTCCACCAGCAGGAGGGCAAGGAGTACGACCCCTCGCAGTGGATCGACCCCGAGTCGGTCGCCACGACGATCCTCATGGCCCTCGACCTGCCGAGGGACGCGGAGGTCAACGACCTGACGGTGCGACCGGGACGCTGACCCCGGCCGAGGGGTTCCGTAGGCTTCCCTGGTGAGCGAAAACAGCCAGTTCAGGTTTGCCGGGGCCACCGGTGTCGGGTCCATGCCCGGTGACGACGCCCGCGAGGCCGCCAAGACCGTCACCGGCAGCTGCGAGGACTTTCCGTTCCTGCCCGAGCTGCCCGCGCGCGGCCCCGGCGCCGACATGATCGGCCGTACCGCGGGCATGCTCGTCGAGCTTTACGCGCGCGTGGAGCCCAGCGGCTGGCGGCTCGGCGACCGGCCGGGCCGGGACACCAAGCGGGCGCGCGCCTGGCTGGGGGAGGACCTGGACGCCCTGGAGGAGTTCACCCAGGGCTACGAGGGCGACCTGAAGGTGCAGGTGGTCGGCCCCTGGACGCTGGCCGCCGCGCTGGAGTTGAAGAACGGCGAGGCGGTGCTCTCCGACGCCGGTGCCTGCCGTGACCTCGCCGCCTCGCTCACCGAGGGCGTGCGGCTCCACCTCGCCGAGGTGCGGCGCCGTGTGCCGGGCGCCCGCCTCGTCCTCCAGCTCGACGAGCCCTCCCTCACCGCCGTCCTGCGCGGAGAGGTCCGCACCGCCAGCGGCTACCGCACGCACCGGGCCGTGGACCGGCAGGTCGTGGAGGCCACCCTGCGCGACGTCATCGGGGTCCAGGACGGCGGACCCGTGGTCGTGCACTCCTGCGCCCCCGACGTGCCGTTCGCACTGCTGCGGCGGACCGGCGCAGCCGCGGTCTCCTTCGACTTCGCCCTGCTCACCGAACGTGACGACGACGCGATCGGTGAAGCCGTCGAGGGCGGCACCCGGCTGTTCACCGGTGTCGTGAGCGGGACTCAAGGGCCATTGTCAGACCCTGCCGGTAGCGTCATGGGTGTCAGGACGCTGTGGCGCAGGCTGGGTCTGCACCCGGGGCTGCTCGCGGAGGCGGTCACGGTCACCCCGGCGTGCGGTCTGGCGGGAGCTTCCCCCGCCTACGCACGCCAGGCGCTCGCCCACTGCGTCCGGGCGGCGAGATCCCTCGCGGACAACCCAGAGTAACGGGAGGACGACACGGTGGCCGGCGACAAGCAGCAGGCGGAGACGGCAGTGCCCGCCGAGGCACGTGACAAGCACGCGCAGCTCGCTGAGCAGATCGAGGAGCACCGCTTCCGGTACTACGTGAAGGACGCTCCCGTCATCAGCGACGCGGAGTTCGACAAGCTCCTGAAGACTCTGGAGGCCCTGGAGGAGCAGTTTCCGGAGCTGCGCACCCCGGACTCGCCGACCCAGAAGGTCGCGGGGTCGTACGAGACGGAGTTCAAGGCTGTCGAGCACCGCCAGCGGATGCTGTCGCTCGACAACACCTTCAACGACGAGGAGCTGGCCGCCTGGGCCGAGCGCATCGCGCGCGAACTCGGCGACCAGGACTACCACTTCCTGTGCGAGCTCAAGGTCGACGGCCTCGCGGTCAACCTGACGTACGAGAACGGCCGGCTCACGCGCGCGGCAACCCGCGGCGACGGCCGCACCGGCGAGGACATCACGCCGAACGTCCGCACGATCGCGGAGATCCCGGACCGCCTCAAGGGCGACGACATCCCGGACCTCGTGGAGATCCGCGGCGAGGTCTACTTCCCGATGGAGAAGTTCCTCGAACTGAACGAACGCCTGGTCGCGGCCGGTGACAAGCCGTTCGCCAACCCCCGCAACGCCGCCGCCGGTTCGCTGCGCCAGAAGGACCCGCGGGTCACCGCCACCCGCCCCCTGCACATGGTGGTCCACGGCATCGGCGCCCTGGAGGGCTTCACGGGCATGACCCGGCTGTCCCAGGCCTACGACCTGCTGAAGACCTGGGGCCTGCCCACCTCCCCGCACAACCGCGTGGTCGACGACCTCGACGGCGTGCGCGAGTTCATCGCCCACTACGGCGAGAACCGCCACTCCGTGGAACACGAGATCGACGGTGTCGTCGTCAAGCTGGACGAGATCCGTCTGCAGGGGCGCCTCGGCTCCACCGCGCGGGCGCCGCGCTGGGCGATCGCCTACAAGTACGCGCCGGAAGAGGTCAACACCAAGCTCGTCGACATCAAGGTGGGCGTCGGCCGCACCGGCCGCGTCACGCCGTACGCCCAGGTCGAGCCGGTCACGGTCGCCGGCAGCGAGGTGGAGTTCGCCACCCTGCACAACCAGGAGGTCGTCAAGGCCAAGGGCGTCCTGATCGGGGACACCGTCGTCCTGCGCAAGGCCGGTGACGTCATCCCGGAGATCCTCGGCCCGGTGGTCGACCTGCGGGACGGCAGCGAGCGGGAGTTCGTGATGCCGAGCGAGTGCCCCGAGTGCGGCACGCCGCTGCGGCCCATGAAGGAGGGCGACATCGACCTCCGCTGCCCCAACGGCCGTACCTGCCCGGCCCAGTTGCGCGAGCGTGTCTCCTACCTCGCGGGCCGCGAGTGCCTGGACATCGAGAACTTCGGCGCGGTGGCCGCCGCCGCGCTCACCCGGCCGCTGGAGCCGGCCGACCCGCCGCTGGTGGACGAGGGCGACCTGTTCGACCTGACGGTGGAGAAGCTGCTGCCCATCAAGGCCTATGTCCTGGACCCCGACAGCGGTCTGCCCAAGCGGGATCCCAAGACGGGCGAGGAGAAGGTCGTCACGGTCTTCGCCAACCAGAAGGGCGAGCCGAAGAAGAACACCCTCGCACTGCTGGAGAACATCGAGGCGGCCAAGTCCCGCCCGCTGGCCCGCTTCCTGAACGGCCTGTCGATCCGGCACGTCGGACCGGTCGCCGCGCAGGCCCTCGCCCGCGAGTTCCGCTCCGTCGACCGCATCGAACAGGCCACCGAGGAGGAGCTGGCGACCACCGACGGCGTCGGCCCCACCATCGCCGCCGCGCTCAAGGAGTGGTTCGCCGAGGACTGGCACCGCGAGATCGTCCGCAAGTGGAAGGCCGCCGGAGTCCCGCTGGAGGACGAGTCGACCGGCGAGGAGGAGGGCCCGCGCCCGCTGGAGGGGCTCACGGTCGTCGTCACCGGCACCCTGGAGAACTTCACCCGGGACGGCGCCAAGGAGGCGCTGCAGAGCCGGGGCGCGAAGGTGACCGGATCGGTGTCGAAGAAGACCTCGTTCGTCGTCGTGGGCGACAACCCGGGGTCGAAGTACGACAAGGCCATGCAGCTGAAGGTTCCGGTTCTGAACGAGGACGGTTTCGTCGTCCTCTTGGAGCAGGGTCCGGACGCGGCGGCCGAAGTCGCGCTTCCGACCGGGGAGTAGCGGTTGAAGGCCACCCGTTCGGCGCATATCAGTTGCATACGGGTGGCCCGGGCGCATTCGGGCAACCGTCGACGACCGGTGCCCGTGGAAGCCTTCCGCGGCCTACTGTTGAGGTGTGCACCTGCCGTGCCCAGCTGCGGTTGGGGCATCCCCGTGCGCTCTGAGGGCGCGGGGAAGGTTTCTTCAACGCGGAGCTGCTGATGGGTGTCGGACATCGGGCCGCGTGGCGTGGGCACCGCCGGCTGTGAGAGGGACGGGAATGGAACCGACCGAGAGCGTCGCCCCCGACTCACGGCTGCGCCTGCGCCGTGGCGCGGGCACCTGGCGGGGGAACCGGTGGACGGGGCGGGGCCACGGGCGTGCGGGCGGTCAGGCCCGCGCGGCCGGACCGGGCACCGCCACCGACGCCCACCCGCCCATACCCCTGGCCATCGAGCCCGCCCCCGGCCTGACCGGCACAGGCACCGATAGCGACACCGACACCGAACGGCACCTGTCCTGGCCCGCGCTGCCCGCGGCCGTCGTGGGCGCCGCCGCATTCGTCCTCGGCGCCGGCTTCTACCGCGCCTTCAGCGGCCACCACGCCCTCTTCCCGTGCGGCACGGTCGGCTGGTCGCTGGCCCTGCTCACCGGCGTCATCGTCGGCCACCTCGTCATGCTGGGCCGCGCCCGCTGGTGGGGCGGCACCGGCTCCGGCGCCGCCCTCACCCTCGCCGTCCTGCTGCTCTACGGCTGGGTGCCCGCCGGCATGGTCAGCCTCACCGTCGTCGTCCTGGTCGGCATCGCCCGGCGCCACCGCTGGCGGCAGGGCGTGCTGCACGGCGCCGTGGACCTCCTCGGCATCGCCGCCGGGGCACTGCTGCTCGGCGCGTTCGGCCCGGCGCCGAGCGTCGAGACGCCCTGGCGGCCGGACACCTGGAGCATCGCCACCGCCCCCGAGGTCGTCCTCGTCGCCGTCGCCTACCTCGCGGTCAGCCGCGGCCTGCAGTGGTATCTGTACGCACCGCGCAGCGGCAAGGTGCCCACCGTGGCCCGCACCGCCCTGGTCAGACAGGGCCTGGTGGCCGTTGCGCTGCTCGGCATCGCACCGCTGCTGTGCGTCGTCGCCGAAGCCCAGCCGATTTTGCTCCCGTTGTTCGCCATCCCCCTCATCGCCCTCGACTCCAGCCTGTGGATGGCCCGCGCGCGTGCCGAGGAGCAACTGCGTGACCCGCTGACCGGCCTGCCCAACCGGCAGTGGCTGCTGGAGCGGATCTGGACCGCCCTCGACGACGCCGAACGCATCGGCGCCCGTTCCGCCCTCTTGCTGATCGACCTCGACCGGTTCCGGTCGGTGAACGACACCCTGGGCCATCTCGCCGGTGACCGGCTGTTGCTCCAGATAGCCGACCGGCTGCGGCTCGCCCTGCCACGCGGAGCGGAGGCCGCGCGACTCGGCGGTGACGAGTTCGCCGTGTTACTGCCCCTCGCCGACTCCACCACGTCGGCCACGCGCATGGCCCGCGGCCTGGTCACCGCGCTCAGCTCCCCGCTGGACCTCGACGGGCTCACCCTCGTCCTGGAGGCCAGCGCCGGCGTCGCCGTCTTCCCCGACCACGCCCTGGACGCCGAAGGGCTGCTGCGGCGGGCGGACGTGGCGATGTACCAGGCCAAGAGGGGCCGTACGGGCGTGGAGGTGTACGAGTCCAAGCGGGACTCCAACACCCCGGACCGGCTCGGTCTGCTGGGCGATCTGCGCCGGGCGCTGGACGCGCACGAGGTGCAGCTGCACTACCAGCCCAAGGTCCGCTTCGACGGTCAGGTCGCCGGCCTGGAGGCGCTGGTGCGCTGGGTGCATCCCGAGCGAGGGAAGGTTCCGCCGGACGAGTTCATAGCGATCGCCGAGTCCTCCGGGCTGATGCCCCATCTGACGGAGTACGTCCTCGAAACCGCGCTGAGCCAGGTCGCCAAGTGGCGCGCGCAGGGGCTGCGGGTCCCGGTCGCCGTCAACGTCTCCCCCCGGGATGTCCACACGCCCGGTTTCGCGGGGTCGGTCGCGGCGCGGCTGGCCCGGCACGGGGTCCCTGCGGCGGCCCTGCAGCTGGAGATAACCGAGCATGTGCTGCTGGAGGATCCGCAGCGGGCCGCGGACACCCTCGCGGGCCTGACCGGGCACGGTGTGAAGATGTCGCTGGACGACTTCGGCACGGGATATTCGTCGCTGGTGCATCTGCGGCGGCTGCCGGTGAGCGAGCTGAAGATCGACCGGTCGTTCGTGGCTCGGCTGGCCGTCGACACCGAGGACGCGGAGATCGTGCGCTGCACGGTGGATCTCGCGCATTCGCTCGGTCTTCTCGTCGTCGCCGAGGGCGTGGAGGACGACGAGACCTGGGAGCGCCTGCGGGACATGGGGTGTGACGCTGTGCAGGGATGGCTGGTCGCTGCGGCGATGCCGGCCGAGGAGGCCACGGCGTGGTTGCGGGCCCGTGGATCCCGAGGGTGGCAAAGGCCTCGGGCAGCGTTGCCTGCCGGCGAGTAGTCTTCCCGCCCGCCCGTGCCAACCTGGCTGGAGGGCGGGCGTCTGCCGTGGGGGCGGTCGGCGGGTGCGGGGCGTCGTGGATCGCCCGCAGCTGCCCGCGTCCCCACGGGGCGCTCAGCCCCCAGCGAAGTGGCCGATCAGCAACGTCAGCCGTTTCTCGTGCCCGTTTTCCGGCAGACGCCCACTGCGCATCAGGGTCGCCAGGCCGTGCAGCGCCGCCCAGAACGTCTTGGGCCGGCTGTACTCGATCTCGGCGGCCAGCCGGCGTGTGGTCACCGCGTGCCAGCTCTCCGCCTCGGCCAGCTCCCGCGCGGCCGTCACGATCAGCCGCTCCCGCTGCGCTCGTTCGCGCTCCCGGCGCCTGTGGATACGTCAGGGCCGGCCCTCGTGGCGACGCCGGCGCCCACCTGTCGATCAAGGGGCTCAGGGACGGCACCTTCGGGCTGGTGGGCCTGGTCCTGCTGGCCGCCGTCGGTGCCCGTGCCGAGGCGTGGTTCCTGCTCGCCGTGGCACTCGTACCGCTCGTGGACACGTGGATAGTGCTGCGGCACGGCGGCGCCAAGGCCGTGGCCCTCGGAATCCACCTCGCCACGGCGGTCGTGGTCCTGATCAGCGCCGGGCTGCTCTTCGCGGTCTGACGGCACCGCACGACATCACCGAGGGGGAAAGCCATGTCCCTGTTCGTGCCCGAGTTCGACGACTCCGTGATCGTCCGTGGCGCCGAGGCGGAGGTGCTGGGCGGTGCCCCCGTCGGTGTCCGGCTGCTGGCCGACAGCAGTGCGACCGGAGGGGCGCTGTCCACGGTGCGCGTCACCCTCGCGGAGGGCGCCGACGGCGCGCGGCCCCACCTCCACCACAGCGGGGCGGAGATGTTCTACCTGCTCGACGGGTCGGCCGAGATCCTCTCCGGCGACGACATCGTCACCGCCGAGCGCGGCGATCTCGTCATCGTCCCCCCGGAGAGGCCGCACGCCTTCGCCGCCGTCCCGGACGCGACGGCGGACATCCTCATCGTCTTCGCCCCGGGCATCGAGCGCTTCGAGTACTTCCGCCACCTGCAGCGCATCCGCCTCGGTGAGGCCACCCCGGAGAGCATCCTCGAGGTGCAGGAGCGGTACGACAACCACTTCCTCAAGAGCGAGGTCTGGGACGGCCGCCGGGGCTGACGCGCGGGGCCCCGGGGAAACCGTTTCACGGCCACCCGGCCCCGCCCCATAGGATTGGGGACTGGCGTCACATTTCCGCCTGCCTCGCGACGCCTGGCACGCACGCTCGCCGCGTTGCCGAATCGCCCACGTGGCTCCGCCACGAGGGCGCTCCGGCGCCTTGCGATCGCACGCACCAGACGCCGCGAGGCCCGCCCTTCGGGCGGACGGCGGAAACGCGACGCCAGCCCCCGGCCCCAAACCACACACACTCACCCCAGAGGAACGCTGCATGCCTGGCATCACGCGCGAGGAGGTCGCCCACCTCGCCCGGCTGGCGCGTCTGGAGCTGAAGCCCGAAGAACTCGACCACTTCGCGGGACAGCTGGACGACATCATCGGCGCGGTCGCCCGCGTCAGCGAGGTCGCCGACCAAGACGTACCGCCGACCTCGCACCCGCTCCCGCTGACGAACGTCATGCGGCCGGACGAGGTCCGTCCCTCGCTCACCCCCGAGCAGGCGCTCTCCGGCGCCCCCGCCCAGGAGCAGCAGCGTTTCAAGGTGCCGCAGATCCTGGGGGAGGAGTGACCACCATGACGGACAGCAACATCATCAAGCTCACGGCCGCGCAGATCGCCGAGAAGATCGCCTCCGGCGAGCTGACGGCCGTCGAGGTCACCGAGGCCCACCTCGCCCGCATCGAGGCCGTCGACGAGAAGGTGCACGCCTTCCTGCACGTCGACCGCGAGGGCGCGCTCGCCCAGGCCCGCGCCGTGGACGAGA
Organism: Streptomyces sp. NPDC007205; assembly: GCF_040634095.1. NCBI lineage: Bacteria > Bacillati > Actinomycetota > Actinomycetes > Kitasatosporales > Streptomycetaceae > Streptomyces > Streptomyces sp. NPDC007205. The sequence goes on from NZ_JBEYEW010000012.1 coordinate 78,704, forward strand.
AGCGGGCCCGCGGCGAGAAACTCGGCCCGCTGGCCGGCGTGCCGCTCGCGCTCAAGGACATCTTCACCACCGAGGGCGTGCCCACGACCGTCGGCTCGAAGATCCTGGAAGGCTGGATCCCGCCGTACGACGCGACGCTCACCAAGCGGCTGAAGGCCGCCGACGTCGTCATCCTCGGCAAGACCAACATGGACGAGTTCGCCATGGGGTCCTCCACCGAGAACAGCGCCTACGGTCCGACCGGCAACCCGTGGGACCTCACCAAGATCCCCGGCGGCTCCGGCGGCGGTTCCTCCGCCGCGCTCGCCTCCTACGAGGCCCCGCTCGCCATCGGCACCGACACCGGCGGTTCCATCCGCCAGCCGGCCGCCGTCACCGGCACGGTCGGCGTGAAGCCGACGTACGGGGCGGTCTCCCGCTTCGGCATGGTGGCGTTCTCGTCCTCCCTGGACCAGGGCGGCCCCTGCGCCCGTACGGTCCTGGACGCGGCCCTCCTGCACGAGGTCATCGCCGGGCACGACCCGCTGGACTCCACCTCCATCGACGCCCCGGTCCCGCCGGTCGTCGAGGCCGCCCGCAACGGCAGCGTCGCGGGCATGCGCGTCGGCGTGGTCAAGCAGTTCCGCGGCGAGGGCTACCAGGCCGGTGTCATCCAGCGCTTCGACGAGTCCGTCGCGCTGCTGAAGGAGCTGGGCGCCGAGATCGTCGAGCTGGACTGCCCGTCCTTCGACCTCGCCCTGTCGGCGTACTACCTGATCGCGCCGTCCGAGTGCTCCTCCAACCTCGCCCGCTTCGACGGCCTGCGCTACGGCCTGCGGACCGGCGACGACGGCGGCCACTCGGCCGAGGAGGTCACCTCCCTGACCCGCGAGGCCGGCTTCGGCCCCGAGGTCAAGCGGCGCATCATGCTCGGCACGTACGCCCTGAGCTCCGGCTACTACGACGCGTACTACGGCTCCGCGCAGAAGGTCCGCACGCTCATCACGCGCGACTTCGAGAAGGCCTTCGAGCAGGTGGATGTCATCGTCTCGCCGACGACGCCCACCACCGCCTTCGCGATCGGCGAGCGCGCCGACGACCCGATGGCGATGTACCTCGCGGACCTGTGCACCATCCCGACCAACCTGGCGGGCAACGCGGCCATGTCCCTGCCCTGCGGACTCGCCCCGGAGGACAACCTCCCGGTGGGCCTGCAGATCATCGCCCCGGCGATGCAGGACGACCGCCTGTACAAGGTGGGCGCCGCCGTCGAGGCCGCCTTCGTGGAAAAGTGGGGACACCCGCTGCTGGAGGAGGCTCCGTCGCTGTGAGCAAGCTGTCCAAGGCCAAGGACTTCAAGAAGTCCAAGTCCGGTACGTACCTGTCGATGGCCACCACCGCGTTCGGCGCGTTCGGTGTCGCCAAGCAGATCAAGAAGGCCCGCGCCGAGCACGACACGCTGCGGCTAATCGACGCCACGGTCTCCGCCGTGGCGATCGTGACCGGCCTCGCGATCCTCTACCGCGAGCTGAAGCGGCTGGGCGACGACGACGTCCTGCTGGGCTGAGAGGGAAGTTTTCATCGTGACCACCACGACCGACCTGGTGTCGTACGAAGACGCACTGGCGTCGTACGACCCCGTCATGGGCCTTGAGGTCCATGTCGAACTCGGCACCAAGACCAAGATGTTCTGCGGCTGTTCGACGGCGCTCGGCGCCGACCCGAACACCCAGACCTGCCCCGTCTGCCTCGGCCTGCCCGGCGCGCTCCCGGTCGTCAACGCGACCGGCGTCGAGTCCGCGATCAAGATCGGTCTCGCGCTGAACTGCGAGATCGCCGAGTGGTGCCGCTTCGCCCGGAAGAACTACTTCTATCCGGACATGCCGAAGAACTTCCAGACCTCCCAGTACGACGAGCCGATCGCCTTCAACGGCTACCTCGACGTACAGCTGGAGGACGGCGAGACCTTCCGCGTGGAGATCGAGCGCGCCCACATGGAGGAGGACACCGGCAAGTCGACCCACGTCGGCGGCGCCACCGGCCGTATCCACGGCGCGTCCCACTCCCTGCTGGACTACAACCGTGCCGGCATCCCGCTGATCGAGATCGTCACCAAGCCGATCGTCGGGGCCGGCGAGCGCGCCCCCGAGGTGGCGAAGGCGTACGTCCGCGAGCTGCGCGAGCTCATCCGTGCCCTCGGCGTGTCCGAGGCCCGCATGGAGATGGGCCAGATGCGCTGCGACGTCAACCTGTCGCTGATGCCCAAGGGCGCCGACAAGTTCGGCACGCGGAGCGAGACCAAGAACGTCAACTCGCTGCGCTCGGTGGAGCGTGCGGCCCGCTACGAGATCATGCGCCACGCGGCGGTGCTGTCGTCCGGCGGCACGATCGTCCAGGAGACCCGCCACTTCCACGAGGACACCGGTTCCACGACCTCGGGCCGTGTGAAGGAGGAGGCCGAGGACTACCGGTACTTCCCGGAGCCCGACCTCGTCCCGGTCGCGCCCTCGCGCGCGTGGGTCGAGGAGATCCGCGCGGCCCTGCCCGAACTGCCGCTGGTCCGCCGCAACCGGCTCCGTGAGGAGTGGGGGATCTCGGCGACCGACATGCAGGCGATCCTCAACGCCGGTGCGCTGGACCCGATCGTCGCCACGATCGACGCCGGTGCCGACGCGGCCTCCGCCCGCAAGTGGTGGATGGGCGAACTGGCGCGCAGCGCCAACGAGTCCGGCAAGGCGCTGGACGAGCTGGCGATCACTCCGCAGCAGGTGGCCCGGGTCACCGAGCTGGTCGCGAAGGGTGACCTGAACGACAAGCTGGCCCGCCAGGTCATCGAGGGTGTCCTCGCCGGCGAGGGCACCCCGGACGAGGTCGTCGACAAGCGCGGTCTGAAGGTCGTCTCCGACGAGGGCGCGCTGACCGCCGCCGTCGAGGAGGCCATCGCCGGCAACCCGGGCGTCGCGGACAAGATCCGCGGCGGCAAGGTGGCCGCGGCCGGCGCCCTGGTCGGCGCGGTCATGAAGGCCACCCGGGGGCAGGCCGACGCGGCCCGCGTGAAGGAGCTGATCCTTCAGAAGCTGGGCGTCAGCGAGGGCTGAGACCCGGCTGCGCGCACGGTACGGCTACGGCCCTGGAGGGCATGACCCACATGCCCTCCGGGGCCGTACGCATGTCCCGGAGTGCGGCACGGTACGACAGAGTTCGCCGAAGTGTCCTGTGACGTACCTCGCACTCGTGTGAATAAGCCCACGATCACGGCAAACGATCACTTTCGCCTGCAAGAGTGTCCTGCGATTGCTCATACGTTCTTTGCGGGCTGTTCACCTCATGGACGATCGTTCCCGGCCAAAGATCCACAGATCCGCACATCATCATCTGGGAGCACGTCCGTGGCAGACCTCGCCCGTTGGTGTGTCCGGCATCGGCTGATCGCCGTGCTGCTGTGGCTCCTCGCCTTCGGCGGGGTCACCGCGGCCGCCGCCGTGGCCGGTTCGGCGTACTCGAACGACTACGAGGTCCCCGGCACCGAGTCCGGCCGTGCGACGCAGCTCCTCCAGGACGGTTTTCCGGGGCTGGGCGGGGACAGCGACACCGTTGTCTGGCACACCGTCACCGGCACCGTCCGCGCCGCCGACGTCGAGCAGACCATGACCCAGGCCCTGGACCGGATCGCCGCGCTGCCCGGCGTCGCCTCGGTGACCGGCCCGTACGGCGGCCGGGGAGCGCACCGGATCAGCGCCGACGGCCACACGGCCTACGCCACCGTCACCTTCACCCAGCCGGCCGACCACATCGGCGCGCCCGAGGCGCGGGCCGTGGTGCGCACCGCCAAGGCCGCCCAGGCAGACGGACTCCAGGTGGAGCTGGGCGGCAGCGCGATCGGGCTCACCGCGTCCCCGCGCGAGCACACCGCCGAGGTGGTCGGTGTGCTCGTCGCGGCCGTCGTGCTGTTCCTCGCCTTCGGTTCGCTCGCCGCCTCGGCCCTGCCCATCGCCACCGCGCTGGTCGGCGTCGGCACCGCCTACGCCGGCATCGGGCTGCTCGGACACGCCATGACGGTCGCCGACTTCGCGCCCATGCTCGGCATGCTGATCGGCCTCGGCGTCGGCATCGACTACGCGCTGTTCATCGTGACCAGACACCGGCGCGGACTGAAACGCGGCCTGAGCGTCACCGAGGCCGCCGTGAACGCCGTCGCCACCACCGGACGCGCCGTCGTCTTCGCGGGTGCGACGGTGTGCATAGCCCTGCTGGGGATGCTGACCCTGCGGCTGGGTTTCCTCAACGGGGTCGCCGTGGCGGCCTCGTTGACGGTGGTGCTCACCGTCGCCGCCTCGGTCACCCTGCTGCCCGCCCTGTTGTCGTACATAGGCCACCGGGCCCTCAGCCGCCGCGAGCGGCGCCGGCTCACCGAACGCGGCCCGCGCCCGGAGCTGCCCACCGGTCTCGCCGCCCGCTGGTCCGCGCTCGTCGAACGCCGCCCCAAGCTGCTCGGGTCACTCGCCGTCGCCGTCGTCGCGCTGTTCGCCCTGCCGACCCTGTTCCTCCACCTCGGCACCTCCGACCAGGGCAATGATCCCCGCACCTCCACCACCCGCAAGGCCTACGACCTGCTCGCCGACGGCTTCGGACCGGGCGTGAACGGACCGCTCACCCTGGTGACCCGGGTGGACGGCGGCGCCGACAGGCTCGCCCTGGACAACCTGGGTGAGACCCTGCGCGCCACCCGGGGCGTCGCCTCCGTCACCCCGGTCACCTACGCCACCGGCGGCACCACCGCCTACCTCACCGTGGTCCCCGACTCCGCGCCGCAGTCGCAGGACACCAGCGACCTCGTGGACCGGCTGCGCACGAAGGTGCTGCCCCGCGCGGAGACCGGCACCTCCCTCGACATCCAGGTCGGCGGGGTCACCGCTGGTTACGACGACTTCGCGGATGTGATCGTCGGCAAACTGCCGCTGTTCATCGGCGCGGTCATCGGACTCGGCTGTCTGCTGCTGCTCGTCGCGTTCCGTTCGCTCGGCATCCCGCTGAAGGCCGCCGTGATGAACGTCGCCGCCGTGGCCGCCGCGTTCGGCATCGTCGTCGCGGTCTTCCAGTGGGGCTGGGGCAGCGAACTGCTCGGCCTCGGCCGGGCCGGTCCCATCGAGCCGTTCCTCCCCGTGATCATGGTGTCCGTCCTCTTCGGGCTCTCCATGGACTACCAGGTCTTCCTGGTCAGCCGGATGTACGAGGAGTGGCTGGAGACCGGCGACAACCGGCGTGCCGTCCGCGTCGGCCTCGCCGAGACCAGCCGGGTCATCAACTCGGCCGCGATCATCATGATCTCGGTCTTCCTCGCCTTCGTGCTCAGCGGCGACCGCGTCATCGCGATGTTCGGCATCGCGCTGGCCTCCGCCGTCGCCCTGGACGCCTTCGTGCTGCGCACCCTGCTCGTCCCCGCGCTGATGCATCTGCTCGGCGCCGCCAACTGGTGGCTGCCCGCCCGGCTGGAGCGCCTGCTGCCCCGCATCAGCATCGAACCGCCCGAGTGCAAGGCCGCGCATGAGAGGCTCGGCAAGATCTCGATCGAGGAACTGCGGAAGGACGAGCAGCGCGATGTACGCGATATCCCTGGGTGACGACGGAGCCGAGCTGCGGCCCCTGGAGGTCTGGCACGCCGAGGAGCTCCTCGCCAACGTCGACCGGGGACGGGAGTTCATCGGCCGGCACATCGGGCTGTCGGACGTGGTGTGCGACCTGGAGGGCGCCCGTTCCTGGGTGAAGTCGTACGCCGACAAGCGCGCCGTCGACGCCGGCGGCCTGCACGGCATCTGGCTGGACGGCAAGCTGGTCGGCGGTGTGCTGTTCCGTGTGTGGGACACCCCGAGCGGGGTGTGCGAGGCCGGCTGCTGGCTGGAGCCGGCGGCGGCCGGGCGCGGACTGGTCACGCGGAGCATGCGGGTGCTGCTGGACTGGGCCGTCGAGGAGCGCGGCATGCACCGCGTGGAGTGGCATGTCTCCTCCGCCAACGAGCCCAGCATCAACGTGGCCCGGCGGCTCGGCATGACCCGCGAGGGCGTGCTCCGCGAGAACCACCCGCACCGGGGCGTGCGCAGCAGCACCGAGATCTGGGCGGTGCTGGCCCCCGAGTGGCGTGCGGCACGCGCGCGTACCGCGCACAACGATCATTAAGGGACCTCTCAGACAGCATCCGTACGGTGCCGGGCATGGCTACGAAGACAGAGGAAGGCGCCGAGGCCGGCACCGAGGCGCAGGGCGACGAGACGGCGGTGGAGGCCGCCACCGGCAAGGAGGAAGCCGCTCAGGCAAAGACGCTTGAGGAGGGCTTCGGGCGGACGGACGCCGCCGAGGAGGAGAGCCCCGAGAGGGAGAGCACCGAGAAGGAGAGCACCGAGGAGGGCTCCGGGGAGCAGGAACCCGCACGGGAGAAGGCGCCCTCCGGGGTCGGCCAGGGCGCCGGAGCCGTCGTCTCCGCCGCACTGGGCCTCGTCTCGCTCAGCGGCGGCTGGATCGGCACCGTCGCCGGCGCCCGCGAGCAGCTCATCGGCCAGCTGCGGACGTCCTCCACCGCGAGCGTCGCCACCCAGATCAAGGCGGTCTACGGCAACGCCTGGCACAGCACCGCCCTGTGGGCCGGCCTGTTCGCGCTGGCCGCGCTGCTCACCGGCGTGGTCGTGCTCGCCCGGCCCGCCCTCGGCGCTCCCGGCCGGGCGCAGGCCCCGTGGATCAGGTCGGTCGCCTGGGCGGGTGTCTCGCTCGGCGTCATCGGCCTGCTGCTGGCGGTTCTCAAGTACTCCGACGCCTTGCTCGCCCTGCCCTCGACCGGCTGAGAAAGGCGCAGATCCCAGAGATCGCAGGAGATCCCAGCAGATCCCAGGGGGCCTTAGGGAGTCCATGCGCACCTTACGGACTCCCTGAGGCCCCTTACGCGCGCGTGCGGGTCCGAACGCCGCCCGAAGATGCGGAACTCTCCCGATGTGGCGCACCCCCGTGGGAGACGAAGGTGGAGGCATCGCAGAACGCGACGCACGACACCGACTCTCCTCGAAGGACACACCGTGATCGAGTTCGAGTACCACAAGGTGCGCTCCGCCCAGCTGATCCGCGAAGCCGAGCAGGAGCGCCTGGCCCGCGACGTCGCCCGGATGCGGCGCGCCGCCCGCCACGAGGGCTCGGCCGCCGAGTCCCATACCGACCGCCCGCGCCGGCACCGGATCCCGCGCACCGCGTGACCACCGGACCGACGGGCCGGGCGGGTCCGGAGGGTGGCCGTACGGGGGTCGGCCGCCTCCCGGACCGTACGGAACAGGGTCCCACGACTGCCCAAGCCAGTCGTGGGACCCTGCCGTCCGTTGCCACGACCCTCCCGGCCATCGGTACGACGATCACACCGGAGCTGTGGAAAACCGGTGCCCTGCCGTCCGTGCCTCGTGCGATGCTCGGGCCCGTGGAGACCAGGTCCGTCAGTCCCGTGTTCGTCGGCCGCACCGAAGAACTGGACACCCTGAACGACGCGCTCGCCCGTGCCCGCACCGGCGAGCCGCAGGCGCTGCTGCTCGGCGGCGAGGCGGGGGTCGGCAAGACCCGCCTCGTCGAGGAGTTCGCCACGGCCGCCGGCCGGCACGCGGTCGTCGCCGTCGGCGGCTGTGTGGAGATCGGCGCCGACGGGCTGCCGTTCGCCCCCTTCTCCACCGCGCTGCGCGCCCTGCGTGACGCCCTGCCCGAGGAGTTCACCGCCGCCGCGCGCGGCCAGGAGGAGGAACTGGCCCGCCTCCTGCCCGACCTGGGCGAGACCGGCGCCGGCCGCCACGACGAGCAGGGCATGGCCCGCCTGTTCGAACTCACCGTCCGGCTGCTCCAGCGGATCGCCGCCGACCGGCCGGTCGTGTTCGTCCTGGAGGACCTGCACTGGGCCGACGCCTCCACCCGCCACCTCCTCGCCTTCCTCTTCCGCACCCTGCGCGCCGGCCGGCTCCTGGTCCTCGCCAGCTACCGCTCCGACGACATCCACCGCCGCCACCCGCTGCGCCCCCTGCTCGCCGAACTCGACCGGCTGCGCACCGTCCGCCGCATCGAACTCGCCCGCTTCACCCGCGACGAGGTCGGCCGCCAGATCGCCGGCATCCTCGCCGCCGAACCCGACCCCGCCCAGGTGGACCAGATCTTCGAACGGTCCGACGGCAACGCCTTCTTCGTCGAGGAACTCGCCGTCGCCGGCTGCGACGGCTGCGGCGCCGGCCTCACCGACTCCCTGCGCGACCTGCTCCTGGTCCGGGTCGAGACGCTGCCCGACAGCGCCCAGCGGGTCGCCCGGGTCGTCGCCGAGGGCGGCTCCACCGTGGAGTACCAGCTGATCGCCGCAGTCGCCCAGCTCGGCGAGGACGACCTCATCGAGGCGCTGCGAGCCGCCGTCGGCGCCCACATCCTCACCGTCACGCGGGCCGGCGACGGCTACCGCTTCCGGCACTCCCTGGTCCGCGAGGCCGTCGCCGACGACCTGCTGCCCGGCGAACGCTCCCGGCTCAACCGCCGCTACGCCGAGGCCCTGGAGGCCGACCCCACGCTCGTCCCGGCCGACGCGCGCGTGATGCGCCTGGCCAGCTACTGGTACCACGCCCACGACGCCGCCAAGGCCCTGCCCGCCGTCCTGGACGCCTCTGTCGTGGCCCGCCGCAGGCACGCCTACACCGAGCAACTCCGGCTGCTGGAACGGGCGATGGAACTGTGGGACAGCGCCCCCGAGGGGGTGCGCTCCGCCCTGCGCCCGGTCGACTACACCGAGGTCTACCCTCCGTGCGGCTGCGACCCCGCCACCACCCCGCTGCGCTACCTCGACCTGATGGCCGGGGCCGCCGTCGCGGGCCGCTTCGGCGGCGAACGCGAACGCGCCCTGAAGATCACCAAACGGGCGCTGCGCCTCCTCGAGGACGAGCCGGACCCCCTGCGCGCCGCCTGGTTCTGGGTGCAGCGCTCCCGGCTCGTCCAGTCCCAGGCCCGCGGCGACGGATGGCAGGAACTGGCCACCGCCCAGGACCTGGTGCGCGGCCTGCCCCCGTCCGAGGTGCACGCCGAGGTGCTGGCCCTCGCCGCCAACTGGTCCATGCTGCACCGGCCCGGGCCCGAGGCGTTCGCCGCCGCCGAGCGGGCCGTGGAGTACGCGCGCATGGTCGGCGCCCGCGACATCGAACTGCACGCCCGGCTCACCCTCGGCGGCCTCAAGGTGGATGCGGGCGATCCCGAGACCGGAATGGCGGAGATGCGGCAGGTGCTGCGGGACACCCTCGCGGAGGGCATGCACGACGTCGCTGGCCGTGCCTATGTGAACCTGCCCTCCAAGCTGCAGGGCATCGGCCGCGACCGGGAGGCCGTCTCCCTCCTGCGCGAGGGGATCGCCTTCGCCCGCACCTACGGGCTGACGGACCCCGAGGCCTTCATGCGGGGCAATCTGTCCGCGTCGCTCTATGCGCTCGGCCACTGGACGGAGGCCGCCGAAGCCGCCGGCCACGCGACCGAGGTCCGCCACAGCGCCAAGCCCCCCGGCGCGGGCGCCCTGCGCCTGGCCCACCTCGCCCTGGCCCGCGGCGACTGCGCCGAGGCCGGCCGGCAACTCACCGCCGCCCGCGGGCACTACGGCACCCACGACCGCATGCCCCAGCACTCCCTGTCCCTGGCCCGGGTCGCCCTCGGTATCGCCGCCGAGGAGGGCCGCATCGACGACGCCCGCACCGAACTGCTCCGCGCCCTGGAGGACGGCTTCCCACCCGGAACCCACCGCCACGGCTGGCCGCTGCTGCGGGCCGCCGCCACCGCGGAGGCCGAAGCCCGCACCCTGCCCGCCGCACAGCCCGGCCGCGCCGAGATCCTCGACCGCCTCCGCGAAGCCGTGGACGCACTCGCCACCGGCGCCCCGCTCTGGCAGGCCTACGAGCAGTGGACCCGCGCCGAACTGCGCCGGGCCCAGGGCGCCGACACCGCCGACGACTGGTCGCCGGTGGTCACCGCCTTCGAGTGCCTGGACCGCCCCTACGAACTCGCCCGGGTCCGCCACCGCCTCGCCGGAGCCCTCCTCACCGACGGCGGCGCCGACGAACGTGACCGCGCGGTCGAACTGCTCCGGCTGGCCGGGGCGGTCGCCGCCCACCTCGACGCCCGGCCCCTCGCCGACGCCGTCACCCGGCTCGCCCAGCGCGCCCGCCTCGCCCTGGCCCGCGCCCCACGGCGGTCCCTCGGCCCCGCCGATCCGGCCGAGACCCTCGGACTCACCAGCCGGGAGCGGGACGTCCTCCGCCTGGTCTCGGCCGGCCGTACCAACCGCCAGATCGCCGAGGAACTGTTCATCTCCCCGAAGACCGCGAGCGTCCACGTCTCCAACATCCTGAGCAAGCTCGGCGTCTCGGGCCGGGGAGAGGCAGCCGCGGTGGCGCATCGGCTGGGCCTGTTTCCGGCCGAGACGCTCACTGCCGGACCGACGGGCTGAGACCTAGGCTGGAGAAAAGCCGTGAGCGGGAGAAAACGGGGGAGAGGCCATGTTCAACGCCTTCGAGGAACTGTTCGCACCCGGTCGCAAACACACCCGGGACGAACAGAACCGGCTGGAGCTGACCCGCGAGGACGTCGGCGACAACGATCCCGGCCGAGGAGCCATCGACCTGGCGTCCGGGAAGGCCGTCATACGCCTGCCGGAGCCGCCGCCGGCCGCGGCGGAACCGGAGGGGGGAGCGGAGGGGAGAGCGGCAGAGGGACCCGACACGAACAGGGACGTCAGCAGGCATGAGCGGTCAGACGAGCGCTGAGCGTTATCTCACCTCCACCTCCAGCACTCGGTCGTCCCCCTTCTTCGGCCGTCCGCGGCCGTCCGTGTTGCTCGTCACCAGCCACACCCTGTCGCCGCCCGCCGCGACCACCGTCCGCAGCCGGCCGTACGTCCCGGTGAGGAAGGCCTGCGGCGCCGCCGAGGCCTCCGTGCCCCGCAGCGGGATGCGCCACAGGCGCTGACCCTTCAGGCCGGCCATCCAGATCACGCCCTTCAGATAGGCGATGCCGCTGGGGGAGGCGTCATCGGTGTGCCACTGGGCCATCGGGTTCTGGAAGGCGGCATCGGAGGACCTGCCCTCGGCCTTCGGCCAGCCGTAGTCCCCGCCCGGCTTGATCGCGTTCAGCTCGTCCCAGGTGTCCTGGCCGAACTCCGAGGCGAACAGGCGCTGTTTGTCGTCCCAGGCCAGGCCCTGGACGTTGCGGTGGCCGTACGAGTACACCGGGGAGCCGGGGAAGGGGTTGCCCGGAGCCGGTTCGCCCTCCGGGGTCAGGCGCAGGATCTTGCCGCCCAAGGACTTCCTGTCCTGGGCCAGACCCCGCTCGCCGCTCTCACCGGTGCCCGCGTACAGCATGCCGTCCGGGCCGAAGGCGATCCGGCCGCCGTTGTGGATCTCGCCCTTGGGGATGCCCTTGAACACCGTGTCCGGAGCGCCCAGTTGCTCACCGGCCGGCTTTCGCTCGTCGTACAGCATGCGGACGATGCGGTTGTCCGAGGCGGAGGTGAAGTAGGCGTAGACCATGTGGTCCGAGGCGTAGTCGGGGGAGAGGGCGATGCCCAGCAGGCCGCCCTCGCCGGCCGGGGAGACACCGGAGACTGTGCCCAGCTCGGTCTTGCGGCCCGTCTTCTCGTCGATCCGGATGAGCGTCCCGTCGTCGCGGGAGGAGACCAGCAGACCGCCGTCGGGCAACGGGGCCAGCCCCCAGGGTGTCTTCAGGCCCTCGGCCACGGTACGCAGCACCTTCACCGAGCCCTTGGCCGGCGGGGCCGGCTCGGCGGCCCGGCCGGAGGGCAGTGTGCCCGATGCCCTACCCGTCGGCGTCGCCCGTCCGGCGCCGCCCGGTGATCCCCCTCCGTCGGAGGAGCAGCCGGCCGTCAGCAGGAGGGCGGCCACGGCCAACACGGCCGGCACAGCTCGACGTTCCACGATCATGGTCCCTTCGATGCGGTGTTCCAGCAGCAGGTGCTACCTCTCATACACCGCCCACCCCGCTCGGGTTCCCGATCCCCCAAGACCGAACGCGAACCCTCAGTCCCACGACCCCCGTGCCGCCGGAAGGCGGGACACCTCCGCCAGGTCCTCCTCGGTCAGGTGCAGGTCGGTCGCCGTCGCGTTCTGCGTGGCCCAGCGTTCCTGCTTGGTGCCCGGGAGGGCGATCACATGGCGGCCCTGGGCCAGGACCCAGGCCAGGGCGACCTGGGCCGGGGTGACGTGCTCGCCGTGGCGGTGGGCGATGCGGCGCAGGCCCGCGACGATCGGCTGGTTGGCCGCCATCATCTCCGCCGTGAAACGGGGGTGGCGAGCGCGCAGGTCGTCCGGTTCGAAACCCTCGCCCGGCCTCAGCGTGCCGGTCAGGAAGCCGTTGCCCAGCGGCATGGCGGCGAGGAAACCCACACCCCGGGCCCCGCACCACGGCAGCAGCGCCTGCAGCGCCTCCGGCGACCACACCGACAGCTCCGCCTCCACCGCGGCAACCGGGAACACCTGCTGCACCCGCTGCAGCTGGCGCAGCGTGCCGTCGTGCAGCCCGGCCCCCGAGCGGCGGCCACCGCGCGCGCCCACCGCGCACAGGCCCAGTGCCCGCACCTTGCCCGCCCGGACGAGGTCCGCCATCGCGCCCCAGGTCTCCTCGACGGGGACCTCGGGGTCGGCGCGGTGCAGCTGGTAGAGGTCGATCACGTCCGTCTGCAGGCGCCGCAGCGAGGCGTCGCAGGCCCGCTTCACGTACCCGGGGCGGCCGTTGGCCACGATGTGCTGCTCACCCACCAGCAGCCCCACCTTCGTGGACACGAAGGCGTCCGCGCGCCGCTCCTTGAGCACCCGGCCCAACAGCAGCTCATTGGTGAACGGACCGTACATGTCGGCTGTGTCGAGGAGGTTCGAGCCCAGGTCCAGCGCCCGGTGCACGGTTCTGAGCGACTCGTCGCCCCGCTGCCGCGAACCGCTGTACGCCCAGCTCATCGGCATGCACCCGAGTCCGACGGCCCCCACCGCGAGCGCCCCCGCGCCGATCGTCCTGCGCTCCACCTGCTCGTGAACCTCCCTCTGCCCGGCCCCCAACCTAACCTCTGCACGCACGCGTACCTGACATAGCCTCCTTGCCATGACTGCTGACGTGTGGCTTCCCGTAGCGCCGGAGGAGATCGAGGGACTTCCCGAGGGACCCCGGTACCTGTTCTGGGACGGCGGCGAGGACGGTGACCAGCCCTTTCCCGGCGACCCGGCGGACTGCGTCCTTTACGTGGTGCCGTACATGAAACGGTGGTCGGCCAAGGTGCGTCCGCTGGAGCTCCTGACCGGCGTGCAGGTCATCCAGACACTGACGGCCGGCGTCGACGACGTCACCGCGCGGCTGTCGGACATCCGGCCGGGCGTGCGGCTGTGCAACGCGCGCGGCGTCCACGAGGCGAGCACCGCCGAGCTCGCGCTCACCCTGACCCTCGCCTCCCTGCGCGGCATCCCCGGCTTCGTCCGTGCCCAGCGACAGGAGCGCTGGGAGAGCGCGTTCCATCCCTCGCTCGCCGACAAGTCCGTCCTCATCGTGGGCTACGGCGCCATCGGCGCCGCCATCGAGGACCGGCTCGCGCCCTTCGAGCTCGCGCGGGTGGCGCGCGTGGCGCGCTCCCCGCGCACCACGGCGCGCGGTCTGGTGCACCCGCTCACCGATTTGCCGAAACTGCTCCCACACGCCGATGTCGTGATCCTCTCCACGCCCTTGACGGAGGAGACACGGGGGCTGGTCGACGCCGATTTCCTGGCGGGGATGAAGGACGGGGCGCTGCTCGTGAACGTCGCGCGGGGTCCCGTCGTCGACACCGGGGCGCTGCTCGCGGAGCTGGAGAGCGGCCGTCTCACCGCCGCCCTGGACGTCACCGATCCCGAGCCGCTGCCGCCCGGGCACCCGCTCTGGCAGGCCCCCGGCGTGCTCATCAGCCCGCATGTGGGCGGGCCCTCCTCGGCCTTCCTGCCCCGCGCGAAGCGGCTCCTCGCCGACCAGCTGACCCGGTTCGTGAACCACGAGCCCCTGCGGAACGTGATCCTTACGACGGGGTCGTAACACCGTTTCCGGCACCCTCCGCAACCCCTCGGACGCGGCCCGTACCGGCATCCTCGCTGGTCGTCACGGAGCGTAGAGAAGCTATGTCCCTGAGTGACGATCCTGGTGTATCGTCCCGACAGGGGCTGCGCCGCCGACCGTTCGGCGCCGGGGATGGACATTTCAGATTCGTGAGGGGGGCGACGGGCGATGCACGGCCTATGGACGAACGATCCGACGCGGCGGAGCCGCCGACGGCGACCCTGGCGCACGGCCACGCGCAGGCGCGGCCACCACACCAGCCACCACAGTCACCACCAGCGCAGGCACAGCGGTCGCCGGAGGCATGCGCACCCAGCGCACCGGGACCGTCGGGACGCGGGAGCGGCGCGGACGGGGAGGCCCCGGTGAGCGCGCCGCCCTCCGTGACGACCGCCCTGGACGCAGCGGTGCGCGCCCCCCACCCGCAGCAGGCGCCGCCGCGCCGTCGGCCGGCCGTCGGCGAGGGCACGCGCGCGGCGGAGCAGCTCGTCCTCGCGGTGGTCTGCGCGACCTACGCCGTGGGAGCCGCGTTCGACTGGGGTACGGATCAAGTCGCCGACTTCATGGGCGACTTCGGGCTGAGCGCCGCGGCGGCCACCGCTGCGGTCTCCTGCTTCCGCTACGCGCGCAGCCCGCGCGTGCGCTTCCGGACGGCCTGGCTGCTGTTCGCCCTCTCCCAGCTGATGGCGGCCCTCGGCGACGCGGTCTGGGGGTGGTACGAGGTCGTGCTCGGCGTGCAGGTGCCCCAGGTCAGCTGGGCGAACCTGTTCTTCCTGTGCGTCGCGCCGCCTGCCATCGTCGGCCTGCTGGTCTTCGCCAAACGGCCGGTGACGAAGGCGGGCTGGATCTGCCTCGCGCTGGACGCCTGGCTGATCGGCGGCTCCCTGCTGATCCTCTCGTGGAGCCTCGCGCTCGCCCAGGCGGCTCGCTTCGACGGACCGAGCGTGGCACGCACCGCGCTGCTGCTGGCATACCCGCTGCTCGACATCGCGCTCGTCAGCATGGTGCTCGCGCTGCACTTCCGCCGCACCCCGGGCAACCGCACGGCGGTGAACACCGTGATCGGCGCGCTCGCGCTGATCGTGATGTGCGACGCGCTGTTCATCTCGCCGCTGCTGCAGAGCAGCTACCACTCCGGGCATCTGCTGGACGCGGGCTGGTTCGCCGGTTCGCTGCTGCTCGCCTACGCCCCCTGGGCCGCGCCCGGCCGCAAGGGCGCGCAGGAGGCGCAGGTACCGGACGGGCACACACGCGTGGTCCACGAACACCTGCCCGGACAGCGCGGCACGGCCCACCCCACCATGTCCGTGCCCGCCCCGGGAGGCGAGCACAGCCGGTATCCGGCCGGCCGTCCGCTGACCGGTTCCCTCGCCGCCCTCACCCCGTACCTCGCCGCCGCCGTGTGCACCCTGGGCATCCTGTACAACGTCCTCAACGGCCGCCGGCCCGACCATGTCGTGCTGATCACCGCGGGCGCCGTCGTGCTCGCGCTCGTCGTCCGGCAGGGCATCATGCTGCTGGACAACATCACCCTCACCCAGGAGCTGGCCCAGAAGGAGAACCACTTCCGCTCCCTGGTGCAGGGCTCCAGCGACGTCATCATGATCGCCGCGCCCAACGGCGTCCTGCGGTACGTCTCCCCGGCCGCCGCCGGGGTCTACGGCCGGCCCGCCGAGGAACTGGTGGGCAGTGAGCTGGCCGGTCTCATCCACCCGGAGGACCTGGGCTGCGTGGTGCACGAGGTGCGCCGCTTCCTCGCCGCCAGCCCGCTGGAGGAACCCACCACCCGCATCGAGTGCCGCTTCCGGTCCGGCGACGGCGGCTGGCTCAACGTGGAGTCGACGGTCAACCGCCACCACGGCGGGCTGATCTTCAACAGCCGGGACGTGACCGAAAGAGTGCGCCTGCAGGCGCAGTTGCAGCACAACGCCGAGCACGACCCGCTGACCGACCTGCCCAACCGCGCGCTGTTCACCCGGCGCGTGCAGCAGGCCCTGTCCGGCCGCCGTGCCACCGACCGGGGCCCCGCGCTGCGCAACACGGCGGTGCTCTTCATCGACCTGGACGGCTTCAAGGCCGTCAACGACACGATCGGACACCAGGCCGGGGACGAGCTGCTCGTCCAGGCCGCCCGCCGGCTCCAGGACGCGGTCCGGCAGGGGGACACCGCGTCCCGGCTGGGCGGCGACGAGTTCGCGGCCCTGATCGTCGGAGACGGTACCCGTGACCGCGCCGCCCGGGAGCGCAACATCCTGGAGCTCGCCGACCGTCTCAGGGTGACCCTGTCCCAGCCGTACGCGATCGACGGCCAGGACGTGCGGGTCAACGCCTCCATCGGCGTCGCCTTCGCCGAACCGGGCCTCGGCGCGGGTGAGTTGCTGCGCAACGCCGACCTCGCGATGTACCGCGCGAAAGCGGCCGGAAAGGGCCGGGTCGAGCTGTACAAGCCGCAGATGCAGCAGGACGTCGTACGCAAGGCGGAGCTGGCCACCCGGCTGCGTGCCGCGTTGCACGACGGCGAGTTCGCGCTGCTGCACCAGCCGGTGGTGTGCCTGGACAGCGGTCGCGTCACGGCGGTCTCGGCGCAGGCGCGCTGGCGCTCCTCGCAGGGGGTGCTGTTCACCCCGGCCGAGTTCCTGCGGGTGGCCGAGGACGGCGACAAGACCGCCGAGCTGGACCGCTGGATGCTGGAGGAGGCCGTCGAGCAGGCCGCCGAGCGGGCCGCGACGGGACTCGTCGTACCGGTGGCCGTCCGGATGAGCGCCCGGCGGCTGCTGGACCGCTCGATGCCGCTCGGCGCCGTGGAGGCGCTGCTGACCCGGCACGGACTGCCGCCCGGCGCGCTGGCGCTCGAACTGTCCGACACCGATCCGCATGTCTCCCTGGACGAGCTGGAGCGCCGGCTGACCGCGCTCAACAGGCTCGGGGTGCGGATCGCGCTGGACGGCTTCGGCAGCGGCCACGCGGCCATCACGGCGCTCAGAAGGCTCCCGGTGGACGTGCTGAAACTCGACCGCAGTCTGGTCGAGGGCGTCGTGGAGTCCGCGCGGCTGCACAAGATCACCAGTGGTCTGCTGCGGATCGCCGGCGATCTCGGGCTGCAGTCCGTGGCCGAGGGCGTGGACCTGCCGGAGCAGGCCGTGGCGCTCCGCGCGATGGGCTGTACGCACGGGCAGGGCATGGCGTTCGCGGGGCCGCTGGACGAGTACCGGCTGCGCCGGGCGCTCGCATCCGGCCACTATCCGGTGCCCCATGCGCCGGCCGAACCGGCGTTCGCGGGCGGCGTGCGCGAGCCACAGGGGCGCGTCGGGGCCTCGACACCGACCGGTGCGCCCCGTGGGTGAACGAGCCACGGAGAAGGGCGTGGAGGTGTACACAGGGAGTGTGTCCGCCGTCTTGGGAGGTGGCAGTGGCTGCCGCTCACATAATGAGACGCCCGTCCCACCCACTTGACACGTGGTGCGTGCCGGGGGGAGGGTCAGTGCCATGCGCACCCGAATTCTCGTACTTGGACAGCGCGTCGGCTGAGCTGGGACCCACCGGAGGACGATCCGGAACGCCCAGCGACCTCACCGGCGCGCTCCCCTCGCTTGCCTTGCGGCACGAGGGGTTTTTTGTTGCACGAGTGCCGCTCGTGCAGCGCTTGAACTCCGCTCAAACCTCGCAAAAACCCTCAGCATCGAGAAGAGAATGCCGATGACCGAGCAGGCCACCGGGGCCCATCCGCAGCCGCGGCCCCGATCCGGAGGACAGCAGTCCGCCCCCGTCGAGCACGTCACGGGTGCGCAGTCCCTCATCCGCTCCCTCGAGGAGGTCGGCGCGGACACGGTATTCGGCATTCCCGGCGGTGCGATCCTTCCGGCGTACGACCCCCTGATGGACTCCACCCGGGTCCGTCATGTGCTGGTCCGCCACGAGCAGGGCGCCGGCCACGCGGCCACCGGCTACGCGCAGGCCACCGGCAAGGTCGGTGTCTGCATGGCGACGAGCGGCCCCGGTGCCACCAACCTGGTCACGCCGATCGCCGACGCGCACATGGACTCCGTCCCGATGGTCGCGATCACCGGCCAGGTCGCCTCGAAGTCGATCGGCACGGACGCCTTCCAGGAGGCGGACATCGTCGGCATCACCATGCCGATCACCAAGCACAACTTCCTCGTCACCAAGGCCGAGGACATCCCGCGGGTCATCGCGCAGGCGTTCCACATCGCCTCCACCGGCCGCCCGGGCCCGGTCCTGGTCGACATCGCCAAGGACGCCCTGCAGGCGAAGACCACCTTCTCCTGGCCGCCCACCATGGACCTGCCCGGCTACCGCCCGGTGACCAAGCCGCACGCCAAGCAGATCCGCGAGGCCGCCAAGCTGATCACCGCCGCCAAGCGGCCCGTCCTCTACGTCGGCGGCGGCGTCCTCAAGGCCCACGCGACGGCCGAGCTGAAGGTCCTCGCCGAACTCACCGGAGCGCCCGTCACCACCACCCTGATGGCGCTCGGCGCGTTCCCCGACAGCCACCCGCTGCACGTGGGCATGCCGGGCATGCACGGTGCGGTCGCCGCCGTCACCGCGCTGCAGAAGGCCGACCTGATCGTCGCCCTCGGCGCCCGCTTCGACGACCGCGTCACCGGCAAGCTGGACAGCTTCGCCCCCTACGCCAAGATCGTCCACGCCGACATCGACCCGGCGGAGATCGGCAAGAACCGCGCCGCTGACGTGCCGATCGTCGGGGACGCCCGCGAGGTCATCGCCGACCTGGTCCAGGCGGTGCAGAAGGAGCACAGCGAGGGCCACAAGGGCGACTACACCGCCTGGTGGAGCGACCTCAACCGCTGGCGCGAGACCTACCCGCTCGGCTACGACCAGCCCGAGGACGGCTCGCTCTCCCCCCAGCAGGTCATCGAGCGCATCGGGCAGCTCGCCCCCGAGGGCACGATCTTCGCGGCGGGCGTCGGCCAGCACCAGATGTGGTCCGCGCACTTCATCCAGTACGAGAAGCCGGCCACCTGGCTGAACTCCGGCGGCGCCGGAACCATGGGCTACGCGGTCCCGGCCGCCATGGGCGCCAAGGCCGGACAGCCGGAGCAGACCGTCTGGGCGATCGACGGCGACGGCTGCTTCCAGATGACCAACCAGGAACTGACCACCTGCGCGCTGAACAACATCCCGATCAAGGTCGCCATCATCAACAACGGCGCCCTCGGCATGGTCCGCCAGTGGCAGACCCTCTTCTACAACCAGCGCTACTCCAACACCGTGCTGCACAGCGGCCCCGACGACGTCAACCCGGACGCGAAGGGCACGCGCGTGCCGGACTTCGTGAAGCTGTCCGAGGCGATGGGCTGTGTGGGCCTGCGCTGCGAGCGCCCGGAGGACCTGGACAAGGTCATCGAAGAGGCGAACTCCATCAACGACCGCCCGGTCGTCGTCGACTTCATCGTCCACGAGGACGCGATGGTGTGGCCGATGGTCGCCGCCGGCACCTCCAACGACGAGATCATGGCCGCCCGGGACGTCCGCCCCGACTTCGGCGACAACGAAGACGACTGAGCGAGAGAGACGTAAAAGACCATGTCCAAGCACACGCTCTCCGTCCTGGTGGAGAACACCCCGGGCATCCTGGCCCGCATCGCCGCCCTGTTCTCGCGGCGCGGCTTCAACATCGACTCGCTCGCGGTCGGCGTCACCGAGCACCCCGACATCTCCCGCATCACCATCGTGGTGAACGTCGAGGACCTGCCGCTGGAGCAGGTGACCAAGCAGCTCAACAAGCTGGTCAACGTGCTGAAGATCGTGGAGCTGGAGCCCGGACAGGCCGTCCAGCGTGAACTCGTCCTGGTGAAGGTCCGCGCCGACAACGAGACCCGCTCCCAGATCGTGGAGATCGTCCAGCTGTTCCGCGCCAAGACCGTCGACGTCTCCCCGGAGGCCGTCACGATCGAGGCCACCGGATCGGGTGACAAGCTGTCCGCCATGCTCAAGATGCTGGAGCCGTACGGCATCAAGGAGCTGGTGCAGTCCGGCACCATCGCCATCGGCCGCGGCGCCCGTTCGATCACCGACCGCTCGCTTCGCGCGCTCGACCGAACCGCGTAAGGCTGAATACAGGCGGTCCCTCCGCCCGTATGCCGAGATCCCGAAACTTCCCCTCCCCTCACCGTCATACGGTGGGACGCACAACCTGCACACCAAGGAGAGAACCCAAAGTGGCCGAGCTGTTCTACGACGCTGACGCCGACCTGTCCATCATCCAGGGCCGCAAGGTCGCGGTCATCGGCTACGGCAGCCAGGGCCACGCCCACGCGCTGTCGCTGCGTGACTCCGGTGTCGACGTGCGTGTCGGTCTGCACGAGGGCTCGAAGTCCAAGGCCAAGGCCGAGGAGCAGGGTCTGCGCGTGGTGACGCCCGCGGAGGCCGCCGCCGAGGCCGACGTCATCATGATCCTGGTCCCGGACCCCATCCAGGCCCAGGTCTACGAGGAGTCCATCGCCCCGAACCTGAAGGACGGCGACGCGCTGTTCTTCGGCCATGGCTTCAACATCCGCTTCGGCTTCATCAAGCCCCCGGCCGGCGTGGACGTCTGCATGGTCGCCCCGAAGGGCCCGGGCCACCTGGTGCGCCGCCAGTACGAGGAGGGCCGCGGCGTTCCGTGCATCGCCGCCGTCGAGCAGGACGCCTCCGGCAACGCCTTCGCGCTGGCCCTGTCGTACGCCAAGGGCATCGGCGGCACCCGCGCCGGCGTCATCAAGACGACCTTCACCGAGGAGACCGAGACCGACCTGTTCGGCGAGCAGGCCGTTCTGTGCGGTGGCACGGCGGCCCTGGTGAAGGCGGGCTTCGAGACCCTGACCGAGGCCGGCTACCAGCCGGAGATCGCCTACTTCGAGTGCCTGCACGAGCTGAAGCTGATCGTGGACCTCATGTACGAGGGCGGCCTGGAGAAGATGCGCTGGTC
Organism: Streptomyces sp. NPDC007205; assembly: GCF_040634095.1. Classification (NCBI taxonomy): domain Bacteria; kingdom Bacillati; phylum Actinomycetota; class Actinomycetes; order Kitasatosporales; family Streptomycetaceae; genus Streptomyces; species Streptomyces sp. NPDC007205. Next base: position 99,747 of record NZ_JBEYEW010000012.1, read on the forward strand.
CATCTCCGAGACCGCCGAGTGGGGCGACTACGTCACCGGCCCGCGGATCATCACCGACGCCACCAAGGCCGAGATGAAGAAGGTCCTCGCCGAGATCCAGGACGGCACCTTCGCCCAGAACTGGATGGACGAGTACCACGGCGGTCTGAAGAAGTACAACGAGTACAAGCAGCAGGACTCCGAGCACCTGCTGGAGACCACCGGCAAGCAGCTGCGCAAGCTGATGAGCTGGGTGAACGAGGAGGCGTAAGCCTCATGTCAGGGGGTCGGGGCACGCTGCCCCGGCCCCCTGTTCCACAACCGCGGGCGGGGCTACAAAATGGAGTTTCTCGTCCGGGTGATACTTCCGCGGTGGCGCAAAACGACACCCGCCGCGCCACTAGACTGCTGCACAACATACGCGTCAGGCCCACAGCGTCGTGCGTCTTCCGCGGCTAGCCCCCTCCTCCGCCTGCGGCCGTCGGGACGGCCGTCCGCATGCTCTGGACTTGTGAGGACCTCACGTGAGCTCGAAACCTGTCGTACTCATCGCTGAAGAGCTGTCGCCCGCGACCGTGGACGCACTCGGCCCGGACTTCGAGATCCGGCACACCAACGGAGCCGACCGAGCCGAACTGCTCCCCGCCATCGCCGATGTCGACGCGATCCTGATCCGCTCCGCCACCAAGGTCGACGCCGAGGCCATCGCCGCGGCGAAGAAGCTCAAGGTCGTCGCCCGTGCCGGCGTCGGCCTGGACAACGTCGACGTCTCCGCCGCCACCAAGGCCGGCGTGATGGTCGTCAACGCCCCGACCTCGAACATCGTGACCGCCGCCGAGCTGGCCTGCGGTCTGATCCTCGCCACGGCCCGCAACATCCCGCAGGCCAACGCCGCGCTGAAGAACGGCGAGTGGAAGCGCAGCAAGTACACGGGCGTCGAGCTGGCCGAGAAGACCCTCGGCGTCGTCGGCCTCGGCCGCATCGGCGCCCTGGTCGCCCAGCGCATGTCCGCCTTCGGCATGAAGGTCGTCGCCTACGACCCCTACGTGCAGCCCGCCCGCGCCGCGCAGATGGGCGTGAAGGTCCTCTCCCTGGACGAGCTGCTGGAGGTCTCCGACTTCATCACCGTCCACCTGCCCAAGACCCCCGAGACCCTCGGCCTCATCGGCGACGAGGCGCTGCGCAAGGTCAAGCCGAGCGCGCGCATCGTCAACGCCGCGCGTGGCGGCATCGTCGACGAGGCGGCGCTGTACGCGGCGCTGAAGGAGGGCCGGGTCGCCGGCGCCGGCCTCGACGTGTACGCCAAGGAGCCGTGCACCGACTCGCCGCTGTTCGAGCTGGACCAGGTCGTCTGCACCCCGCACCTCGGCGCCTCCACCGACGAGGCCCAGGAGAAGGCGGGCATCGCGGTCGCCAAGTCCGTCCGGCTCGCCCTCGCCGGTGAGCTGGTGCCCGACGCGGTGAACGTCCAGGGCGGTGTCATCGCCGAGGACGTCAAGCCGGGCCTGCCGCTCGCCGAGCGCCTCGGCCGTATCTTCACCGCGCTCGCCGGTGAGGTCGCGCACCGCCTCGACGTCGAGGTCTACGGCGAGATCACCCAGCACGACGTGAAGGTGCTGGAGCTGTCCGCGCTCAAGGGTGTCTTCGAGGACGTCGTCGACGAGACGGTGTCGTACGTCAACGCGCCGCTGTTCGCGCAGGAGCGGGGCGTCGAGGTCCGGCTGACCACCAGCTCCGAGTCGGCCGAGCACCGCAACGTCGTCACCGTGCGCGGCACGCTCGCGGACGGCGAGGAGGTGTCGGTCTCCGGCACGCTGGCCGGCCCGAAGCACGTCCAGAAGATCGTCGCGGTCGGCGACTACGACGTCGACCTCGCGCTCGCCGACCACATGGTCGTCCTGCGCTACGAGGACCGTCCCGGTGTCGTCGGCACCGTCGGCCGCATCCTCGGCGAGGCGGGCATCAACATCGCCGGCATGCAGGTCGCCCGCGCGGCGGTGGGCGGCGAGGCGCTGGCGGTGCTCACCGTCGATGACACGGTGGCCGCCGGTGTGCTGTCCGAGGTGGCTGCCGAGATCGGTGCGACGTCCGCCCGCTCGGTGAACCTGGTCTGACGCGGCATCGAAAACGCCGGGCGGGCTGACTTCGGTCAGCCCGCCCGGCGTTTTTCTGTGCCCTACTCGCCGTCCCTGATCTCGATCCTCCGCAGGCTCACCGCCGCCCCCACCGCCGCCAGCGCCACCACGACCGCGCCGGCGATCGCCGCGCCCTGCATCCCGCTGGTGAACGCCTCGCGGGCCGTGGCGAGGAGGGACTCGCCGGCCCGGCCGGGCAGCCGGGCGGCCGTGGCGAGGGCGTCGCCCAGGCTCTCGCGGGCCTCGGCCGGAGCGGTGGACGGCATCTCGTGGCGGTAGACCGCCGTACCGATGGAGCCGAGGACCGCCATGCCGAGCGCGCCGCCGAACTCGGTGCCGGTCTCCAGCAGGGAGGAGACCGAGCCCGCCCGCTCCACCGGGGCGCTGCTCATGGCCAGGTCGACCAGCTGGGACGAGATCGCGACCATCCCGCAGGCGAGGACGCCGGCCCCGGCCAGCACCAGCCACAGGGAGTCGGTGCCGATGAGGGCCATCGTCGAGTAACCGGCCGTCATGGCCGCGAAGCCGCCGGCGACCACGTACGCCCGGTTGACGCCCCGCTGGACGAGCTGGGCGGTGACCGGACCGGCGAATCCGATGAACACCGAGGGCAGCAGGCTCCACAGGGCCGCCGCCAGCGGGCTCTTGCCGAGGACCGCCTGCAGGTACTGCGTGGTGAAGATGGCCGAGCCCATCATGGCGAGGGCGGCGACGAGGTTCAGGACCAGCGCCGGGGTAAAGCCGCGGCCCTTCAGCAGGGCCGGCGGGATCAGCGGCGAGGCAGCCGTGCGCTGCCGGTGGACGAACAGGGCCGCGAAGAGCAGGCCGACGGCGACGGAGACGACGTACAGCGGGTGCCAGCCCTCGGAGGGGATCTCCTTCAGGCCGTAGATCACGGGGAGCACGGCGGCCATCGACAGCGGGACGCTCGGCCAGTCGAAACGGCCCGGGTTCGGGTCCTTGGACTCCGGCAGGAGCACCGGTCCGAGGAGCAGGAGCAGCACCATCGCGGGCAGGTTGACCAGGAAGACCGAGCCCCACCAGAAGTGCTCGACGAGGATGCCGCTCATCACCGAGCCGAGGGCGATACCGCCGGTCATCACGCCGGACCACAGGCCGATCGCCTTGGCCCGCTGGCCGGGGTCGGTGAACATCGTGCGCACCAGCGCCATCGTGGACGGCATCAGGGTCGCGCCGCCGATGCCGAGGACCGCGCGGGCCGCGATCAGGGTCTCTGCGCTGTCCGCGTAGGCCGCGAGGAGCGAGGCGGTGCCGAAGGCGGCGGCGCCCATGAGGAGGAGCCTGCGGCGGCCGATGCGGTCGCCGAGGGAGCCCATGGTCATCAGCAGGCCGGCCAGGACGAAGCCGTAGACGTCGAAGATCCACAGCTGCTGGGTGCCGCTCGGGTGCAGGTCGGCGCTGATGGCCGGGGTCGCGAAGTACAGGACCGAGACGTCCATGGAGACCAGCAGCAGCGGCAGCATCAGCACGGAGAGAGCGGTCCATTCACGGCGCCCGGCCCGGTGAGCCGCCACGACGGGGGTGGTGGTGCGCGTCGAGTTCGTCATGGCAGTGACTGTACGGACGTCCTAAACGTTTGTCTAGAACGATTGTGTAAGTCATGCGTCTAGGACGGTTGTATGGGTCGGCGGTAGTGTGGTGCGCATGGGACACCGCGAAGATCTGCTGGAAGGCGCCAAGCGCTGCCTGCTGGCGAAGGGGTTCCTGCGCACGACCGCGCGGGACATCGTCAAGGAGTCGGGCACCAACCTGGCGTCGATCGGCTACCACTACGGTTCGAAGGACGCGCTGCTGGTGCAGGCCTACATCTCGCTGATCGAGGGGGTGGGGGAGCGGTTCGACCCAGGGCTCGGCGGAGAGGTGACGCAGCCTCCGGGGTCGCTGGAGCGCTTCCAGGAGGTATGGGCGAGCATCATCCGCACGATGCCCGAGTCGCGGGCGATCTGGCTGCTCAGCTTTGAGCTGATGTTCCAGGACGAGCGGCTGGAGGAGGTGCGCAAGCTCCTGGCGGAGGCGCAGAAGGAGGGCCGCGCGGGGCTCGCCGCCATGTTCAGCGGTGTCCCGGAGGCGGACCTCGACCAGGAGGCGGTCGAGACCGAGGGGCGCCTCTACCAGACACTGCTCAACGGCCTCATGGTCCAGTGGCTGTTCGACCCGGACTCGGCGACCACCGCGGAGCAGCTCACCGAGGGCCTCCGGCGGATCGTCGAGGCGGCGGCGGGCGCGGGATCTCGTCAGCGTGGACAGCGTGGACAGCGTGCACGGGGTCTCGGCTCGCCTCGGTGAGGCGGTGAGCTGAGCACCGGTGAGGTACGGCGCTGAGGCCTGCGCAGTCTGCGAAGTGGCCGGCTACGCCCGTACCGTGGGCGAGGGGGTGCGGCCTCGCCTCGCCGGGCCGCCGGGCGGTCCAGACGTACTAGACGTACCAGACGTATCTGCGGATCACCTCCGCCGGCATGTGCCTGTCGAGGCGAGGCCGGGGCTCGGAGACTCAGAGCCGTGCCCGCTTGAGCGCCATGTGCAGCAGCAGTCGGTCCTCGCCGTCGTCCAGGTCGAGGCCGGTCAGCTGTTCCACCCGGGAGAGGCGGTAGTACAGGGTCTGGCGGTGGACGCCGAGCTCCGCCGCCGTGCGGCCCGCCTGGCCCGCGCAGTCGAGGTAGACCTCGGCGGTGCGGGCGAGTTCGCGGTGGGCGGGGGAGAGGAGGGGGCCGACCACGGGATCGTGCGCGGCCTCCGGCGGCAGCGAGGTCAGCAGCCGGTACGGCCCGATGTGCGCCCACTGGGCGACCGGCCCGAACCGCGGCTCGGCCAGCGCGGCGCGCGCCGCGGCGGCGGCCTCCTCCCACACCGTCCCCAGGTCGCTGAGGCCGACGCGGGGTTCACCGACCCCGGCAGCACACCCGGCGCCCGCGGGGGCCCGCGCCACCCCGGTCGATCCCGCGGTGGTGCCGGTGGTGGCTCGGGGTGTTCCGGTCGATCCCGCGCCGGCGCCCGTGGTGGCTCGGCCCGGCCCGGTCAATCCCTCGGCCGGGGCCGCAGCCTCGACCGAGGCCGCCCTCGCTCCAGTCCCGGTCCCGGCTCCGGCCCTGGCTCCCGCTCCGGTCCCGGCTCCGGCCCTGGCTCCGGTCCCGGCCCTGGCTCCGGTCCCGGCCCCGGTCCCGGCTCCGGTCCCGGTCCCCGTCCTGGCTCCGGTCCCGGCTCCGGTTCCGGCTCCGGCCCTGGCTTCCGCTCCGGTCCCGGTCCCCGTCCTGGCTCCGGTCCCGGTTCCGGCTCCGGTCCCCGCTCCAGCCCCAGCTCCGGTCCCAGCTCCGGCCCTGGCTCCGCTCCCGGCTCCGGCTCCCGCTCCGGTCCCCGTCCTGGCTCCGGTCCCGGTCCCCGCTCCCGTCCCGGTTCCGGGCCGGGTTCCGCCCCACAGCCCGCCCGCCTGCGCCCGCGCCCTGCCTTCCGGTGGTGTCCCCCGGGTCACCTCCGCCTCCTTGAGCACCCTCGCGGCGGCCGTCAGTGCGGGGGTGCTCGTTTCCGGGGTGCGCAGCCGTATCAGCAACGCGAGGCTCTGCTCCGACGCCCCCCACGGCAGCGTGCACAGCGCCGCGGTGTGGGGGATCGTACGGGCGGCCGGGGCGTCGTCCGGGTCGGCCGACGGCCAGGGGGCGACGCACACCAGGGTGACGGGGCCGTCCGCGCGGGCGCCGAGCGCGGTGCGCAGCTCGGCCACCGCCATGTCCCGCTGCCAGCCGCGTTCCGCGGTGAGCACCGCCCGCAGCTCCCGGCTCAGCCCGGCCCCGGCCTCCGCCTCGTCCGCGAGCAGCGCGCCGATCCGGCCGGCCACCTGCATCGCGGCGGCCAGCTGCGCGTCCGTCGGTCCCGGGTCGCTCTCCAGCAGCCACACATAGCCGAGGACGACCCCACGATGGCGTACGGGGAGGCAGATCCGGCCGCGGTACACCCCGGCCTCCGGGCTCGTCGGGATCCGTACCGGGCCGGTCGCGCGGGTGATGCCGAAGCCCTCGAACCACGCCCGGACCGCCGCCGTGGAGCGCCGGGTCAGGATCGAGCGGGTGCGCACGGGGTCCAGCGCGGAGGGATCCAGCTCACCCTCGCTGTCGTACGCGCCGAAGGCGAGCAGCTCGAAGTCGCGGTTCTCCAGGGTCGCCGGGACGCCCAGCAGCTCCGAGATCTCGTCCACCAGCTCCTGGTAGTCACCCTTGAAAGCCTTGAAATCCGCCGCCACTCGGGCATTCTCCCTCATTTTCCGGCCGCCTTCATACATCTGTCTGAGATCCAGTGCACGGATGCGTGACAGCTGTCGATGGCTCACGATCGGAGAGATCCTTAGGTTTCACGGTGGTTCTCCGCGCCGTACCCGAATCGTCGGGTGATGGCCGTATTTGGTGCTTGTCTGTGGAGGTGCCCCGTGCTGGGTCCCGTGATTCTCGCCGCGTCGCGCAGCGACCGGATGCGACGCCTTGTCTCGGCGGCCCCGGTGACCAAGCAGGTCGTCGACCGCTTCATCCCCGGTGAGACCGTCGACGACATCGTCCCGATCATCAAGGACCTGACGGCCAAGGGCCTGGAGCTGACGATGGACGTCGTCGGCGAGGACATCACCACCCCCGAGCAGGCCACCGCCGCCCGGGACGCCTACCTGGCGCTGATCGACCACCTCAAGGAGCTGGAGCTCGGCGAGCAGGTCGAGATGTCCGTCAAGCTCTCGATGTTCGGCCAAGCGCTGGACGGCGGCCACGAACTGGCCCTCGCCAACGTCCGCCCGGTCGTCGAGGCCGCCGCCGCCATCGGTACGACCGTGACGCTGGACGCCGAGGACCACACCACCCTCGACTCGATGTTCGCCATCCACGAGGAGCTGCGGAAGGACTTCCCGCAGACCGGCTGCGTCATCCAGGCCTACCTCTTCCGCACCGAGGCCGACGCCCGCCGCCTCGCCGCCGCCGGCAGCCGCGTCCGCCTGGTCAAGGGCGCCTACAAGGAGCCCGCAGAGGTCGCCTACCAGCAGAAGCACGAGATCGACAAGGCGTACGTCCGTGTCCTGCGGATCCTGATGGAGGGCGAGGGGTACCCGATGATCGGGTCCCACGACCCGCGTCTGATCGCCATCGCCCAGGAGCTGGCCCACAAGGCCGGCCGCAAGCTCGACGAGTACGAGTTCCAGATGCTGTACGGCATCCGCGGCGAGGAGCACCTGCGGCTGGCCGCCGAGGGCCACCGCATGCGCGTCTACACCGCCTACGGCACCGACTGGTACGGCTACTTCATGCGCCGTCTCGCGGAGAAGCCCGCCAACCTGCGGTTCTTCCTCCGCTCCATGGTCAGCAAGGGCTGAGCCTCCCCAACGCCCCAACACCCGCTCACGTACAAGGAGTTCGGATCTCATGGACGCTGTGACCCAGGTCCCCACCCCCGTCAACGAGCCGGTGCACGGCTACGCCCCCGGCTCGCCCGAGCGCGCCCGCCTGGAGGTCAAGCTCAAGGAGCTGGCCGAGAACCCGATCGACCTGCCGATGACCATCGGCGGCGAGAAGCGGATGGGCGGCGGCGAGCCGTTCCAGGTGGTGCAGCCGCACAACCACAAGGCCGTCATCGGCACCCTGCGCCACGCCACCCAGCAGGACGCGAAGGACGCCATCGACGCGGCCCTCGCCGCCGCGCCGGCCTGGCGCGCGATGTCCTTCGACGACCGCGCCGCGATCATCCTGCGCGCCGCCGAGCTGCTGGCCGGCCCGTGGCGCGAGACGATCGCCGCCTCCACCATGCTGGGACAGTCCAAGACCGCCCAGCAGGCCGAGATCGACACGCCCTGCGAGCTGGTCGACTTCTGGCGGTTCAACGTCCACTACGCCCGCCAGATCATCGCCGAGCAGCCCCCGGCGAACTCCCCGGGCGTGTGGAACCGCCTGGACCACCGCCCGCTGGAGGGCTTCGTCTACGCGATCACGCCGTTCAACTTCAGCGCCATCGCGGGCAACCTTCCGACGGCCCCCGCGCTGATGGGCAACGTCGTGGTCTGGAAGCCGTCCCCGACCCAGACGCACGCCGCCGTCCTGCTCATGCAGCTGCTGGAGGAGGCGGGTCTGCCCAAGGGCGTCATCAACCTCGTCACCGGCGACGGCATCGAGGTCTCCAAGGTGGCCCTGGAGCACCGTGACCTCGCCGGCATCCACTTCACCGGCTCGACCAGGACCTTCCAGTACCTGTGGAAGACGGTCGGCGCGAACATCGAGAAGTACCGCTCCTACCCGCGTCTGGTCGGCGAGACCGGCGGCAAGGACTTCCTGGTCGCCCACCCGTCGGCCGACCGCGCGGTGCTGAAGACCGCCCTGACCCGCGGTGCCTTCGAGTACCAGGGCCAGAAGTGCAGCGCGACCTCCCGGGCGTACATCCCGGCGTCGATCTGGAACAGCGGCTTCAGGGAGGAGTTCGCGGCCGAGGTCGACTACCTGACCATGGGTGACGTCACCGATCTGTCGAACTTCATCGGCGCCGTGATCGACGACCGTGCCTTCGCCAAGAACAAGGCCGCGATCGACCGCGCGAAGTCCGACCCGACCTGCGAGATCGTCGCGGGCGGCAGCTACGACGACTCGGTCGGCTACTTCGTCCGCCCGACGGTGATCGTCTCCACCGACCCGGAGAACGAGGTCTTCCGGACGGAGTACTTCGGACCGGTCCTCGGCGTCTACGTCTACGAGGACGACAAGTACGACGAGATGCTCGAGCAGATGGAGTCGGTGTCGGACTACGCCCTGACCGGCTCGGTGGTCTCCAACGACCGAGCCGCCGCCGCCTACACGATGGAGAAGCTCCGCTTCGCCGCGGGCAACTTCTACATCAACGACAAGTCGACCGGCGCCGTCGTCGGCCAGCAGCCCTTCGGCGGCGGCCGCGCCTCCGGCACCAACGACAAGGCCGGCGCCCCGCAGAACCTCCTGCGCTGGACCCTGACCCGCGCCATCAAGGAAACCCTGGTCCCGCCGACCGACTACACCTACCCGCACATGGGCTGACCCTCAGCCCCCTGAACACGGGCCGGGAAGCCTGCCGCCGAGCAGGCTCCCCGGCCCGTCTCCATTCCTTTCCATTCGTGTCCATTCCCTGCCATACGTCGAAGCCGTCGCCGTACGGCCGGGGGGACGTCACCTGACCGACCGTCACCGACTGTCATGCGGCGCGGACCAGGATCTTGCCCGTGTTGCCGCCGCGCAGCATGAGCAGGAACGCCTCCACGATCCGCTCGAACCCGTCCACCACCGTCTCGTCCGCCGTCAGCGCCCCGCTGCGCAGATGCGGTACGGCGAAGTCGTACAACTCCTCCTGCGCGTCCCGGTGGTCGCTCACCAGGAAGCCCTCGATGCGCAGGCTCTTCTCCACGACGTCGGCATGGTCGAAGACGACCGGCGGGGCGTCGGGGGTGGGAGCCGTACTCCCTGGTCCATCCGGCCGGGCACCCGGATCCGCGCGCCCTCCCGCTCGTCGACTGGGCGGAGAACTGCGGCTCCTACACCCGCGCCTGGTGGGCCGCCCAGGACTGGATCCCGGCGGCGACCGTCAACGCCGAGGACGACGGAGCGGTGCTGTCCATGGTGGGCAGCGGGCTCGGCATGGCGATCATGCCCGCGCTCTCCCTCACCGGGGCGCCGCCCGCCGTGGAGATCACCGACCTCGGGCCGGGCCGGCCCCACCGCTCCGTCGGCTGTCTCACGACGCCGGAACTGGCCGCCACCACCGCCGTACGAGGCCTGATCCGCGCCCTGCGTTCCCTCGGCGCGGCATCACCCGAACGCGTGAAAGCCCAGCTCAGAGCGGTGTGACGGGGTCCACCGTCTCAGATAGTAGGAAGTCCGAGTAATTGGGCAGACAGGAGCGGGCCGCTCCCTTAGTTTGGGAGGAGCCGAACGTCTCGCTCGATCCAGCGAATGGCGGTCGTGAGCCGGGCCCTGTGCAGGCAACCCCTGCGGTCCTCGCTCGCCGCCTCTCCGGCGTCTCCCTGCCCCTCCGCGTGCTCCACGTTTGCCGAAGGAGACGATTTCCATGGCCGAGACGACCGTCCGCCGCCGAGTCCGCCACGTGTCCCGCGCGAGCGAGTCCGACCGCAAGAACGCCGCCGCCGCCCTCCAGCGCGCACTCGACCGCCGCGACAACGGTGGCGAGACCGGCCACTGAGACCCCGCCCCACCGGCTTCGCACCCACGGAGCACATCCGTCCGGTTGTCCGCATGGTGGAAGGGTCATGTCAGCAACTGGGACGAGGAGTAGGGTGCCCGCATGTCTCGCAGCATCAATCTCGCAGTGATCCCGGGTGACGGCATCGGCCAGGAGGTCGTGTCCGAAGGTCTCAAGGTCCTCTCCGCCGTCCTGCCGCAGGATGTGAAGCTGGAGACCAAGGAGTACGACTTCGGCGCCCAGCGCTACCACGCCACGGGTGAGACCCTCACCGACGCCGACCTCGACGCGCTGAAGCGGCACGACGCCATCCTGCTCGGCGCCATCGGTGACCCGTCGGTGCCGTCCGGCGTCCTGGAGCGCGGCTTCCTGCTCAAGCTCCGCTTCGCCTTCGACCACCACGTCAACCTGCGGCCGTCGAAGCTCCTGCCCGGCGTCGCCACGCCGCTCGCCGGCCAGCCGGAGATCGACTTCGTCGTCGTCCGCGAGGGCACCGAGGGCCCGTACACCGGCAACGGCGGCACCATCCGCAAGGGCACCGAGCACGAGATCGCCACCGAGGTGTCCGTCAACACGGCCTTCGGCGTCGAGCGGGTGGTCCGTGACGCCTTCGCCCGCGCCCAGGCCCGCCCGCGCAAGAAGCTCACGCTGGTCCACAAGAACAACGTGCTGACCTTCGCCGGGCACCTGTGGACGAACATCTTCAACAAGGTGGCCCAGGAGTTCCCCGAGGTCACCACCGACTACCTGCACGTCGACGCGGCCACGATCTTCCTGGTCACCGACCCGGGCCGGTTCGACGTCATCGTCACCGACAACCTCTTCGGCGACATCATCACCGACCTCGCCGCGGCCGTCTCCGGCGGCATCGGCGTGGCCGCGAGCGGGAACATCAACCCGTCCGGTGAGTTCCCCTCGATGTTCGAGCCGGTGCACGGCTCGGCCCCGGACATCGCCGGCCAGGGCAAGGCCGACCCCACCGCCACGGTGCTGTCCGTCGCCCTGCTGCTGCGCCACCTCGGCTACGACTCCGAGGCGGACCGCATCGACGCGGCCGTCGCCGCCGACCTCACCGAGCGTGCCGGGCTGGGCGCCCGCAGCACCTCGCAGATCGGCGACACGCTCGCCGCACGAGTAGCCGGCTGACCCGGCGCCCCCTCCCACCGAGCCGCCGGGTCGCATCCGCACCCGGCGGCTTTTCCTGTGCCTCGCCGGGTGCCACCATCAACCCTTGGGCCGCTTTCACCCCCGTTCCGCCGGCCGCAGCCCCCGCGCGATAATCGAACGCGGAGCCGCGGTATGAGGGAATGCTCGGACGTCCTAGAACTGGCCAGCGGCCGTGTGCGGGGCGTATAAGCGGCCCGTCACTACAACCGGTGAAGGACAACACATGACGACGCCCACGATCGAGCTCAAGCCCTCCGCCAGCCCCCTCGCCGCCGCCGAGCGCGAGGCGATCCTGGCCGACCCCGGGTTCGGCCGCCACTTCACCGACCACATGGTGACGATCAAGTGGACCGAGGGGCGCGGCTGGCACGACGCCCAGCTCGTCCCGTACGGCCCGATCTCCCTCGACCCCTCCACCCACGTCCTGCACTACGGTCAGGAGATCTTCGAGGGGCTGAAAGCCTACCGTCAGCCCGACGGCTCGATCGCGTTGTTCCGCCCCGAGGCGAACGCCCGCCGCTTCCGCAACTCGGCCCGCCGCATGGCCATGGCCGAGCTGCCCGAGGAGCTGTTCATCGCCGCGCTGGACGCGCTGCTCACCCAGGACGCCGACTGGGTCCCGCCGCACGGCGGCGAGCAGTCGCTGTACCTGCGCCCGTTCATGTTCGCCACCGAGGCGGCGCTCGGTGTGCACCCGGCGAACGAGTACCTGTTCATGCTCATCGCCTCGCCTTCCGGCGCCTACTTCGCCGGTGGCGTGAGGCCGGTCACCATCTGGGTCTCCGAGGACCACGTCCGTGCCGTCCCCGGCGGCACCGGTGACGCCAAGACCGGCGGCAACTACGCCGCTTCCCTGCTCCCGCAGGCCGAGGCCGCCGCGCACGGCTGCGACCAGGTCGTCTACCTCGACGCGGTCACCCGCACCAAGGTCGAGGAGAGCGGCAGCATGAACGTCGCCTTCGTCTACGGCGACCGGATCGTCACCCCGGAGCTGACCGGCTCGATCCTGGAGGGCATCACCCGCGACTCCCTGCTCCAGGTCGCCCGCGACCTCGGCTACACCGCCGAGGAGGGCGTCGTCACCCTCCAGCAGTGGCGCGAGGACGCGGCCTCCGGCGCGCTCACCGAGGTCTTCGCCTGCGGCACCGCCGCCGTGGTCACACCCATCGGTCACGTCAAGACCAGGACGGACGCCTGGACCCACGGCGACGGCACCCCCGGCGAGGTGACCCTCCGGCTGCGCGAGGCCCTGCTCGGCGTCCAGCGTGGTGTCACGGCGGACGAGCACGGCTGGATGCACAAGATCGGCTAACCCCGGCCGGACACGCTCAGGGCCGCCTCGGACTCGTCGACGTCCGTCGCGGCCCTCCCGGTTTCCTGGCGGAACGTCAGCAGCAGGTAGACCAGGCCCCCGACCGCGCCCGACAGCAGGAAGCTGCAGTCCACCCCGCCGGTCAGGCGCAGCAGCGGGCCCTGGTACGCCGGCAGGGACACCCCCAGCAGGCCGACTCCGGCGCCCAGTGCCCAGGAGCCGGCCGCCCGTGCGTTCCAGCCCGCCCGGTACCAGTAGACGCCGCCCCGCGAACGGCGGTTGAAGACCTGCAGGGCGTCGGCGTCGTACACACCGCGACAGCGGGCGAAGCCGATGAGGGTGATGACGGCCCACGGGGTGCCGAGGGCGGTGAGCAGCAGCACGAAGGACGTCATCGCGGACTGCGCGTTCCAGGCGTAGTGGCCGACGAAGACGCAGACCGTGGCGACGACGGCGACCGTGTAGGTGGCCCGGGCGCGGGAGGCCTTCGGCAGGATCGCGTCCAGGTCCAGGCCCATGGAGTACAGCATCAGACCGGCGTTGCCGACCGAGCCGGCGGACGCCGACAGCAGCAGCGGGATCAGGTACCAGGTGGGCGAGGCCACCACCAGCGGGCCCGCGTAGTCGGTGGCCGCGTGGGCCGCGTACGCCGTGAAGGTGCCGAACAGCTGCGGCACCAGCAGACCGAGGATCAGCCCGAGCCAGGTGGCGTGCAGCACCCGGCGGCTGGAGTGCCGGGACGGCGAGATGTAGCGGGTGTAGTCACCGAGCAGGGTGATGAAGGCGATGGGACCGGACAGGCCCGCGGCCACCGCCGCCAGGAACCAGGTCGGCCAGAACGAGCCGAGCAGACAGCCGCCGGCGTCGGGCAGCGCCGCGGTGGTGAAGTGCGGGGCGTAGGCGGCGATCCCGAGGGCCAGCAGGGCCGTCATGCCGATGGCGAGGACGCGGGACATGGCGAGCAGCACCCGGTAGCCGTACACCGCGCCCGCGACGGTCGCCGCCGCGAGCACCGCGTAGACGAGGGCGTACGACACCCCGTCCGCCGGTACCCCGAAGAGCCGGCCGAGCACGCTCAGCATCACATCGCCGCCGATCCACACGGTCAGCGCCGTGTAGCCGAGGGCGAGCAGCAGACCGACCACCGAGCCGACCAGCCGGCCCCGGACGCCGAACTGGGCGCCGGAGGAGGTGGACAGGTTGGTCGCGGTGCGCAGGGAGACGAGGGCGAGCGGGGCCGTGACGGCCGTGCCGACCACCGTTCCCGCCACGATCGCGCTCACCGACGCCCACCAGCCGAGCCCGAAGGAGGGCGGCAGCCACCCGAAGATGATCACCCCGAGGCAGAGGTTGGAGCCGAGCAGGATCGAGACGAGGTCGCGCGGACCGCTGGTCCGTTCCTCGTCCGGGATGGTGTCGACTCCGCGCTGTTCTATCGGCATGACTGGTCTCCTTCGACTACCGCCAGAGAGTTAGAGCGACGTTCAATGTCTGTGAAGTCTCGGCCCGCAGTCAATGCTTCTGTTTCAAGAATTCTGTGTTTAGAGTGGTGCTCTAATCGGGTGATGGCAAGGAGGTGCCGCGACATGAGACTCACCCCCACGGAACGTGACCGGCTGCTGCTCTTCGGAGCCGCTGAGCTGGCCAGGGCCCGCCGGGCGCGCGGCCTCAGGCTGAACGTGCCGGAGGCGACCGCGCTGATCGCGGACACCGTCTGCGAGGCGGCCCGGGACGGCAGACGGCTCGCCGAGGCCGTCGAGGCGGCCCGGTCCGTGCTCGGCCCCGAGGACGTGCTGCCGGGCGTCGCCGACGTCGTCACCGAGGTGATGGTCGAGGCCGTCTTCGACGACGGCTCCCGGCTCGCGGTGGTCTCCGATCCCATCGGCGGCGGCCTCGGCGAGCAGGCACCGGGCGCACTGCTGCCCGGACCCCAGCACGCCGACCCCGCGCCGGCCGTCCGGCTCACGGTCACCAACACCGCGACCGTGCCGGTCTCCGTCACCTCCCACTTCCACTTCTTCGAGGCCAACCCACGCCTGGACTTCGACCGGGCCGCCGCCTACGGCATGCGGCTCGCCGTGCCCGCCGGATCGTCCGTGCGGTTCGGGCCGGGCGAGAGCGAGGAGGTCGGTCTCGTCCCCATCGGCGGCGACCGGATCGCGATCGGCTTCGCCGGACTGGTCGACGGGCCGCTGGACGTGCCCGGCGCCAAGGACGAGGCCCTGCGCAGGGCCGCCGCATGCGGATACCTGGGAGCGACGACGGACGGAGGCGAAAAGCGATGAGCCGCTCGAAGGGACGAGAGGTGAGCCGGGCGATCCATGTCGACCCGCACGCCTACGCAGCCACCCACGGCCCCCGCGCCGGCGACCGCGTCCGCCTCGGCGACTCGGGCCTGACCGTCCGCGTCGAGTCCGACTCCCAGCGCTACGGCGACGAGTTCCTGGCCGGCTTCGGCAAGACCGCCCGCGACGGACTGCACCTCAAGGCCGCCGCCGTCCGCGACACCTGCGACGTCGTGATCAGCAACGTCGTCGTGATCGACGCGGCGCAGGGCATCCGGAAGGTCTCCATCGGCATCCGGGAAGGCCGGATCTGCGCCATCGGACGCGCCGGCAACCCGGACACCCTCGACGGCGTGGACGTCGTCGTCGGCACCGGCACCTCCATCGTGTCCGGAGAGGGGCTGATCGCCACCGCCGGGGCCGTCGACACACACGTCCATCTGCTGTCGCCGCGCATCATGGAGGCCTCCCTCGCCTCCGGGGTGACCACGGTCATCGGGCAGGAGTTCGGCCCGGTGTGGGGCGTCGGCGTCAACTCGCCCTGGGCGCTGCGCCACGCCTTCAACGCCTTCGACGCCTGGCCGGTCAACATCGGCTTCCTGGGCCGGGGCTCGTCCTCCCACGACGCGCCCCTGATCGAGGCGCTGGCCGAAGGAGGAGCCTCCGGCTTCAAGGTGCACGAGGACATGGGCGCCCACACCCGGGCGCTGGACACCGCGCTGCGGGTCGCCGAGGAGCACGACGTCCAGGTCGCCCTGCACAGCGACGGCCTGAACGAGTGCCTGTCGGTCGAGGACACCCTGAAGGTGCTGGAGGGCCGCACCATCCACGCCTTCCACATCGAGGGCTGCGGCGGCGGACACGTCCCGAACGTGCTGAAGATGGCCGGTGTACCGAACGTCATCGGCTCCTCCACCAACCCCACCCTGCCCTTCGGCCGGGACGCGGTCGCCGAGCACTACGGCATGATCGTCTCCGTCCACGACCTCAAGCCGGACCTGCCCGGCGACGCCGCCATGGCCCGCGACCGCATCCGGGCCGGCACGATGGGCGCCGAGGACGTGCTGCACGACCTGGGCGCGATCGGCATCACCTCCTCCGACGCCCAGGGCATGGGCCGCGCCGGTGAGACGGTGCGCCGTACGTTCGCCATGGCCGGGAAGATGAAGGCCGAGCTGGGGCCCCTGGAGGGTGACGGCGACGGCGACGACAACGCCCGCGTCCTGCGCTACATGGCCAAGCTGACGATCAACCCGGCCATCGCGCACGGCCTCGCGCACGAGGTCGGCTCGATCGAGGTCGGCAAGCTCGCCGACATCGTGCTGTGGCGCCCCGAGTACTTCGGCGCCAAGCCGCAGCTGGTGCTGAAGTCCGGCTTCCCGGCGTATGGCGTGGTCGGCGACCCCAACGCGGCCACCGACACCTGTGAACCCCTCGTCCTCGGCCCGCAGTTCGGCTCGTACGGTGCCACGGCCGCCGACATCTCCGTCGCGTTCGTCGCCCGGGCGGCCGTCGACCAGGGCAACGACACGATGCCCACCCGCCGCCGGAGGGTCGCCGTGCGCGGCACCCGGGGCATCGGCCCCGCCGACCTGCGGCTGAACGCCCGTATCGGAGCCGTCGACGTCGACCGGCGCACCGGTCTGGTCACCCTCGACGGCGAACCGCTGCGCTCGGAGCCCGCCGACTCCGTCTCCCTCAACCGCCTGTACTTCCTCTAACCCTCAGGGATCTCACATGACCACCCCTGCCGCCGACGGCTTCCGCATGCCCGCCGAGTGGACCCCGCACGAGCGCACCTGGATGGCGTGGCCGGGCCCCAACCCCACCTTCGACGACCCGGACGACCTCGCCGCCTCCCGCGCCGCCTGGGCCTCGGTGGCCCGCGCGATCCGCCGCTTCGAGCCGGTGACCGTGGTCTGCGGCCCCGGTCAGTCGGCCGAGGCGCAGGCGCTGCTCGGCCCGGACGTCGACACCGTCGAACGGGAGCTGGACGACGCCTGGATGCGGGACATCGGGCCCACCTTCCTCACCGACGGCAAGGGCGAACTGGCCGCCGTGGACTGGACGTTCAACGGCTGGGGCGCGCAGGACTGGGCCCGCTGGGAGCACGACTCCAAGATCGCCGCGTATGTCTCCGACCTCGCGGGCGCGAAGACGTACGCCTCGAAGCTGGTCAACGAGGGCGGCGCGATCCACGTCGACGGCGAGGGCACCGTGCTGCTCACCGAGACGGTCCAGCTGGGCCCCGAGCGCAACCCGCACTGGTCGAAGGAGGAGGTCGAGGCCGAGATCCACGCCCACCTCGGCACCAGCAAGGCGATCTGGCTGCCGCGCGGCCTGACCGGCGACTACCCTCCCTACGGCTTCGGCACCCTCGGCCACGTGGACATCGTGGCCGCCTTCGCCCGGCCGGGCGTCGTGGTGGCGCACTCCCAGCCGGACCCCGCCCACCCCGACCACGAGGTCACCAAGGAGGTCATCGGCATCCTGCGCTCCCAGACCGACGCCCGGGGCCGTGCGCTGGAGGTGGTGGAGGTCCCCGCCCCGACCGTCCTGGAGGCCGACGGCCACTGGGCCGACTACTCCTACATCAACCACTACATCTGCAACGGCGGCGTCGTGCTGTGCGGCTTCGACGACCCGCGCGACGAGATCGCCGCCGGGATCTTCCGCCGCCTGTTCCCCGAGCGGACGGTCACCCTGGTGGACGCGCGTACGATCTTTGCGGGTGGGGGCGGCATCCACTGCATCACCCAGCAGCAGCCGAAGGCATGAGCATGTAGGAGTCAGGGATGGCCGGTGCGGCACGGGCGCGGAAGAACGCGCCGCCGCGCGAGGAGGTCCTCGCCGCCGCCATGGACATGATCGCCGAGCGCGGTCTGGAGAAGCTCACCATGGCGGCGCTCGGCCGCGAGGTCGGGATGAGCAGCGGCCATCTCCTGTACTACTTCCACTCCAAGGACGAACTGCTGCTGCAGACCCTGGAGTGGAGCGAGGGGCGGCTCGGCGCGGAGCGGGGCCGGCTCCTCACCGGCCCTGGAACCGCCGGGGAGCGACTGTCCGCCTATGTCGACCTGTACGTCCCCGACGGCCACCGCGATCCGCACTGGACGCTGTGGCTGGAGGTCTGGAACCGCTCGCAGAACGCGGACGACCAAGCCCGCCTCCGGCAGGCGGCGATCGAGGGGGCGTGGCACCGGGACCTGGTCGCGCTGATCGCCGAGGGGATCTCGCGCGGGGAGTTCCGCCGGGTGGACGCGGATCGCTTCGCCTCCCGGCTGCGTGCGCTGCTCGACGGTTTCTCCATCCACGTCGCCATCGGGCTGCGCGGCACGGACCGCGGCCAAGTGCTGGCGCACGTAAGGGAGTTCGTCGAGGATACGCTCCTTTCGCCGTGACTGCGGCGCCGTCGTGGCTGCCGGTAAAGGAATCGTTTCCTCGTGGGCCGGGCAAGTAACGGCCCATGGGACGACAACACTGGAAGAAGATCTGGGTCGGTTCGGCGGGCAACATGGTCGAGTGGTTCGACTGGTTCGTGTACGCGAGCTTCGCCACCTACTTCGCCGGCGCGTTCTTCCCGAGCGGCAACCCCACCGCCCAACTCATGAACACCGCCGGCATCTTCGCCGTCGGATTCTTCATGCGCCCCGTGGGCGGCTGGCTGCTCGGCAGGGTCGGTGACCGCAAGGGCCGTAAGGCGGCGCTGACCCTGACCGTCTCGCTGATGTCGGCGTCGGCGGTCCTCATCGCCGTCGCCCCCACCTACACGGTCGCCGGCTACGGCGGCGCGCTCGTGCTGCTCGTCGCCCGCCTGCTGCAAGGCCTGTCGGTGGGCGGCGAGTACGCGGCCAGCGCCACCTATCTGACGGAGGCCTCGGACCCGAAGCGGCGCGGATTCGCCTCCAGCTTCCAGTACGTCTCCATGACCGCCGGCCAGATCGTCGGCCTCGGCCTGCAGATCATCCTGCAGCGGACCATGTCCGACAGCGCCCTGCACAGCTACGGCTGGCGGATCCCGTTCGTCGTCGGTGCGCTCGGCGCCGCCGTCATCTTCTATCTGCGGCGCAGCATGCTGGAGACCGAGGTGTACGAGGAGGACGACTCGCACGCCGAGGAGCGCGGCACCCTGCGCGCGCTGTGGGCGTACAAGCGGGAGGCGTTCCTCGTCATCGCCCTCACCATGGGCGGCACGGTCGCCTACTACACGTACACCACCTATCTGACCAAGTACCTGTCCAACTCGGCCGGCCTGTCCAAGCAGACCGCCACCCTCGTCTCCTTCACCGCACTGATCGTCTTCGCCGCGCTCCAGCCCCTCGCGGGCGCCCTCTCCGACCGGATCGGCCGGCGCCCGCTGCTGATCACCTTCGCGGTCGGCTCCACCCTCCTCACCGTGCCGGTCATGACCCTGCTCAAGCACACGGGCAGCTTCTGGCCGGCCCTCGGGCTCGCCCTGCTCGCGCTGGTCGTCGTCACCGGCTACACCTCGATCAACGCCTGTGTGAAGGCCGAACTGTTCCCGACCGGCGTCCGCGCGCTCGGCGTGGCCCTGCCGTACGCCCTCGCCAACGCCCTCTTCGGCGGCACCGCGGAATACATCGCCCTGTGGTTCAAGAAGGCCGGGATCGAGTCCGGCTTCTACTGGTACGTGGCGGGCTGTGCCGCCGTATCCCTGGTGGTGTACGTCACCATGCGGGAGACGAGGGACCTGGATCTGGCCCGGGTGAGGGCCGGTCAGGAAGCCGGAGCGGGCTCAGCGGAGTCCAGTCTGACGCCCGCATCCTGAGACGGTCGGCGAACCGGGGGTGGGACTGTGCCAGACTGCCCCCGTGTTCTCGCTCGCCATGATTATGGGCAGCAGGCGCGCCGGTCCGCAGTGACCACCTCGTACGAACAGATGCGGGTGGCCACCGTCGTCCTCGACCCGCGCGCAGACCTCTCGCACCCGCGAGGGGTTTTTTCGTTTTCCGGCCCACCTTCAGCCGGGAGCGCAGCGCGAGGGACCATTGGGGGGACGGTGGAGCCGGTCATTCCGGTAAGACCGAAGATTCACAACAGGAGCCTTGAGACCATGACCGAGACGGCAACCAGCGAGCTCGACGACTCGTTCCACGTCTTCGACACCACGCTGCGCGACGGCGCGCAGCGCGAGGGCATCAACCTCACCGTCGCGGACAAGCTCGCCATCGCACGGCACCTGGACGACTTCGGCGTCGGCTTCATCGAGGGCGGCTGGCCCGGCGCGAACCCGCGCGACACCGAGTTCTTCGCCCGCGCGCAGGCGGAGATCGCCTTCAAGCACGCCCAGCTGGTCGCCTTCGGCGCCACCCGCCGCGCCGGTGCGAAGGCCGCCGAGGACCCGCAGGTCAAGGCCCTGCTGGAGTCCGGCGCCCCGGTGATCACCCTGGTCGCCAAGTCGCACGACCGGCATGTGGAGCTGGCGCTGCGCACCACCCTGGACGAGAACCTGGACATGGTCCGCGACACGGTGTCGTACCTGAAGGACCAGGGCCGCCGGGTCTTCGTGGACTGCGAGCACTTCTTCGACGGCTACCGCGCCAACGCCGAGTACGCCAAGGCGGTCGTCCGTACGGCTGCGGAGGCCGGCGCCGACGTCGTCATCCTCTGCGACACCAACGGCGGCATGCTCCCGGCCCAGATCCACGCCGTCGTCTCCACCGTCCTCGCCGACACCGGCGCCCGGCTCGGCATCCACGCCCAGGACGACACGGGCTGCGCGGTCGCCAACACCCTCGCCGCCGTCGACGCGGGCGCCACCCACGTGCAGTGCACGGCCAACGGCTACGGCGAGCGCGTCGGCAACGCCAACCTCTTCCCGGTCGTCGCCGCCCTGGAGCTGAAGTACGGCAAGAAGGTGCTGCCCGACGGCAAGCTCCGCGAGACCACCCGGATCTCGCACGCCATCGCCGAGGTCGTCAACCTCACCCCGTCCACCCACCAGCCCTACGTCGGCGTATCCGCCTTCGCCCACAAGGCCGGCCTGCACGCCTCCGCGATCAAGGTCGACCCGGACCTGTACCAGCACATCGACCCCGAGCTGGTCGGCAACACCATGCGCATGCTGGTCTCCGACATGGCCGGCCGCGCCTCGATCGAGCTCAAGGGCAAGGAGCTCGGCATCGACCTCGGCGGCGACCGGGAGCTGGTCGGCCGGGTGGTCGAGCGCGTCAAGGAGCGCGAGCTCAAGGGCTACACGTACGAGGCCGCCGACGCCTCCTTCGAACTGCTGCTGCGCGCCGAGGTCGAGGGCCGCCCGCTGAAGTACTTCGACGTGGAGTCCTGGCGGGCCATCGTCGAGGACCGCCCCGACGGCACCCACGCCAACGAGGCCACCGTCAAGCTGTGGGCCAAGAGCGAGCGGATCGTCGCCACGGCCGAGGGCAACGGCCCGGTCAACGCCCTCGACCGCGCGCTGCGCGTCGCGCTGGAGAAGATCTACCCGCAGCTCGCCAAGCTGGAGCTGGTCGACTACAAGGTCCGCATCCTGGAGGGCAAGCACGGCACCTCCTCCACCACCCGGGTCCTGATCTCCACCTCGGACGGCTCCGGCGAGTGGTCCACGGTCGGCGTGGCCGAGAACGTCATCGCCGCCTCCTGGCAGGCGCTGGAGGACGCGTACACGTACGGCCTGCTGCGGGCGGGCGTGGCGCCGGCGGAGTAGTCACAGTGGAGGCATGAGCACAGACACCGCCGATCTGCTGTCCCGGGCCCGCGTGGCCACCCGGCTGCCCGCCGGGGACCTGGCGCGGGCCCGGCGCTTCTACGCCGACAAGCTCGGGCTCGAACCCGTCGACGAACGCCCCGGCGGGCTGCTGTACCGGTGCGCCGGGACCGACTTCGTGGTGTTCCGCTCCACCGGGGTCTCGCCCGGCACCTTCACCCAGATGGCGTTCGAGGTCGACGACCTGGAGGCGGTCGTGGCGGCGCTGAGGCGGCGCGGGGTCGTGTTCGAGGACGTGGACGCGCCCGGTTTCCGCACCCGGGACGGCATCGCCGAGATCGAGGGCAACTACCCGAGCAAGGGCGCGCGCGGGGAGCGGGCCGCCTGGTTCCGGGACAGCGAGGGCAACCTGATGGGCATCGGCCAGCCGCTCTCCTGAGGCGGCCGCGTCCGTTGAGGCAGCCGCGCCCATTGAGGCAGCGGGCCCCCTGAGGCAGCCGGACTTCTGAGGCTCAGGGCGCCCGCCAGATGTTGTCGAAGGCCGCGTTCTCGATGCGCCGCCGCTCGCGCACGGCCTCCAGCTCGGTCACCGCGTCGCCGACCGCCACCAGGACGGTGACGACCGCCTCGTCGCCGGGCTCCTCCTCGGGCGGCCGCTCGCTCTGGACGCCCAGGGCGGCGCCGAGCCCGGCGAGCACCGGCTCACGGGACCACCAGCGGTCGGCGGCATGCCGCCGGGCCGGGGTGTCGGCAGCCGCCGCCTTGTCGGCTCGGTGGGGCCAGCGGTGCCGCTTCCCCGAGAGCTGCCCCTCGGCGTCCAGCACGTCGCGATAGGCCACGGCCAGCCCCTGCCCCCGGCGCCACAGCCAGTCCTCGACGGTCTCGTACGGCTCCTTCCGCACCAGCGCCGCCCCGGCCTCGTCCAGCATCCGGTCACCCGTGGTCAGCACCGGACCGGGCACGATGCGCTCACCGTCCAGGGTGAGAGCCCGCGCGCCGAGCAGATCGATCAGCTCGGCCCCCGCGAGCGCCAGTGACAGATCACCCTGCTCGACGGGGTGATCGCCGGGCACGTCGAGACTGACGAGGAACAGATCCTGCGGTGTGGTCATAGCCCTACCATGAGCCGCGAAGCCCGGAAGCGCAGCATGGCGACCGTCATTTCCATGAATCCCTGTCTGACACGACGTCTTGACGGGCCTGAGGGGCCGTTAGTTAACTCACGGCGTGATCTAAGACATGAGTGAACCGCGAGAGCCGAGGGAAGGTCTATGCCGAGAACCGCCCTGCTCGTCTCCGGGGCCTTGCTCGCCGCCCTGTTGCCCCTGTCCGCCGCCGCCCACGCCGCCGACGACCCCGCCCCGGTCCCCGTCGACCGCTTCGAGGGCGAGGTCCCCTTCGCCTCCCAGCCCGCCGACGGCATCTTCACCTGGGGGAGCGACACCGACGACCCGCCCGCCCTCCGCCTCACCGGCCGCGCCGACGCCCCCGAGGGCGCCAAGGTCCTCACCGGCACCTACGACATCAGCGGCTACGGCGGCTTCACCCACGACTTCGCCGCCGGCCGGCCCGCCCACGACTGGTCCGCCCACCAGGGCATCCGCTTCTGGTGGGACGGCCGCGACAACGGCAGGAAGATCGCCTTCGAGATCAAGGACGGCGGCGCGAACGGCGAGGCCTCGGAACTCTGGACGACCTCCTTCACCGACGACTTCACCGGCTGGAAGCGCATCGAGATCCCCTTCACCGACTTCCGGTACCGCACCGACTACCAGCCCGTCGGCGGCATCGACCACGTCCTCGGGCTCACGCGGATGTGGGGGTACGCGGTCACCCTCCCGCCCGGCACCCGGGGCGACTTCGCCATGGACGACGTGGAGCTGTACGGCAGGGCCGACCAGTCGCTGCGCGCCTCCGTCACCACCGGCGCGCCCGTCCACCCGGTCAAGGAGGGCGGCACCGCCCAGGTGAAGGTCACCCTGGTCACGACCGGCGACCAGCCCGTCGACGACCCCGTGACGGTCACGTACACCACGCAGGGCGGCTCCGCCACCGCCGGCCGGGACTACACCCCGGTCTCCGGCACCCTCACCTTCCCGGCCGGCACCGCGTCCGGCGCCTCGCAGACCATCGAGGTGCCCACCCGCAAGGACAGGACCGCCGAACCCGCCGAGACCGTCCCGCTCAAGCTCACGGTCACCGGCGCCAAAGCCCCGGCGGAAACCCCGCAGATCGTCATCGACGCGCACGGACTGCCGTATCTGAACGCCGGGTTGCCCGTGCGCAAGCGCGTCGCCGACCTGCTCTCCCGGATGTCCCTGGAGGAGAAGGCCGGGCAGATGACACAGGCCGAGCGCGGGGCCGTCGGCGGCGGTGGTGACATCACGACGTACGCCCTCGGCTCGCTGCTCTCCGGCGGCGGCTCCACGCCCACGCCCAACACCCCCGAGGCCTGGGCCAGGATGATCGACGGCTTCCAGCTCCGGGCGCGGGCGACCCGCTTCCAGGTCCCGCTGATCTACGGCGTCGACGCGGTCCACGGCCACAACAACCTGACCGGCGCCACGATCATGCCGCACAACACCGGCATCGGCGCCACCCGGGACCCCCAACTCGCCGAGGAGACGGGCGAGGTGACGGCCGCCGAGGTCCGCGCCACCGGCATCCCCTGGGACTTCGCGCCCTGCCTGTGCGTGAGCCGTGACGAACGCTGGGGCCGCGCCTACGAGTCCTTCGGCGAGGACCCGGCCCTCGTGCAGTCCATGGAGACCATCATCCAGGGCCTCCAGGGCCGCGCCGACGGACGCGACCTGAGCCGGAACGACAAGGTGCTCGCCACCGCCAAGCACTTCGCCGGCGACGGCGGCACCGCCTACGGCTCCTCCACCACCGGCACCTACACGATCGACCAGGGGGTCACCACCGTCACCCGGCAGCAGCTGGAGGACATCCATCTGGCGCCGTACCGGACCGCCGTCGAGCGGGGCATCGGCACGGTCATGCCGTCGTACTCCTCCCTCGACATCACCGGCGACGGCCGGGGCCCGGTGAGGATGCACGCACGCGGCGACATGATCAACGGCGTGCTCAAGGACCGGATGGGCTTCGACGGCTTCGTCATCAGCGACTGGAACGCCATCGACCAGCTCCCCGGCGACTACGCCGCGCATGTGCGCACGGCGGTGAACGCGGGCGTCGACATGATGATGGTGCCGTACGGCTACAAGGACTTCAGCAGCACGCTCGTCGACGAGGTGAAGGCGGGCCGCATCAGCGAGCGGCGGATCGACGACGCGGTCTCCCGCATCCTCACCCAGAAGTTCAGGCTCGGCCTCTTCGAGCACCCCTACGCCGACACCAGCGGCGCCGCCGCCATCGGCTCCCCGGCCCACCGGGCGGTCGCCCGCAGGGCAGCCGCCGAGTCGCAGGTCCTGCTGAAGAACAGCGGGAACGTCCTGCCGCTGAAGAAGAGCGAGAAGGTGTACGTGGCCGGGTCGAACGCCGACGACCTCGGCAATCAGACCGGCGGCTGGACCCTCACCTGGCAGGGCGCGTCCGGCACCCACACCCGGGGCACGACCATCCTGCAGGGCATGCGCGAGGCCGGCGGGGACGTCACCTACTCCAGGGACGCCTCGGCACCTCTGGCGGGCTACGACGTCGGCGTCGTCGTGGTCGGCGAGACCCCGTACGCCGAGGGCGTCGGCGACGTCGGCAACGGCCGCAGCCTCCAGTTGTCCGCCGCCGACCAGGCGGCCGTGGACAAGGTGTGCGCGGCCATGAAGTGCGCGGTGCTGATCGTCTCCGGCCGTCCCCAGCTCATCGGCGACCGGCTCGGCACGATCGACGCGCTGGTGGCCTCCTGGCTGCCCGGCACCGAGGGCGAGGGCGTCGCCGACGTCCTCTACGGCAGGCGCCCCTTCACCGGACAGCTGCCGGTCACCTGGCCGAAGTCCGAGGCGCAGCTGCCGATCAACGTGGGCGACGCGTCGTACGACCCCCAGTTCCCGTACGGCTGGGGCCTGACCACCCTCACCGGCGTCCCGCGCGGCGGTACGGCCACCCTGAAGGCGCTGGCTGCGGCGGCGACGGCGGCCGAACGGACGGGCGCCGACGGGGTGGGCCGCGCGCTGGTGACCAAGGCGCGGCTGATCGTCCAGAACCGGGTGCGGGAGCGGTTGGGGGAGCGGCTGACACCGGCGGTGGCGAAACCCTTCGCCGACGCCGACCACCTGCTGCTCACCGGCCGGTACGGAACGGCGGTGCAGAAGCTGACGGCGGCATACCGGGCCGCGTAGACCGGGATCGTTCCGCCCGCTCACGGGAGGCTTCGGGTAGCTTCGAAGCATGAAGGCCGTCCTGCGGACCCGAAGCCTCCCAGCACTGCTGCTGGCCGCCCTCGCCCTGGTCATGGCGACCCTGTTCGCGCCCGCGGCGAGCGCGCAGACCGGCATCTCCACGATCGCCCAGGCGTTCCGCAAGGGCCCGGTCTACGTCGACCCGGCCGCCTCGGCCCAGCTGTCGAAGGCGGACGCCGACGCGCTCGCGAAACGCATCAAGGACGCGAACAAACCGCTGTTCATCGCGGTGCTCCCGGCCGACTACCCGACGGCCGGCCTGTTCTCCCGACTCCGCGCGGCCACCGGCATCACCGGCCTGTACGGCATCCGCCTCGGCGACCGCTTCGACGCCCGCGCCGACGCCTCCGTCATGTCGGCGACGGCCCGGCAGAACCTGGTGACGAGCGTCCAGGGCGAGCCGGCCAAGGCCCAGCTCACCGACTTCACCGACCGGGCCCTGGCCCACATGGGCGGCCACGCCCCGAAGAGCTGGGGCGGCTCGAGCGGAGGCGGCGGTGCGTCGAGTGCGGCCCTGATCGCGGTCGGCGCGGTGGTGCTGGCGGGCGGTGTGGGCGCATTCGCGCTGGTCCGCCGCAACCGACGGCGCCGCGAGGAAGAACAGCGGGCCGCGCTCGACCGTCTCCGGGTGGTCGTGGACGAGGACATCACCGCCTTCGGCGAGGAATTGGACCGCCTCGACTTCCAGCCGGCCGGGCCCGGTGCCGACGACGCGATGCGCGCCGACTACGAGCACGCCCTCGACGCCTACGACACCGCCAAACAGCGCATGGCGCAGGCGAGCCGCCCGGAGGACGTCCGCACGGTCACCGAGGCCCTGGAGGACGGCCGCTTCTCCCTGGCCCGGCTGGCCGCCCGCCGTGAGGGCCGCCCCCTGCCCGAGCGCCGCCCGCCCTGCTTCTTCGATCCGCGCCACGGCCCCTCGGTCACCGACGCCACCTGGACCCCGCCCGGCGGCGCCGCGCGTCAGGTCCCCGTCTGCGCGGCCGACGCCACCCGGCTGGCCGACGGCCGCGACCCGGTGATCCGCGAGGTCGACACGGACTACGGCCGCCGCCCCTACTGGGACGCGGGTCCCGCCTACGGCCCCTGGGCGGGCGGCTACTTCGGCGGCGGCATCCTGCCCGGCCTGCTCGTCGGCACCCTGCTCGGGAGCATCATGGCGACGCCGTCGTACGCCGCCGACTACGGCACGGGGTACGGCGACTTCGGCGGGGGCGACTACGGGGGCGGCTACGAGGGGGGCGATGTCTCCGGCACGGACTTCGACCCCGGGGACTTCGGGGGCGGGTTCGGGGACAGCGGCGGCGGCGACTTCGGCGGAGGGGACAGCGGGGGCGACTTCGGGGGAGGGTTCTGAAGCCGACCCGCGCGGTCCGTCCACTGCTCGGCCGATGTCTTCCGGCTGAACCCCCGGAGGGGTCACGCGTTCTTGACGGCCGAGATGTCGAAGTTCAGCCTGATCTTGTCGGAGACGAGGACGCCGCCGGTCTCCAGCGCCGCGTTCCAGGTCAGGCCCCACTCCGAGCGGAGGATCTCGGCCTTGCCCTCGAAGCCGACGCGCTCGTTGCCGAACGGGTCCTTCGCGGCGCCGTTGAACTCCAGGTCGATGGTGATCGGCTTGGTCACGCCGAGCAGGGACAGGTCACCGGTGATGCGGTAGTCGTCGCCGCCCAGGGCCTCCGCCTTGGTGGAGCGGAAGGTCATGACCGGGAACTCGTCGGTCTTGAAGAAGTCGGACGACTTCAGGTGCACGTCCCGGTCGGCGTTGGCGGTGTCGATGCTGTCCATCCTGATGTCGAGCGTGGCGGTGGACCTGCTGGGGTCCGCCCCGTCCAGGTGCAGCGTGCCGGTGACGTCGTGGAAGCTGCCCTTGACGTTGGTGACCATGGCGTGCCGGGCGACGAAACCGATCGTGGTGTGCGCCGGGTCGATCGTGTAGTCACCGGTCAGCGCGGTGAGGTCGGGGCCCGTGACGGCCGGCGTGGCGGTGGTCGCGGGGGTGCTGTCCTTGCGGCTGAAGAAGCCCATGTCCTGCTCCAGGGGGTGTCCGAACGGTCTGTTGAAGGTTAAACAACCTCACGCCTTGCACGGTAGCCCTTTTTAGTTCGACTTTCAACATCATCTGTGTCGGGTATGCCGGTGGACGTCCGCCCGAGGGGTCGTGTCACCCTGGGGATGGCATCCGGGCTCCTCGAATGTGAGGTGGCTCTCAGGTGACGTCTTTGTGTCCTCCCTACAATGCCGATGCCCTGTGACCAGTCGAAAGGGCTGCACGCGGCCATGGTTCTGTTCACTGGTACCAGGAAAACGGCCCGGAGACTGTACGGAGTCGACGGCTCGCTTTCCTTGGCATCCTTCGTAAGGTCGCTACATGACCGTTTTGGAAGAGACGACGGATGAGCCGACCGGCGAGCCGACGGACGCGCGCGGACGGGTCGCCGAGCTGCACGAGATTCGTGCCCAGGCCGTGGCGGGCCCGAGCGAGAAGGCGACCGAGGCGCAGCACGCCAAGGGCAAGCTCACCGCGCGGGAGCGGATCGAGCTGCTCCTGGACCCGGGGTCCTTCCAGGAGGTCGAGCAGTTGCGCCGGCACCGGGCGACCGGCTTCGGCCTGGAGGCGAAGAAGCCGTACACCGACGGTGTGATCACCGGCTGGGGGACGGTGGAGGGCCGTACGGTCTTCGTCTACGCCCATGACTTCCGGATCTTCGGTGGTGCACTGGGTGAGGCCCATGCCACCAAGATTCACAAGATCATGGACATGGCCATCGCGGCCGGTGCGCCGCTGGTGTCGCTGAACGACGGTGCGGGCGCCCGTATCCAGGAGGGCGTCAGCGCGCTCGCCGGTTACGGCGGCATCTTCCAGCGCAACACCAAGGCGTCGGGTGTCATCCCGCAGATCAGCGTCATGCTGGGCCCGTGCGCGGGCGGCGCGGCCTACAGCCCGGCCCTGACGGACTTCGTGTTCATGGTCCGCGAGACCTCGCAGATGTTCATCACCGGGCCGGACGTGGTCAAGGCGGTGACCGGCGAGGAGATCAGCCAGAACGGCCTCGGCGGCGCCGATGTGCACGCCGAGACGAGCGGTGTCTGCCACTTCGCCTACGACGACGAGGAGACCTGCATCGCCGAGGTGCGGTACCTGCTGTCGCTGCTGCCGCAGAACAACCGCGAGAACCCGCCCCGGGTGGACTCCTCCGACCCGGTGGAGCGCCGGTCCGACGTCCTGCTCGACCTGGTCCCGGCCGACGGCAACCGGCCGTACGACATGGCCAAGGTCATCGAGGAGATCGTCGACGACGGCGAGTACCTCGAAGTGCACGAGCGCTGGGCGCGGAACATCATCTGCGCGCTGGCCCGCCTGGACGGCCAGGTGGTCGGCATCATCGCCAACCAGCCGCAGGTGCTGGCGGGCGTCCTGGACATCGAGGCGAGTGAAAAAGCTGCGCGCTTTGTCCAGATGTGTGACGCTTTCAATATCCCGATCGTCACCTTCCTGGACGTGCCGGGGTTCCTCCCCGGTGTCGACCAGGAGCACGGCGGGATCATCCGTCACGGCGCGAAGCTGCTGTACGCCTACTGCAACGCGACCGTGCCGAGGATCTCGCTGATCCTGCGCAAGGCGTACGGAGGTGCCTACATCGTCATGGACTCCCAGTCGATCGGCGCCGACCTCACCTACGCCTGGCCGACGAACGAGATCGCCGTCATGGGCGCCGAGGGCGCGGCCAACGTGATCTTCCGCCGTCAGATCGCCGGGGCCGAGGACCCCGAGGCCATGCGGGCACGGATGGTCAAGGAGTACAAGTCCGAGCTGATGCACCCGTACTACGCGGCCGAGCGCGGCCTGGTGGACGACGTCATCGACCCGGCCGAAACCCGCGAAGTCCTGGTCAAGTCCCTGGCGATGCTGCAGTCCAAGCACGCCGACCTGCCCTCCCGCAAGCACGGCAACCCCCCGCAGTAACCGGGCGGACCCGCCGCGGCAACCCCGCGGACCTCTCTCTCACGGAGACTGACACCCATGAGCACTCCTGACATCCGCGTCGAGAAGGGCCACGCCGAGCCCGAGGAGGTCGCCGCCATCACGGCCGTCCTCCTGGCCCGCGCGGCTGCCCAGCCGGAGCCTTCCGCCCGGACCCACCGAGGCCGCGCCAAGGCCGGCTGGCGCCGCCTTGAGCGCGAGCCGGGCTTCCGGGCACCGCACAGCTGGCACTGAGGGCCAGAGATCCTCGACACCGAGAGCCGCCGACTTCGTCCACGAAGTCGGCGGCTCTCGGCGTGTACCAGGTCCGCCTGCCGTCAGCCGGTGCGCCGAGCCTCGTCCCGCTTGCGCAGCCACCAGCCCAACCGTCCCCGTACAACGACAAAAGCCCCTGTCCCTCACGAAGAGAGACAGAGGCTTGTCGGTTGCCCGAAGCGGCGCCGTTACCGCAGGCGGGCCATCAGGGCGTGCTCGACCAGGGTGATCAGCGCCGACTTGGCATCCGCGCGGTGGCGGGCGTCGGTCGTGATGATCGGGGTGTCGGGGCCGATCTGCAGGGCCTCGCGGACCTCGTCCGGGTTGTACGGCTGGTTGCCGTCGAAGCCGTTGAGGGCGATGACGAACGGCAGGCCCGAGTTCTCGAAGTAGTCGACCGCGGGGAAGCAGTCGGCGAGGCGCCGGGTGTCGACCAGGACGATCGCGCCGATCGCACCGCGCACCAGGTCGTCCCACATGAACCAGAAGCGGTCCTGGCCGGGGGTGCCGAAGAGGTACAGGATCAGGTCCTGGTCCAGGGTGATACGGCCGAAGTCCATGGCGACCGTAGTGGTCGTCTTGTCCCCGGTGTGGGTGAGGTCGTCGATGCCCGCCGACGCGGATGTCATCACGGCCTCTGTGCGCAGCGGGTTGATCTCCGAGACGGCGCCGACGAACGTGGTCTTGCCCACGCCGAAGCCGCCCGCCACCACGATCTTCGCGGAGGTGGTGGAGCGGGAAGGACCGCCGCTAGAGCTTGCGAAGTCCACTGAGCACCCTTTCGAGCAGTGTCACGTCTGGCTGGCCACCGGCGTTCTCGTCGCCGCCGGGCTGATGGATGGCGACCAGGCCCGCCTCCGCCAAGTCGGCGACGAGGATCCTGGCCACGCCGAGGGGGATTGTCAGGAGCGCGGAGATTTCGGCTACCGACTTGATCTCTCGGCAGAGGTTGCAGATCCGCTGATGCTCGGGCAACTGGCCCTGCATCTGGTGCGGAGCGGCGGTGGTGTGCACCAGTGCCTCGATGGCGAGCTGGTAGCGCGGGCGGGTCCGGCCGCCGGTCATGGCGTACGGACGCACCAAGGGGTTGTTCGACGCGGTCGCGGGCGCCGGCTCGGGGCGGCGCTGCGGTTGCACCGGCTGGATGCGCGGGGCCGGCGGCTGGTCGTACGGCGAGGGGCCGGGGCCCTGAGGAGCGTACGGCTGCCGATGGCCCGGGGCGGAGGGGAAGTTGTAACGGTTCGGGTTCTGGGAACCGTCGCCGCGGCCCTGGGCAGGGCCGTACGACCAGTTGCCCGAATTCGAACCGCCTGGGGGTGTTGCCACTCTCTTCTCCTCCTCCGACTGTGCCGGGCACCCATCCGTGTGGAGCCGCGTCCCGAAACCTTACGGCCCCGGGACGCGTATACGCACCGTTCGCCTGTTAGTTGAGAAGGCTTCCCTGGAGTTCTGCACGCAGATCCGGGGTGAGGACCGTGCCGGCGCGGTCCACCAGAAGGGCCATCTCGTACCCGATGAGGCCGATGTCCGCTTCCGGGTGGGCCAGCACCGCGAGCGAGGAGCCGTCGGATACGGACATGATGAAGAGGAATCCCCGCTCCATCTCCACAACCGTCTGGTTCACAGCGCCTCCCTCGAAGATCCGGGAGGCGCCTGCCGTCAGCGACGTCAGACCGGATGCGACGGCCGCGAGTTGGTCGGCGCGGTCGCGGGGGAAGCCTTCGGACATCGCCAGAAGGAGTCCGTCGGCGGAGACCACCACCGTGTGGGACACCCCCGGGGTGTTGTCCACGAAGTTGGTGATCAACCAGTTCAGGTTCTGTGCCGCCTGGCTCATCGGGCTCACACTAACGCTCCTGGTTGTAGGTGCTGTCAGGACCACTGTGCTGATTCCTAGTGGCCTGGCCGTTCGTTTCACTGCCTGCGCTGCGTCCGCGCTGGACGCCCCGACGCAGGTTGCTCAGCCTGCCCCGGACGTCCTCCGGGGCGCGGGAGACCTGTGGGCCCCCCTGGGGGGTGGTTTCGGCGGAACCCTGGACCAGGTTGGCCTTGGGCACCCGCCGCGGCAGGCCCGAGGCGGTGACCCCGCCTGCCTTGGGCTTCCGGAGCTGCGCGGCCTGCTGCCAGCGCTCGTCGTTGGCCGAACGCCAGTCGCTGTCGCCGCCCGCCGCCGGTGTGTTGTCCGGTGCCGTGGCTTCCTGCTGCGCGCGCGCCGTGCCGTTCGCGGTACCCGAGCCGTTGGAGCCGCTAGCGACGGATCCGCGGCGGGGCAGCCCGGCGTCGGTCAGCTCGTGGCCCGCGGGAGAGCCCGGTCCCGGACGGTCGAAGCCTACGCGGTTCCGCTCACTTGCGTCAGCGGCCTGCGAGGATTCCGTTTCCGGAGCGTACTGGTCCGGATACCCGTTCCGGTAGCCGTTCTGCGGCTGCTGCGGCTGCTGCGGCTGCTGCGGCTGCTGCGGCTGCTGCGGCCAGTCGTCCTGGTAGGACGGGGCCTGCGCCGGCTCCGCATACCCGGGGTCCGGATAGCCGCCGTTCGGCGCGTAGTACTGCTCCTCGTACGGCTTGTCGTACGACTGTTCCTGGAACGAGGCCTGCTGCGGCTCGGCGTACGTCTGCTCCTCGTACGTCTGCTGCGGCTGCTGCTGGTAGGCCTGCTCCTGGTACGACGGCTGCGGCTGCTCCTGGTAGGCCTGCCGCCCGTCGAAGAGCGGGCCCTCGTACCCGGAGGCCTCGGCGGCCTCCGCCTGCGGCTCGCCGGTCTGCTGGCCGTGCGTCTGGGCCTCCAGGGCCGCCCGGCGCTCCTCGCGCATCAGGGAACGGCCGACGGGATCCAGCTCACGGATGTCGTCGGGGACCTCCGTGTACTGGCTGTCGTCGAAGCCCAGCTCGGCGGCGGTGCGCATCGGCTGCTGCTGGTGGAAGCTCTCGCCCTGGAACTGCTGCTCCGGGATGATCTGCGAGACCGTGAACTCCTCGCGATCCAGCGCCTCGCCGCCACCGCCGTGCGTGATCGCGTCCGGCAGCATGACCAGGGAGGTCGTACCGGCCTGCTCACCCGAGGGGCGCAGCTGGACGCGGATGCCGTGCCGGTCGGACAGCCGGCCGACCACGAACAGGCCCATGCGCTGGGAGATCGCGGCGTCCACGGTCGGCGGGTTGGCCAGCTTGTGGTTGATGTCCGCGAAGTCCTCGGCGGTCAGGCCGATGCCCTTGTCGTGGATCTCGATCATGATGCGGCCGTCGGGCAGCCGGGTCGCGGTGACGCGGACCTTGGTCTGCGGGGAGGAGAACGTGGTGGCGTTCTCCAGCAGCTCGGCCAGCAGATGGACGAGGTCGGTGACCGCGCGGCCGTGGATCTCGGCCTCGGGGACGCCGGACAGCTCGATGCGCTCGTACTGCTCCACCTCGGAGGAGGCGGCGCGCAGCACGTCGACCAGCGGGACCGGCTGGTCCCAGCGGCGGCCGGGCTCCTCGCCCGCGAGGACCAGGAGGTTCTCGCCGTTGCGGCGCATACGGGTGGCCAGGTGGTCCAGCTTGAAGAGGTTCTCCAGCTGGTCCGGGTCCGCCTCGTTGTTCTCCAGGTCGGTGATCAGGGTCAGCTGGCCCTCGATCAGCGACTGGTTGCGGCGCGAGAGGTTGGTGAAGATGGCGTTGATGTTGCCCCGCAGCAGGGCCTGCTCGGAGGCGAGCCGGACCGCCTCACGGTGGACCTGGTCGAAGGCGCGGGCGACCTCGCCGATCTCGTCCTTCGTGTTGATCGGGATCGGGGCGACCCGGGTGTCGACCCGGCCGGGGTCGGTGCGGGAGAGCTGGTCGACCAGCATCGGCAGGCGCTGCTCGGCGATGCCGAAGGCGGCGTTGCGCAGCTGGCGCATCGAGCGGCTCATCTGGCGGGCCACGGCACCGGCCAGGACGAAGGCGAGCAGCAGGGCGACCACGACGACGCCACCGGTGATGAACGCCGAGGTCTTGGCGTTGTCGGCGATGTCGGAGGCCTCGTTCACGGCCCGGTCGGCCATGTCCGACTCGATCTGCCGGTACGCCTTGTACTTCAGCGTGTTGACCGCGTACCAGTTGTCCGCGGTGATGCCGCCAGCCGCGAGGGTCTGACGGGTGAGGAGGCTGGTGTCCCTCATGGTGGCCAGCGCCGCCACCATCTTGGCCGGGTCGGAGGGCGGCGGGACGTAGTTCGGGTTCTGCTGCTTGGCCGCCGTGGCCATCGCGGCGCCCTGCGACTCGATCTGGGTCTGCTTGTCCTTCAGCTTCTGCGCGTCGGCCTCGGTGCCACCGCCCTTGTACTCCTCCACGGCGATCCGCTCGAGGTAGGCGTACGAGGACAGGGACACCCGCTGGGTCGCCAGGTTGGGGGCGTCCGGACCGGGCTTGACCAGCAGATGGGTGCCGATCGACCGCTCCAGCGACAGCGCCGCCTTGGTCAGCGAGATGGCGTAGACGGTACGGCCGTAGGAGGTGATGTTGCCGGTGCCCAGACCGAGCTCGTTGGCGAACTCCATCAGGGGGTGGGCGACCTCGACGTAGCCCTCTTCGGTCTGTACGCCGGTCACCTTGGAGGTGTACGCGACCTGCCGCAGCTGCGCGAGCTTGGGCTCGGCCTCGCGGAACAGCTTCAGCCGGCGTACCAGGCCCGACTTCTGCGGCATGTTCTGTGCGGCCTGGTCGAAGCCGTCGGCGGCGTCGTCCGTGGCCTTGCGGGCGGCGGCGATGGTCGCCTTGCTCTTGCTGTCGGTCTTCTTCAGCAGCAGGGGTGCCGCGGTGACGTCACGCTCGTTCTCGAGGGCGTCGGCGTAGGTGAGGGCGGCACGCACCAGGCGGGCGGTGTTCTCGGCGTCGCGTGCCTGCTGCCAGGTGTCGATCGAGCTCTTCACCTGGAAGCCGCCCATGACGAGGCCGACCGCCACGGGTATCAGCAGGATCGCGTTCAGTCTGGTCGGCACGCGCCAGTTGCGCGGGGAGAAACGGCCGCCGCTCGGGGCGGGGGCCGCCGTCGGTTCCGCGCCGGGCACGGGGGTGGGCGCCGCAGCGCGCGGCGGCGGGGTGAAGTTGCCCCGCGCCGACGGCTCGGGACCGTTCTTGCTTCGCCTCACTCGACCAACAACCTCTCGGCGGTCGGCACCTACGTCGTGCCGCAGTCTCTCAGAGCCCGGTTCGTCATCGACCCCTTGGTAGGTACGTCTTTGACTATTGGGCAGTTCAGGCATTCCAGCACGTGGACCAGCGCTCTTCCAAACAGCGGAAACCCTGGAGCGACCCTCTTGTAAGCCCCAGATAAAACGGTCATAAAGAGCGAGCCCCGCCAAAAGGCGGGGCGTTTGTGCGCACAGCGGCACTGCGCGACCGCGTCGCGTGGTGAAGCCGGGCGATTCCTCTGCCGAACTGTTATGAACGTCGGAGCCGACCGTGTCTAAGGCCACAGCCGGCTCCGTGCCGCTTTCCGCAACTGCCCTGTTCGCCGTCGTACTTGGGTACGTACGCGGGTGCTACTTGAGGCGTGCCATCAGGGCGTGCTCCACCAGCGTGATCAGCGCGCTCTTGGCGTCGGCGCGGTGGCGGGCGTCGGTCGTGATGATCGGGGTGTCGGGCCCGATCTGCAGGGCCTCGCGCACCTCCTCGGGCTGGTACGGCTGCTGGCCGTCGAAGCCGTTGAGCGCGACGACGAACGGCAGGCCCGAGTTCTCGAAGTAGTCGACCGCGGGGAAGCAGTCGGCCAGGCGCCGGGTGTCCACGAGCACCACCGCGCCGATCGCACCGCGCACCAGGTCGTCCCACATGAACCAGAACCGGTCCTGGCCCGGCGTACCGAAGAGGTACAGGATCAGGTCCTGGTCCAGGGTGATACGGCCGAAGTCCATGGCGACGGTGGTCGTCGTCTTGTCCCCGGTGTGGGTGAGGTCGTCGATGCCCGCCGAAGCGGACGTCATGACGGCCTCGGTGCGCAGCGGGTTGATCTCCGAGACCGCGCCGACGAACGTGGTCTTGCCCACGCCGAAGCCGCCCGCCACCACGATCTTCGCCGAGGTGGTGGCCCGGCCCGCATCAGAGCTTGCGAAGTCCACTGAGCACCCTTTCGAGCAGCGTCACATCCGGTGCGCCGCCGTTGTTCTCGTCGCCACCCGGCTGGTGGATGGCGACCAGGCCGGCCTCGGCGAGGTCGGCGACCAGGATCCGGGCCACTCCGAGCGGCATGGCCAGCAGCGCGGAGACCTCCGCGACCGACTTGACCTCCCGGCACAGGTGGCAGATGCGCTGGTGCTCGGGGAGCAGTCCCATGAGCGCAGCCGGGTCTGCCGTCGTACTGATCAGTGCCTCTATGGCGAGCTGATAGCGCGGCCTGGTCCGGCCGCCGGTCATCGCGTACGGACGGACCAGCGGCTGGTCGCCCTCGTCCCCGTACGGTTCCGCATACGGATCGTGATGGGCGGTGGGCGGGGTCATGAATCCTCCGGGCAGGACAGCAAGTCGGTCAGTCAAGCCGTCTGACGGGGCCGGTGGGGGGATTGTGGCGGCCGGACGGTGTTTTCGTGAGGTGGGTGGTGCCGAAGGCGGTCAGTGGAGCAGACTGCCCTGGAGTTCGGCGCGCAGGTCCGGGGTGAGTACCGCCCCTGCGCGGTCGACGAGCAGTGCCATCTCGTAGCCGACGAGACCGATGTCGCACTCGGGATGGGCCAGGACCGCGAGGGACGACCCGTCCGAGACGGACATCAGGAAGAGGAACCCGCGTTCCATCTCGACGACCGTCTGTGCCACGGTGCCGCCCTCGAAGATCCGGGACGCCCCGGCCGTCAGCGAGGTCAGCCCGGAGGCGACGGCCGCCAGCTGGTCGGCGCGGTCCCGCGGGAAACCTTCGGACATCGCCAGCAGAAGGCCGTCGGCGGAGACCACCACCGTGTGCGACACCCCAGGGGTGTTGTCCACGAAGTTGGTGATCAACCAGTTCAGGTTCTGTGCCGCCTGGCTCATCGGACTCAACTAACGCTCCTGCTGGTGAGTGGGGCTCGGGTAGCTGCCGGTCTGGCCGCTGCCGGCCTGACGGCCCTGAGCGATGCCCCGACGAAGATTGGTCAGCCGTCCGCGTACGTCGTCAGGCGCACGCGAGACCTGCGGACCGGCTTGGTGCTGTTGCTGCTGGGCGGTGCCCGGGACGAGGTTGGCCCGGGGCACCCGGCGCGGCAGGCCGGAGGTGGTGACCCCACCCGCGGCGGGCTGCCGGACGCGCTCGGCCTGCCGGACGAGTTCGTCGTTCGGCGAGGTGCGCCAGGAACCGGTGGTGGGGCTGTTGCCGTTGCCGTTGCTGTTCGTCGGGCGCTGTGGGGCCGGGGCGGGTGCCTGCGGCGGCTGCTGCTGCGCGGGCGCGCCCTCCGCCTGCGGACCGCCGTGGAACCAGTTGGTCTCCAGCGTGTCGTACAGCGGGGTACGGCCGTCACCCGGGCCGGTGGCCGGCGGCAGAGCCTCCGGCTCACGCTGCACCGGACGCTGCTGCGGGGCCTGCTGGCGCGGGGCGCCGAAGCCGTCCCGGCCGGCCGGCTGCGGGCGCTCGAACTGACCTGTGTGCGCCGGGTTCTGGCGGCCGGGCAGCGCGTGCCGGCCGGTGGAGCTGCCGTCGTAGCCGTTGTCGAAGCCCTGCGGAGCCGCGAACTGGCCGGTGTTCTGGCCCGCGTTCTGACCGGCGTTCTTCGCGGTGTCGTCCTGCCGCGGCGCCGGCGTGCCGAAGATGTCGGAGCGGACGTAGGGATCGGTGCCCTGTCCGTCACCGGCACCGTCGAAGCGGCCGGGCAGCTCGGGGGCGTCGGGCCGGGCGAACTGGCCGGTCTGCTGCGGGTTTTCCGGACGGGCGTACTGGCCCGTGTGCTGGGGGCCGCCCAGGCCGTTCAGCTCGGGGCGGGCGAACTCGCCCGTGCCGGCCGGGCCCTGTGCGTCGATCCGGGGCATCTCCGCGGTCGAGCCCGGGCCCTGCTCGTCGTGGCCGCGCGGGGCGTCCAGCGAGGCACGCGACAGCGGAGCCTGGGCATCGCCCCACTGCGGGGTGCGCTGCTGCTGGTCACCGCCGGGCAGCTCGGCCCGCGGGCCGCCACGCGGCGGCAGCTGGGGCTGGCGGCCCTGGTCGGAGGCGGCACCGGGCCGCTGCGGGCCACGGCCGCCGAAGGCGTCCTGCTGCGGGCCGCCCGGGTTCGCGGCCTGCAGACCCTGCGGAGCGCCGGGCGCCTGACCGCCGAAGACGCCCGCACCGGCACCCGCGGGCGCCGGCCGGCCCTGCTGCGGACCACCGAGACCGCCGGGACCACCCGCAGTCCCCGGCGCACCGGGACCGCCCTGGGGACCACGCGCACCGACCGGCGCACCGGGACGGCCGCCCTGGCCCGTGCCGGGCAGCGCGGCCCGGGGACCCTGGCCGGCGCCGACCTGGCCGCGCGGGCCGGGACCGCCACCGAGCAGACCGCCACCGGCCGGGCCGGCGCCGAGGGCACCGCCCTGGCCGTTGCCGGCGTTCGCGCGGCGTGCTGCGGCGGCACCGGCGGCGGCCTGCGCGGCGGCGGGACCACCGGTCACGCCGGGGCCACCGGGCTTGCCCGGAGCGGGCTTCTTGCCGCCCTGGGCGACATCCACGGGCAGCATGACCAGCGCGGTCGTACCACCGGAGTCGGACGGGCGCAGCTGGATACGGATGCCGTGCCGCTGCGACAGCCGGCCGACCACGAACAGGCCCATGCGGCGGGAGACGGAGACGTCCACGGTGGGCGGCGAGGCGAGCCGCTCGTTGATCGCCGCGAGGTCCTCGGGGGAGAGGCCGATACCGGTGTCGTGGATCTCGATCAGGACGCGGCCGTCGGGCAGCGCGTGACCGGTGACCTTGACCTTGGTCTGCGGCGAGGAGAACGAGGTCGCGTTCTCCAGCAGCTCGGCGAGCAGGTGCACGAGGTCGTTGACGACCCGGCCGGCGACCTCGGTGGTCGGGACGGCGGCCAGCTCGATGCGCTCGTACTGCTCCACCTCGGACGCGGCGGCGCGGAGCACGTCGACCAGCGGGACCGGGCGGGTCCAGCGGCGGCCGGGCTCCTCACCCGCGAGAACGAGGAGGTTCTCACCGTTACGGCGCATACGCGTGGCGAGGTGGTCCAGCTTGAACAGCGAGGACAGCTGGTCCGGGTCGGCCTCGCGGGACTCCAGTTCGGAGATCAGCGACAGCTGGCGCTGGATCAGACCCTGGGAGCGGCGCGAGAGGTTGGTGAACATCGCGTTGACGTTGCCCCGCAGCAGGGCCTGCTCGGCGGCGAGGCGGACCGCCTCGCGGTGCACGTCGTCGAAGGCCGCGGCCACCTGGCCGATCTCGTCCCGGGAGTGCACACCGACCGACTCCACGGAGGTGTCGACGTCCTGCGGGTCGGATTCCGACAGCTGCTTGACCAGCTCGGGCAGGCGGTCCTGGGCGACCTTGGTCGCGGTCTCCTGCAGGCGGCGCAGCGAGCGGATCATGGAACGGGCCACGACGAAGGCACCGACCAGCGACACGCCGAGCACGATCAGGATCAGCGCACCGGAGATGATGGCGTCACGCTGGGTGGCGCTCTTCAGCTCGCGGGCCTTCTGTTCCATCTCCTCGAGCAGCGTGTGCTCGATCTTCTTCATCTGCTCGATCTTGGTCGAGCTGTCGTCCACCCAGTCCTTGTACGACCGGTTGTTCAGGGTCTGGATGCCGTTGGGGGAGTCGAAGACACGCTTGGCGTAGGTGTCCGCGGACTGGATCGTCGGGTTGCCCTCGTCGATCGGCTTGAGGAGTTCCTCGGCGTTGTTGTTCGCGTAGATCTTCCGGAAGATCGCGATTTCCGAGTTCTCGCTCTGGTATGCCGACTGGCCGTACAGGCGGTCGTTCTCGGAGAGGTCGCCCTTCTTGTCCGTGGTCGCGGGCAGTGCGGCGGCGATCGTGGCGCGCTGCACGGAGGCGTACTCCTTGGCGGTGGAGAAGGCCGCCAGGGCGCGGGTGCGCGAGATCATCTCCGGGTTGCTGGACGCCTCGGCCATGTCCTGGGACAGGCTGATCAGCTGGGTGATCAGCCGGTGGTAGGACTCGATCGTCTGCGTCGAGTTGCTCTGCGACTTGTAGGCCGTCTTGCGGATCTTGGCCAGGTCGTCCAGCTGGTTGGCGAGGCCGACGAGCGCGTCGCGGACGCCCTGGAGGTTGCCGTCCTTGCTCGCCGCGTCGATCTGCTCGGAGGCGTTGAGGAAGTTCTCGCGGGCCCGGTCGGTCTTCTCCTCGAAGCCCTTGACCGTGTAGTCGTTCTGCGACAGGCCGTGCGCCAGGGGACCGGCGGACTGGTCGCGCTCGTCCTGGAGCGCCATGGCCAGCTCGGTGGCCTGCTTGGTCATGTCCGTCAGCAGCTTCATGTTGTCGAGCTGCTGGATGTCGTCCATGTTGTCGCTGATGCGCAGCGCGCCCAGCGAGGTCGCCGCGATGACGGGAAGCGCCAGCAGCGACACCAGGCGGGTGGAGATGCGCCAGTTGCGCAGGGCCATGCGTGAGCCGGGCCCGGTGGGGCCCTTCGGGGGCTTCACGGCCGGCGTGGGGGCCGCACCGGAGCCGCCGCCCGTGGCGGCCGACGAGGCCGACGCGCCGGGGCGTCCGCTGCGCTCGCCGCCGTTCCCGGACGGGGCCTGGCCCGGGTTCTGGGCGTGCTGGGGCGAGGAGCTGCCCTTCATGGGGCCAGTCCCGTCGTGCGACTCCGGCTCCGCCGAAGCGCTGCCATCCCTCTTGAAACGTCCCTGCACTAGCGTCGCAACCTCTGGACCAGGCACCCCTCCGCGTGAACGGAGGGACACGGTGTCGGCGTTGTGGAGAGCGCCCTGAAAACGCCCTCCGGGTGGTCTTGAGTGACCGGCGCTGGCTCCCCCCTGATCTCGCCGCCGCTTCGGCGCTGCGTCGCGCCCGGTGCGCCGGTTCGATCCCCGCGGCGGTCCGTGGAATTCCAGCACAGTGCCGGATCTCCAACAAGGTCCGTGTCCCGAGCTGTGACCTCCGTGACGGGCTGTGAGTGCCGAGTTACCAGTCGTGGAGGGTGATCCCGGCCAAAACGGGCGTTTCTTTGCGAGTTGCCGCCCGGTGCCGGGTGTCCCAGTCGCCATGATCAGGAGCGGAATGATGGCTTCAGGGGGTCAATGTCCGTTTCGCTGGGGCACGTTGCGGGTCAGATTTGACCGGTTTGTCCGCGAGCTCGTGAGCAAACTCACACACCTGTCGTGGGCAGTTGGCGCCGTCGGCAGGGAATCGGATGTTTAGCCTGACGCTTTACAAGAGCGACGCTTCTGTAGGCCGACACAGGACTAGGACTCGTACAACCGTGAAGACGACGATGATGTTCCACAAGATCGCCAACCCGCGACGCACCACCCTGGCGCATCTCAAGGACACCGGCGAGCTGCAGACGCCCGACCTGCCGGAGCACTCCGTCGACCTCCCCGCCCAGACCGCCAACCCGCGGCGCACGGTCCTGGTGGACGTCCCCGTCGGCGCGGCGGCCCCGGCCGGAGAGTAGCCGACCGGGCTGCCGACCCCGGCCGGCCGGCCTCCCGGCTCGCCTTTTCCGCTGAATTCCGGGCCCCGTATTCACGTACGGCGCCTTTCCCCGGTCACGGCCGGGATGCGCCCGGCCACGACGGCCGATATCGGCACCGCTCTCGCCGGATATCCGCCGACGGCATCGGCGGTCCGGATTTCCGGCGCCTCTGCGGAGCCGCCGAAAGACACGGGAGGACGTGCTCCCACCGCCGGTCCCCGCGCCGTACGGCCGGGGACCGGCCCATGCGCCCACACCGGCGCCCTCGCGCGTGTGTCCGCGCCCGCGCGGCGGGCAACGACTCCGCGCTCACCCCTCGTCCGAATTCCGCATGCGCCGCAGCCGCCGACGCGGAATTCCGGCCCGGCCATTCCCGTACCGGAAATGCGGGCCGCCACACCGCACCGGCCGAACGCCGGGCCGCCCGACCGGTTAACCTGAGGCGTCAGTACGCCGGTTCTCAGTGAGGGGCGCAAGGATCCCGTGCGCATCGCCAGGTTCTCCATCGACGGGAACGTCGCCTTCGGCGCGGTCGAGGGCGACAAGCAGGACGAACTCGTCCTCGACATCATCAAGGGCATCCCGTTCGCGGACCACGAGCTGTCCGGTACGAAGGTGCCGCTGAACAAGGTCAGGCTGCTCCCGCCGGTCCTCCCGAACAAGGTCGTGGCGTTCGGCCGCAACTACGCCGAGCACGCGCGTGAGCTGAGCAACGAGGTGCCGGACACCCCGTTCGCCTTCTTCAA
The DNA here is from genome assembly GCF_040634095.1 of Streptomyces sp. NPDC007205. Lineage (NCBI taxonomy): Bacteria > Bacillati > Actinomycetota > Actinomycetes > Kitasatosporales > Streptomycetaceae > Streptomyces > Streptomyces sp. NPDC007205. Next base: position 142,420 of record NZ_JBEYEW010000012.1, read on the forward strand.
GCCCTCCACTTCGGTGATCGGCCCCGGCGACGACATCCAGTACCCGCCGTTCTCCGAGGAACTGCATCACGAGGCCGAGCTGGCCGTCGTCATCGGCCGCATGTGCCGCGAGGTGCCGCGCGAGCGCGTCAAGGACGTGATCTTCGGCTACACCTGCGCCAACGACGTCACTGCCCGCGATGTGCAGCGGCGCGAGAAGCAGTGGGCCCGCGCCAAGGGCTTCGACAGTTCCTGCCCGCTCGGCCCCTGGGTGGAGACGGACCTGACCCTGGAGCGCGCGAACGACCTGACCGTCCAGCTCACGGTCAACGGCCAGCAGCGCCAGCTGGGCCGCACCAGCGAGATGATCCACTCCATCGAGGACCTGGTCGTCAACATCTCCGAGGCCATGACCCTGCTCCCCGGCGACGTCATCCTCACCGGCACCCCGGCAGGGGTCGGCCCCCTCAACGTCGGCGACGAGGTCGCCGTCACCATCGAAGGCATCGGCACTCTCACCAACAAGGTTGTCAAGCGTGGCTAGCGCACCCGGCTCCCCCGTACGCGTTCGTTTCTGTCCCTCGCCCACCGGTAACCCGCACGTGGGCCTGGTCCGCACCGCCCTGTTCAACTGGGCGTTCGCCCGGCACCACCAGGGCACCCTGGTCTTCCGCATCGAGGACACCGACGCGGCCCGCGACTCGGAGGAGTCGTACAACCAGCTGCTGGACGCGATGCGCTGGCTCGGCTTCGACTGGGAGGAGGGCCCCGAGGTCGGCGGCCCGCACGCGCCGTACCGCCAGTCGCAGCGCATGGACATCTACGCCGACGTCGCCCGGAAGCTGCTGGACGGCGGTTACGCCTACCACTGCTACTGCTCCCAGGAGGAGCTGGACACCCGCCGCGAGGCCGCCCGCGCCGCCGGCAAGCCCTCCGGCTACGACGGCCACTGCCGCGACCTGACCGCCGAGCAGGTCGAGGAGTACAAGGCCCAGGGCCGTACCCCGATCGTCCGCTTCCGGATGCCGGACGAGACGATCACCTTCACGGACCTGGTCCGCGGCGAGCTGACCTTCACGCCGGAGAACGTGCCGGACTACGGCATCGTCCGCGCGAACGGCGCCCCGCTGTACACGCTGGTCAACCCGGTCGACGACGCGCTGATGGAGATCACCCACGTGCTGCGCGGCGAGGACCTGCTCTCCTCCACCCCGCGCCAGATCGCGCTCTACAAGGCGCTGACCGAGCTGGGCATCGCCCAGCAGACTCCGCAGTTCGGCCACCTCCCCTACGTCATGGGCGAGGGCAACAAGAAGCTCTCCAAGCGCGACCCGCAGTCGTCCCTCAACCTCTACCGCGAGCGGGGCTTCCTGCCCGAGGGTCTGCTCAACTACCTCTCCCTGCTGGGCTGGTCGCTCTCCGCGGACCAGGACATCTTCACGATCGACGAGATGGTCGCCGCCTTCGACATCTCCGACGTCAACCCCAACCCGGCGCGCTTCGACCTGAAGAAGTGCGAGGCGATCAACGGCGACCACATCCGCATGCTGGATGTGAAGGAGTTCACCGAGCGCTGCGCACCCTGGCTGAAGGCCCCCTTCGCCCCCTGGGCGCCGGAGGACTTCGACGCGGCCAAGTGGGAGGCCGTCGCCCCGCACGCCCAGACCCGTCTGAAGGTCCTGTCGGAGATCACCGACAACGTCGACTTCCTCTTCCTCGCCGAGCCGGTCTTCGACGAGGCCTCGTGGACGAAGGCGATGAAGGAGGGCAGCGACGCCCTGCTGCGCACCGCCCGCGAGAACCTGGAGTCGGCCGACTGGACGTCGCCCGAGTCCCTCAAGGAGGCCGTCCTGGCCGCCGGCGAGGCTCACGGCCTCAAGCTCGGCAAGGCCCAGGCCCCGGTCCGTGTGGCCGTCACCGGCCGCACCGTCGGCCTGCCGCTCTTCGAGTCCCTGGAGGTCCTGGGCAAGGAGAAGACGCTGGCCAGGATCGACGCGGCGCTGGCGAAGCTGAGCGCCTAGCCGGCACATGCGTCAGGGGCGGCATCCGGAGTGTTCCGGGTGCCGCCCCTGTTGCGTTGCTCACTGGGCGTCGGGATCGTCGATCAGGTAGGCGCTCTCGTCGAAGATCTCCAGCACGACGATGACCATGACCGCGCCGGCCACCATGTACTCCAGCATGACGCCCGGGGCGACGTACGCCTTGCGCAGGTGCTCGTCAGGGCCCAGCTGTGCGGTCGAGGTCTTCCGGAACGGGTCACGGGCCAGTATCCCGACGGCCCTGTCCAACTGCGCCCGGCGCTCTGCGGGCAGGGCGTCGAACGTCGCGCGGGCCTCGACGGTGAACTGGACGCGGTACTCGCTCATGGCCCTCAGTGTGCCAGCCGTTCGGCGGTACCGTCGGTGTCATGACGATCAGAGCCGTGGTCTGGGACGTGGACGACACCCTCTTCGACTACACGACCGCGGACCGTGAGGGCATGCGGGCGCATCTTGCCGTGGAAGGGCTGCTCGCCGGGTACGACAGTCCCGAGCAGGCCCTCCTGCGGTGGCGGGCGATCACCGACGCGCAGTGGGCGCGGTTCTCGGCCGGGGAGGTCACCTTCGAGGAGCAGCGGCGGGACCGCGTACGGATCTTCCTGGGCGCGGAACTGGCCGACGCCCAGGCCGACGCCTGGTTCCAGCGGTACATCGGGCACTACGAGGCCGCCTGGAACCTCTTCCCGGACGTCCTGCCCGCCCTGGAGGCGCTCTCCGCCAGCCACCGGCACGCGGTGCTGTCCAACTCCAGCATCACCGTCCAGGAGCACAAGCTGCGCACCCTCGGCCTCCTCGACCGCTTCGAGGCCGTGCTGTGCGCCGCCGAGCTGGGCGTATCCAAGCCTGAGCCCGGCGCCTTCCTGGCGGCCTGCGAGGCACTGGGGCTGCCTCCGCACCAGGTGGCGTACGTCGGCGACCACCCGGAGATCGACGGGCGGGGCGCCGCCGAGGCGGGGCTGCTGTCCGTGTGGATCGACCGCGGGACGGCGTACGCACAGGCCGCCGGAGACGTCGTCGCACACCGGATCTCGACCCTCGCCGAACTCCCGGCGCTCGTCCGCGCGGATACCCGTTTTGGAGCCCCGTCCACCTTCGGGTAATGTTCTTCCTGCGCCGAGGGGAGCGGGCCGGAAGGCCGGAGCCCCAAGGAGCAAGCTAGAACGAGAACCCCGCAGGGGCTTGAGTTCCGGTGGCCTATGGTGTAATTGGCAGCACGACTGATTCTGGTTCAGTTAGTCTTGGTTCGAGTCCAGGTAGGCCAGCTCGCAGAGCTTATCTGCAAAGCCCCCGTTGTGTAGCGGCCTAGCACGCTGCCCTCTCAAGGCAGTAGCGCCGGTTCGAATCCGGTCGGGGGTACTGATCCTGATCCTGTCGGGATCGCTAGGGCCCCCGTTGTGTAGCGGCCTAGCACGCCGCCCTCTCAAGGCGGTAGCGCCGGTTCGAATCCGGTCGGGGGTACTGACTGGTCTAAACCATCATTGGTCTATGGTGTAATTGGCAGCACGACTGATTCTGGTTCAGTTAGTCTTGGTTCGAGTCCAGGTAGACCAGCTCGGACCTGCGGAAACGCAGAGTCCACGCCCCCGTTGTGTAGCGGCCTAGCACGCCGCCCTCTCAAGGCGGTAGCGCCGGTTCGAATCCGGTCGGGGGTACAGAGGGCAGGCCCTCCACTTCGGTGGGGGGCCTTCGCCGTAGCCGGCCACCGGTCGGCTCACTCGAAGCCGTAGCGACGCCCCGACTCCTCCTCCTGGGCCAGCCGGCGCAGCGCCTGCAGCATCGGCTCGGTCAGGACCGCGCCGAGCACCGCCGTCTCCACCTTCTCCGCCTCCGACAGATGCGTTTCCACGAAGTCCAGGTCGAGTTTGGCGACCTCGTGCATCAACTTGGCGTAGGACACGAGCAGTTCGCTTCCCCATTCGTAGCCGAGCCGACGGAACGCGGCCACCGCCACCACCAGGGAGCGGTACGAGGGCGAGATCGTCGTCAGCAGCTTCGCGTTCGACCAGCCCAGCCGGTCCAGCAGCTCGTCCACCTCCCGGTGCGCCGCCTGCACGAAGGCGTCCTCCTCTTCCGGCTCCGGCACCTGCGGCAGCGCCCACAGGGCCGCGCCCAGCCGGATCGTGCGGCCCAGGGCGTAGTCGTCGACGTTGCGCAGCACCTCCCGGACCGTGGCCACCGGAATCCCGCCGACCTGGATCATCGCGCGCACCAGCCGCAGCCGGCGCAGGTGCCCGTCGTCGTACTCCGCCGTCGTGGGGTTGACCTGGCGGCCCGGCGGCAACAGGCCTTCGCGCAGGTAGTACTTGATCGTCGCGGTGGACACCCCGCTGCGTCTGCTCAGTTCGGCGAGCCGCATGTCTTGCGCTCCTTCTTGGATAACGGCACTATCCAAGCATCGCTACTTGGATAGCGTCGCTCGCCAACGAGGGGATAGTGGCCATGGTGTCCCGCACGACCGCCGACGCGAAGGGCGAGGTCGTCGTCCTGCTGATCGGCATGCGCATCAACCGCTTCCGGGCCGTACATCTGTGGCTGCCGGTGATGCTCGCGATGTTCCGCATGCTGCGGGAGCTGGAGCAGGATCCGGCGCGGGGCCTGCGCAGCCGCGTCATGCTGACGGCTTCTCCGCGCACGTACTACATCGTTCAGTACTGGGAGTCCAAGGAGAAGCTGTACGCCTACGCGACCGCGCCGGACGCCTTCCATCACAAGGCCTGGGCGCGCCTCAACCGCATGGAGCGGGCCGGGAAGCTGCGCGGGCAGGTCGGCATCTGGCACGAGACGTATGTCGTGCCGGAGGGGTCCTACGAGGCGATCTACGGCGATATGCCCGCGTTCGGGCTGGCCGCCGCGCACGGGCAGATCCCGCTGGAGAAGCGGGGCCGGTACGCGAAGGACCGGTTCTCGTACCGCTCGCAACAGGTTCCGGTGGCCGAGAAGACCAGCTGAACAGGGGGACGGGGGAGCGGGGAGGGCCTGCCGCGGCGTTGGGGCGGGCCCTCCCCGGCGTCTCCGTACGGCGCCGGCTCAGCCCGAGCGGCGCAGGGCCTCCGACAGGCGGGCCGCCGCGTCGATGACCGCCTGGGCGTGCATACGGCCCGGGTGCCGCGTCAGACGCTCGATGGGGCCGGAGACGGACACGGCGGCCACGACGCGGTTGGAGGGGCCGCGTACGGGCGCGGAGACGGATGCGACGCCCGGCTCGCGCTCGCCGATGGACTGGGCCCAGCCGCGCCGCCGTACACCCGACAGGGCCGTCGCCGTGAAGCGGGCGCCCTGCAGGCCGCGGTGCAGACGCTCCGGCTCCTCCCAGGCCATCAGGATCTGCGCCGAGGAGCCGGCCTTCATCGTGAGCGTGGAGCCGACCGGGACGGTGTCCCGCAGGCCGGACAGGCGCTCCGCCGCGGCCACACAGATACGCATGTCACCCTGGCGCCGGTAGAGCTGTGCGCTCTCGCCGGTGACATCGCGGAGGTGGGTGAGCACGGGGCCCGCCGTCGCGAGCAGGCGGTCCTCGCCCGCCGCCGCAGCGAGCTCCGCGAGGCGCGGGCCGAGAATGAAACGGCCCTGCATGTCGCGTGCCACCATGCGGTGGTGTTCCAAAGCCACGGCCAGGCGGTGAGCCGTGGGTCGTGCCAGTCCGGTGGCCCCGACCAGACCCGCGAGGGTGGCCGGACCGGACTCCAGGGCGCTCAGGACGAGGGCCGCCTTGTCCAGAACGCCGACGCCGCTACTGTTGTCCATGCAACGATACTCACGTCTCACTCTGTGAAACGCAAGTTCAATTTTCCGTGGAACGCGCCACCCTGGAATCACACAGCGGCCCGCAGACCAACGGGCCCGGTGGTGGACGCCCGGAATCACGACATCAGGGTGCGGCGGCCGCTTCCTCAAGATCTCTAGTTGGGCCGGTGGACCTTTGCCGGCCGGAGGGAAAGCGATGGGTAGGACACTCGCGGAGAAGGTCTGGGACGACCACGTCGTCCGGCGCGCCGAGGGCGAGCCCGACCTCCTCTTCATCGATCTGCACCTGCTGCACGAGGTGACCAGCCCGCAGGCCTTCGACGGACTGCGCAAGAACGGTCGCCCGGTGCGCCGCCTCGACCTCACCATCGCCACCGAGGACCACAACACCCCGACCCTCGACATCGACAAGCCCATCGCGGACCCCGTCTCCCGCGTCCAGCTGGAGACGCTGCGCAAGAACTGTGCCGAGTTCGGGGTGCGGCTGCACCCGCTGGGCGACGTCGAGCAGGGCGTCGTGCACGTCGTCGGCCCGCAGCTGGGACTGACCCAGCCCGGTACGACCGTGGTCTGCGGTGACTCCCACACCTCCACGCACGGCGCGTTCGGCGCCCTGGCGTTCGGCATCGGCACCTCGCAGGTCGAGCACGTGCTGGCCACCCAGACGCTGCCGCTGGCCCGCCCCAAGACCATGGCGATCACCGTCGAGGGCGAGCTGCCCGAGGGCGTCACGGCCAAGGACCTGATCCTGGCGATCATCGCGAAGATCGGCACCGGCGGCGGCCAGGGCTACATCCTGGAGTACCGCGGCTCCGCCATCGAGAAGCTCTCGATGGAGGCCCGGATGACCATCTGCAACATGTCGATCGAGGCCGGTGCCCGCGCGGGCATGATCGCCCCCGACGAGACCACCTTCGCGTACCTCAAGGGCCGCCCGCACGCCCCCGAGGGCGCCGACTGGGACGCCGCGGTGGAGTACTGGAAGACGCTGCGCACCGACGACGACGCCGAGTTCGACGCCGAGGTCGTGATCAACGCCGACGAGCTGTCCCCGTTCGTCACCTGGGGCACCAACCCCGGCCAGGGTGCGCCGCTTTCGGCGAACGTCCCCGACCCGGCTTCGTACGAAGACGCTTCGGAGCGCCTCGCTGCCGAAAAGGCCCTGGAATACATGGGGTTGGAGGCCGGCCAGCCGCTGCGCTCCATCAAGGTGGACACCGTCTTCGTAGGCTCCTGCACCAACGGCCGCATCGAGGACCTGCGCGCCGCCGCGGATCTGCTGCGGGGCCGCAAAGTCGCCGACGGCGTACGGATGCTGGTCGTCCCGGGCTCCGCTCGGGTGGGTCTGCAGGCCGTCTCCGAGGGCTTGGACGTGGTCTTCAAGGAGGCCGGCGCCGAATGGCGGCACGCGGGCTGCTCGATGTGCCTCGGCATGAACCCCGACCAGCTGGCCCCGGGGGAGCGCTCCGCGTCCACCTCCAACCGCAACTTCGAGGGCCGGCAGGGCAAGGGCGGTCGTACGCACCTGGTGTCGCCGCAGGTCGCGGCGGCCACCGCGGTCCTGGGCCACCTGGCCTCGCCCGCCGACCTGTCCGACGCCGAGACCCGTACGCCCGCTGGAGTCTGATCAGTCATGGAAGCATTCACCACGCACACCGGCCGGGCCGTCCCGCTGCGCCGCAGCAACGTCGACACCGACCAGATCATCCCTGCTCACTGGCTCAAGAAGGTGACCCGGGACGGTTTCGAGGACGGACTGTTCGAGGCCTGGCGCAAGGACCCCGAGTTCGTCCTCAACCGCCCCGAGCGGCAGGGCGCCACCGTCCTGGTCGCCGGCCCCGACTTCGGTACCGGCTCGTCCCGCGAGCACGCCGTCTGGGCGCTGCAGAACTACGGCTTCAAGGCCGTGATCTCCTCCCGTTTCGCGGACATCTTCCGGGGCAACTCGCTGAAGAACGGCCTGCTCACGGTCGTCCTGGACCAGAAGATCGTCGACGCGCTGTGGGAACTCACGGAACAGGACCCCACTGCTGAGGTCACTGTGGACCTTGAGGCTCGTGAGGTGCGCGCCGAGGGCATCACCGCCTCCTTCGAGCTGGACGAGAACTCCCGCTGGCGGCTGCTGAACGGCCTGGACGACATCTCCATCACGCTGCAGAACGCGGCCGACATCGCCGCGTACGAGGCCAAGCGGCCGTCGTACAAGCCGAGGACGCTCCAGGTCTGATCCGCTCCGGCCACCGGGCCCGAGCGGTCGAGATCCGGCCACCCCAACATCCCCTCCGTACCCCCGATCGCCACGATCGGGGGTACGGCCATGTCCGGGCCCGAACCGCCCCGCGCGCTTCTTGCTCTCCTCTCAACTTCCCACGTTACGAAGGGGGTTGCACGGGTACGTGAGTGCCGGGATCGCGTCCTTTGCAAGTGCCTGGAAGGCCATTTGAGGCGGCAGTTGCCCCCTGGGCAGGCGACAACTCGCCCCAGATGGCACAATCTGTGCATGGGACACGACGGCCAACTCCAGCTCTATACGGCGGTCGCGAACCAACTCAAAGAAGCGCATGCAAGGGTGCGCGCACTGCAAGTCCCGGAGGGCGTACGGATGGCGCTGACCCGGAAGCTGCTGGTCATTACGGCCGCGGCCAAGCACGATCTCGCCGCTGCGGCAAGGCGGCTCGAGCGGTTCAACGCGGACCTCGACGAGGGTCGGATCCCCGACGAGGACCACTGAACAGCCCGAGACCACCGAGTCCGTTGCGGCACAAGGGTGATTAGCCCGTTTCGTGTTTGATTTGCGGTATATATCTGCCTAACGTGCGAAAAAGCTTGAACACTTTCGTTCTGGCGATGTCTCCGAAGGGGAAGACGTGAACAAGGCGCAGCTCGTAGAAGCGATTGCCGACAAGGTGGGTGGCCGCCAGCAGGCCGCCGACGCTGTCGATCATGTCCTGGACGCCATCGTCCGCGCGGTCGTCGCGGGCGAGCGGGTCTCGGTCACCGGCTTCGGGTCCTTCGAGAAGGTGGACCGCCCCGCCCGTTACGCCCGCAACCCTCAGACGGGCGAGCGGGTTCGGGTCAAGAAGACCTCCGTGCCGCGCTTCCGCGCCGGTCAGGGCTTCAAGGACCTGGTGAGCGGCTCGAAGAAACTGCCGCGCGGGGGCGAGGTCTCGGTCAAGAAGGCGCCGAAGGGCAGCCTGACCGGCGGCGCCGCGGCGCCCACGGTCAAGAAGGCCGCCGCGAAGAAGACCACCAAGGCCGCCGCCGCGAAGAAGACCACGGCGAAGAAGACGACCGCGAAGAAGACCACGGCCGCCGCGAAGAAGACCACGGCGAAGAAGGCGCCCGCCAAGAAGGCCACGGCGACCGCCAAGACCACCGCCGCGAAGAAGACCACCGCCAAGAAGGCCACCGCCAAGAAGGCCCCGGCGAAGAAGGTCACCGCGAAGAAGGCCCCGGCCAAGAAGTCGACGGCACGCAAGACCACCGCGAAGAAGGCCACCGCCCGCAAGGCGACGTCGTAAGGCCGCCAGGGCACGACGCCAGGGCACTCACGCGCCGGGCCGGACTCCCCAGGGAGCCCGGCCCGCGGGGTGTGTAAGGGCAGTTACAGGGTTTGGAGGGTTACGAGGGTGATGCGCAGGGCGTCGCCCTGTCCCTCGGTCTCGATCCGCACACGCTGACCGGGCCGCAGGAGCCGGAGGCCCCCGGCGGTGAAGGCGGCGGCGTCGAAGGGGACCGGGGTGCCGTCGTCGAGCAGTACCTGCCCGCTTCGGCTTTCCGGGTCGTAGGTGTATGCGGTGGCGTGCATGACGGCCAGCCTAGCCCGGCTCCCGTACCGGGCACCTCACGAACCCGGGATCAGCAAACCCGCCGACACCGCGGCCGTATGCGGGCCCACTCCCCATGCCAGCGCCGCCCGCAGATCGTCCCCGGTATCGACGTCCTGCCGTACCGAATCGACCCCCGCGAGCCGGAGTTCCTCCGCCCCGGATGCCCGGTGCCGGGCGCGGGAATCAATGCCGAACTCCGGCTGCAATTCCCCGTCCGGCCCCGCGGCCAGCAACGTCGTGCCCAGCTGCGCCGCATCCGCGAGAAACGCCCGCGGAAACTCCGCCGCCGCACCCAGGACAACGCCCAGTTCCGCCGGCCGCAACGCGGGCAGATCGGCGTTCAGGGCGGCGACCGGTGCGCGCGGGCGCCTGTCGCGTACGACGGCCGCGCCGTGCGCCAACGCGGCGTTCAGGCCGTTCGCCGGCGCGTCGGGCACGATCCGCGCACCCAGCGCCGCCAGCTCACGCGCCGCCAGCTCGTCGTTGGTGACGACCGCCACATCCGCGACCGCCGCGCAGGTCAGCGCCGCGGCCACCGTGTCCTGTGCGAACGCGAGCGCCAGCCCAGGGCGCACCCCGTCGGCGGCGGTGTCCGAGAGCCTGCTCTTCGCCCGGGACAGGGGCTTCAGGGGGATGACCAAGGTCCACTGCACCGGCGTACCGTCCCTCTCTTGTCGCGATCATTGTCCCCGGGCCGTCTGGCCGCCTGCCCTCGGGCGTACGGTGTTCTCGACAGACCGGCGGCCCGGGGCGACAATCGTGCGGCCCCCGCCGGGGTGGCGCCCCTAGAGGAAGGTGTTCTTGTGCCCCGCCGCAGAATCGGCTTCTGGTACCGCTTCGCCGCGGTGATCTGCAAACCGCCGCTGGTGGTTCTGGTCAAGCGGGACTGGCGTGGAATGGAGCACATTCCGGCCGAGGGCGGATTTATCACCGTGGTGAACCACAATTCCCACGTGGACCCCTTCGCGTACGCGCACTATCAGTACAACACCGGACGGGTTCCGCGATTCCTGGCGAAGAGCGGGCTTTTCAAGAAGGGATTCGTCGGCGCCGCCATGCGGGGCACCGGGCAGATCCCCGTCTACCGTGAGTCCACGGACGCGCTCAGCGCCTTCCGCGCCGCGATCGACGCCGTGGAGCGCGGCGAGTGCGTCGCCTTCTACCCCGAGGGCACCCTGACCCGCGACCCGAACGGCTGGCCCATGACCGGCAAGACGGGTGCCGCCCGCGTCGCCCTGCAGACCAAGTGCCCGGTCGTCCCGGTCGCGCAGTGGGGCGTCAACGAACTGCTGCCGCCGTACGCCAAGAAGCCCGACCTCTTCCCGCGCAAGACCCATCACGTGCTCGCGGGCCCGCCCGTGGACCTCTCGCGCTTCTACGACAAGGAGATGACCCCGGACCTGCTGAAGGAGGCCACCGAGGTCATCATGGCGGCCATCACCCGCCAGCTGGAGCAGATCCGCGGCGAGAAGGCGCCCGAGACGCCCTACGACCCGCGCCGCGAGCGGATCGAACAGCGACGCCGCACCCAGGCGCAGACCAAGCGCAAGGAACCGGAAGGGCAGGGCAAGTGAGCAAGGCGGTCAAGGCGGCGGTCATGGGCACCGGCTCATGGGGCACCGCCTTCGGTATGGTCCTCGCCGACGCGGGCTGCGAAGTGACCCTGTGGGCGCGCCGTCCCGAGCTGGCCGAGGCGGTCAACTCCACCCGGACCAACCCCGACTACCTGCCCGGCGTCGCACTCCCGGAGAACCTCACAGCGACCTCGGATCCGGCCGAGGCCCTGCGCGACGCGGACTTCACCGTCCTCGCCATCCCCTCCCAGACCCTGCGCGCCAACCTCGCCGAGTGGACCCCGCTGCTCGCCCCGGACACCGTGCTCGTCTCCCTGATGAAGGGCGTCGAACTCGGCTCCACCATGCGGATGAGCGAGGTCGTCGACGACGTCGCCAAGGTCGGCTCCGCTCGCATCGCGGTCGTCACCGGGCCCAACCTGGCCCGCGAGATCGCCGCCCGCATGCCCGCTGCGGCCGTCGTCGCCTGCACCGACGAGGCCGTCGCCCAGCGCCTCCAGGCCGCCTGCCACACGCCGTACTTCCGGCCGTACACCAACACCGACGTCGTCGGCTGCGAACTGGGCGGAGCGGTCAAGAACGTCATCGGCCTCGCGGTCGGCATCGCCGACGGCATGGGGCTCGGCGACAACGCCAAGGGCTCGCTCATCACGCGCGGTCTCGCCGAGACCACCCGGCTCGGCATGGCGCTCGGCGCCGACCCGCTGACCTTCTCCGGGCTCGCGGGCCTGGGCGACCTGGTGGCCACCTGCTCCTCGCCGCTGTCCCGCAACCACACCTTCGGCACCAACCTCGGCAAGGGCATGACCCTCCAGGAGACCATCGCGGTCACCAGGCAGACAGCCGAGGGCGTCAAGTCCTGCGAGTCGGTGGCGGATCTGGCCCGCCGGCACGGTGTGGAGATGCCCATCACCGAGACGGTCGTGGACATCGTGCACGAGGGCAAGCCGCCGGTGGTCGCCCTCAAGGAGCTGATGGGGCGCAGCGCCAAGCCCGAGAGGCGCTGAACGGACCGCCCGCACGACGCTGAGCGACCGTTGGGGGGACGCTGAGTCACGGCGGCCCAGCGGGCGCTGACTCGGTGGATACCAACGGGTACTCTCAACGCGATATGAGCACCGAGAACCTTCCCCAGAGCCCTGAGCAGCCGTCGCGCAAGCCGCGCGTGGCCGTCGTGTTCGGCGGGCGCAGCTCCGAACACGGGATCTCCGTGGTCACGGCCGGCGCCGTCCTCAAGGCCATCGACCGGACGAAGTACGACGTCCTGCCGATCGGCATCACCCGGGACGGCCGTTGGGCGCTGACGGCCGACGAGCCGGAGCGGATGGCCATCACCGACCGCCGCACCCCCAGCGTGGAGGAACTGGCGGAGTCGCGCGAGGGCGGCGTGGTGCTCCCCGTCGACCCCTCGAACCGCGAGGTCGTCTACAGCGAGCCCGGCTCGGTGCCCAAGGCGCTCGGCGAGGTCGACGTGGTCTTCCCGGTGCTCCACGGCCCGTACGGCGAGGACGGCACCCTGCAGGGTCTGCTGGAGCTGTCCGGGGTGCCCTACGTGGGCGCCGGTGTGCTCGCCTCGGCCGTCGGCCAGGACAAGGAGTACATGAAGCGGATCTTCACCTCCTACGGGCTCGCGGTCGGCCCGTACGTGGTGATCCGGCCCCGCGAGTGGCAGCAGGACGAGTCCGCCGCCCGCAAGAAGATCATCGACTTCGCCGGCGAGCACGGCTGGCCGCTGTTCGTGAAGCCCGCGCGCGCGGGTTCGTCGATCGGCATCACCAAGGTCGGCGACCTGTCCGGCCTGGACGAGGCGATCGCCACCGCGCAGGCCCACGACCCGAAGATCCTCGTCGAGGCCGCCGTGCGGGGCCGCGAGATCGAGTGCGGGGTGCTGGAGTTCGAGGACGGGCCGCGCGCCTCCGTGCCGGCCGAGATCCCGCCGCCGGACGCGCACGCGTACTACGACTTCGAGGCGAAGTACATCGACTCCACGCCCGGTATCGTCCCGGCGCCGCTCACCGAGGAGCAGACCGCCGAGGTGCGGGAACTCGCGGTGCAGGCCTTCGAGGCGGTCTCCTGCGAGGGGCTGGTCCGCGCGGACTTCTTCCTCACCGAGGACGGCGAGTTCGTGATCAACGAGGTCAACACCCTGCCCGGCTTCACGCCGATCTCGATGTACCCGCAGATGTGGCAGGCCGGCGGCGTCAGCTACCCCGAGCTGATCGACCGCCTGGTGCAGGCCGCGCTGCGGCGCCCGACCGGGCTGCGCTGACCGTCGGCACCCTCATCGCATGGAGGCGATCCCCTTGGGGATCGCCTTCTTCACGGCCGTCGCGAGGCCGGTGAGCAGGGCCGTGCCCTCCTCCTGCGCGGACACCCCCTCGGGCAGGCTCACCTGCACATAGGCCACGCGGTTCGCCGTCGTGAACCGCCAGGTGCCGTCGCCCTGCTTCTCCATCAGCCAGTCGACGCCGTTCACGCCGCCCGCGACGGCGTCGGGGTCACCGCCCTCGGCCACCTTGGGATCGACCATCTTCGGCGGCCGTACGACACCGCAGCGCAGTATGATCGCCGGGTTTCCCCAGCCCGCCGTGTAGGCGGACCGGGGTCCGGGGTCGTTGCGGCTCCGTCCGTCGAGCTTCTGCGGCAGCACCCGGTGCAGCTCCCGGCACACCTTCGCCGTCTTCGCGTCGGGGCTGGGAACCGCCACCGTGGCGCCGCCGTCTGCCGACGAGCAGCCCGCGACCGCGATCAGCAGCGCGGGCGCGAGCAGGCCGATGGGCCGGTGACGGAAAATGTTCACCGGCCAAGGGTAGACGGGGGCTACAGATGCACGACCGGACAGGTCAGGGTGCGGGTGATGCCGTCCACCTGCTGGACCTTGGCGACCACCATGCGACCGAGGTCGTCGACCGTGTCGGCCTGGGCGCGCACGATGACGTCGTAAGGTCCCGTCACGTCTTCGGCCTGGAGCACTCCAGGGATCTTGCTGATCGTCTCGGCGACGGTCGACGCCTTGCCGACCTCGGTCTGGATCAGGATGTACGCCTGTACCACGGAACCTCCAGAGCGGCCACGAGGATCATGTGGGGAAAAGGAACGCCACGGTATCGCGTTGCCGCTCCCCGCGGGGAGACCTGCGGGAACCGGGCTTGCGCGCCAGGGTGCAGGCACGACGGAAGTTGACGGTCACCTGACCGTTTCGACGGTCGTTCCGACCGTGTCGACGGTCACCTCGACCGTATCGGGGACACTGATGAGGCGCGAGTGGGCACGGCATGGCAGAGAAGGGGAGCAAGGCAATGAAGGGCACTGTTGGTGAGCTCGGGGAGTTCGGGCTCATCAGGGAGCTCACCTCCCGTCTCACCACCACCCCGGCGGTCCGGATCGGCCCCGGCGACGACGCCGCGGTGGTCGCCGCACCCGACCGGAGGGTGGTGGCGAGCACCGACATCCTGCTGGAGGGACGGCACTTCCGCCGCGACTGGTCCACGGCGTACGACGTCGGACGCAAGGCGGCGGCACAGAACCTCGCCGACATCGCCGCGATGGGCGCCGTACCGACCGCCCTGCTGCTCGGCCTGGTCGTACCGGCCGAACTCCCGGTGACCTGGCCGAGCGAGCTGATGGACGGCCTGCGCGACGAGTGCCAGGTCGCGGGTGCCTCCGTGGTCGGCGGTGACGTCGTCCGCGGCGACACGATCATGGTGTCGATCACCGCGCTCGGCGATCTGCGCAACCAGGAGCCCGTCACCCGCGCCGGCGCCCAGCCCGGCGACCTGGTGGCCGTCACGGGCTGGCTGGGCTGGTCCGCGGCCGGTTACGCGGTCCTCTCCCGCGGCTTCCGCTCCCCGCGCGCCTTCGTGGAGGCCCACCGGCGCCCGGAGCCGCCGTACCACGCGGGCCCCGCGGCTGCGGCGCTGGGCGCGACCGCGATGTGCGACGTGAGCGACGGGCTGATCGCCGACCTCGGGCACATCGCCGAGGCCAGCAAGGTCCGGATCGACATCCGCTCCGGCGCGATCGACATCCCGACGCAGATGAACGACATCGGTCAGGCCGTCGGCGTCGACCCGATGCAGTGGGTGCTGACCGGGGGAGAGGACCACGCGATCGTGGCGACCTTCCCGCCGGACGCCAAGCTCCCGGCCCGCTGGAAGGTCATCGGTGAGGTCCTCAACCCCTCCGCGTTGCCCCAGGTGACCGTCGACGGGGCGCCCTGGACCAGCAAGGGCGGCTGGGACCACTTCGGGGACATCGAGTCATGAGCCTGCCCAGGGTCCTGACCGTGGCCGGCTCCGACTCCGGCGGCGGCGCCGGCATCCAGGCCGACCTGAAGACGATGCTCGCGCTCGGCGTGCACGGGATGAGCGTGATCACGGCCGTCACCGCGCAGAACTCCCTGGGCGTGCAGGGCGCGTGGGAGCTGCCCGTGGAGGCGGTCCGGGCGCAGTACCGCAGTGTCGTGGACGACATCGGCGTGCAGGCCGTGAAGACCGGCATGCTGGCCTCGGCGGAACTGGCCGGGACGGTCGCCGAGTTGATCTCCGGTACGGACGCCCCGGCCGTGGTGGATCCGGTGGGCGTCTCCAAGCACGGCGACCCGCTGCTGGCCGCCACCGCCCTGGACTCGGTCCGCACCAAGCTGCTGCCGGTGGCGACGGTGGCAACCCCGAACCTCGACGAGGTGGCCCAACTCACCGGCCTCCGCGTCGAGTCCGAGGACGATCTGCGACGGGCGGCGGCCGCCGTGCTGGCGTACGGGCCGCGGTGGGTGCTGGTCAAGGGCGGACACCTGCCCGGAGACGCCGTCGATCTTCTGACGGACGGCTCCGAGGAACACTGGCTGCGCGCACCCCGCCACGACAACCGGCACACGCACGGCACGGGCTGCACGCTCGCCTCCGCGATCGCCTCGGGGCTGGCGAAGGGACAGAGCGTGCCGGAGGCCGTCAAGCGGGCCAAGGAGTACGTCACGGGGGCGATCGCCGCCGGCTTCGCGCTGGGCGCGGGCATCGGACCGGTGGATCACGGATGGGCCCTGCGCCGGACTCACGCCGGGTAGTCCCGCAGCTCGATGTCCGTAGCCGCCTTCTCGGTGAGCCGCTTGAAGAAGCCGGCCAGCAGGCGTGAGCCGAGCAGCCGGTACATCCGGTCACGGCTGCGGATGCGCCGCTCGGTGGGCGGTGCGAAGAACGGGCCCGCGTTGCCGGAGATCTTCTGGCAGCCCTTGGCGAATCCCGTGACCCGGCTCTCGTACCCGGCGAAGGCCGTACGGTGGTCACCGCCCGCGAGGGCGAGTTCACCGGCCAGCACATACGCGCCGACGATCGCCGCACCCGTGCCCATCCCGCCCATGGTGGCGCCGTACCCGGCGTCCCCGAGCAGCACCACCCGCCCCTCGGCCAGCCGGTCGACGTGGATCTGGGCGATCGCGTCGAAGTACAGGTCGTCGGTCTCCTCCAGCGCCTTCAGGACATGCGGGGCCTCCCAGCCCATGCCCGCGAACCGCTCGGCGAGGATCCGCCTCGGCGCACTCGGCGAGTTCCAGGGCCCCCGGTGTCTCGCCGGCCGGCCCGGTCGCCTGCACGAACCACTCCCGGGCCTCCTCGGCCCGCCCCTCGGCGGCGGCCGCACGGCCCAGGCCGATGAGGAGGCGCACGGCCTCGCCCGCCCCGAACCAGTTGGCGGCGCAGGCCCGCAGGCCCGCAGGCCCGCAGGCCCTCCTCGTAGTGCACACCACGGCCCGCAGCGTGCGATGGCGGGGCGCCTTGGTGCGGTCACCGCGGGACAGCAGCCGGAAGCGGTCGTCCAGGCGGTCCGCCAGTTCCCGCGGCCCCAGCGTGCGCAGCCGGGCCGCCGCCAGCTCGATGGCCACCGGCAGCCCGTCCAGGGCCCGGCAGATGTCCGCCACGCACGCGTGGCCGTCGAACCCGGGGCGTACCGCACGGGCACGGCCGAGGAACAACTGCTCGGCAGGCTCCGGCGGCAGCGCGGGCACCGGTACCAGCACCTCGCCGGTGATACCGAGGGCCTCCCGGCTGGTGGCGAGGATCCGCACCCCGGGGCAGCCGCCGAGCAGCAGCCCGGCGATCCGGGCCGCGTCCTCCACCAGGTGCTCGCAGTTGTCCAGCACGAGCAGCAGCTCCCGGTCCTCCAGCGCGGCCAGCAGCCGCCCGGCGATGTCCGTCGTGGCGCTGCGCATGCCCTCCCGGACCCCGAGGGCGGCGAGAATCGCGTACGGGATCCGGGTGCCGTCGGTCAGCGGGGCCAGCTCGACGAGGTACGCGTCCGCGCGG
Organism: Streptomyces sp. NPDC007205; assembly: GCF_040634095.1. Classification (NCBI taxonomy): domain Bacteria; kingdom Bacillati; phylum Actinomycetota; class Actinomycetes; order Kitasatosporales; family Streptomycetaceae; genus Streptomyces; species Streptomyces sp. NPDC007205. The sequence goes on from NZ_JBEYEW010000012.1 coordinate 159,882, forward strand.
GCGCGCGCGGCCTCGATCGCGAGCCGGGTCTTGCCCGCCCCGCCGGGGCCGGTGAGCGTGACCAGGCGCGCGTCGGTGAGCAGCGCGGGGATGCGGGACAGTTCGGCGTCCCGGCCGACGAAGCGGGTCAGCTGCGCCGGGAGCCGGGACCGCGGGCGGACCGGCTCCGCACCCCGCAGCAGCTCCGGATGCAGGGCCGCCAGCTCGGGCGAGGGATCCGCGCCCAGTTCGTCGGCGAGCGTGCGCCGGGCCTCCACGTACACGCGCAGCGCCTCGGCGGACCGGCCGCCGGTGTGCAGGGCCCGCATCAGCTGGCCGTAGAGCCGCTCGCTCAGTGGCTGCGCGGCGAGCAACGAGCGCAGTTCGGGCACCAGCTCCGGGCGGCCGCCCGAGCCGAGGTCGGCCTCGATCCGGTCCTGTACGGCGGCCAGCCGCAGCTCCTCCAGCCGGGCGGACTCGGCATGCGAGCCCGGCAGATCGGGCAGCGCGGGGCCCCGCCACAGGGCGAGCGCCGCGCGCAGCAGGGACGCGGCAGCCTGCGGGGCGCCGGCGGCGAGGGCCTCGCGCCCCTCCCGGGCCGGCCGCTCGAAGCGGTGGGCGTCGACGGAGTCGGCGGGGGCGGTGATCCGGTAACCGCCGGGCGTGGCCTCGACCTCCGTGTGCGGGCCGAGGCGCCTGCGCAGCCGGGAGATCCGCGACTGCAGGGCGCCGGTCGCTCCGGCGGGCGGGTCGGCGCCGTACAGACCGTCGGTGAGCCGCTCCGTGGCGACCGGGCGGCCGGCGTCCAGGAGCAGCAGCGTGAGCAGGGCGCGGGGGCGGGGCCGCCGGGGTCGATCGGGCCGCCGTCGTCGGTACGGATGTCCAGCGGGCCCAGGATGCCGAAGCATTCCCCGGATCGTGGCAGGCGGGGAGAGGCGCGGTACGGCCGGGCAAGAGTCTGGGTACGGCCGGGCAGGAGCCTGGGTACGGCAAAAAGCCGGCCCACCCGCAGGTGGACCGGCTCAGTGCAGCGAACCAGGCAGTGGCCGCGCGCTCAGCTGTAGCGTCAGCGCGAGACCTTGCCGGCCTTGATGCACGAGGTGCAAGCGTTCACGCGCTTCGGCGTCCCGCCGACCACGGTACGCACACGCTGGATGTTCGGGTTCCAGCGGCGGGACGTACGGCGGTGCGAAAACGAGATGTTGTTGCCGAAGCCCGGCCCCTTGCCGCAGACGTCGCAGTTGGCAGCCACGGGTCACTCCAAAGACTTCAGATGCACTTACGGTTAATCCCGGCATGCCGGGATCAAGGTCGTACGACCTGAGATCTGAGTGGCGTTGCCAGGGGAACGGCCCGATCGGATCGGGCAACCGGAGCAGCATACAACGGCTGCGTCCGTACAACGAAACTACCATGGCAGCTCAGGGCCCCGCTCCCAGCCCTCTTCCGGTGCACACGGTCCCGGGGTCTACGCTGCGTCCCACGTCCAGCTCAGGGAGGCGCAGGTGGCGCAGGTGCCGCAGACATTCTTCGATGCTCTCGCGGTGCGCACCTGGTGCGGTCTGGCGCTCCGGGCACTGGGGCGGGCCCGTGAGGAGATCGACGCGATCAACGTCTATCCGGTGGCCGACGGCGACACCGGGACGAACCTCTATCTCACCCTGGAATCGGCGGCCACGGCCGTGGAGGCGGTGTTCGCCGGGTACGAGACGGGCACCCGGGAACCGTCCCTGGCCGACGCCGTGCACGCGATGGCGCACGGGGCGCTCATCGGGGCCCGCGGCAACTCCGGGACGATCCTGGCGCAGCTGCTGCGGGGCATGGCGCAGGTGCTCGCGGACACTCCCGGGGGTGACGGGTCCCACGTCGGCGGTGCGGGACTGCGGCTGGCCCTGCGGCGGGCCGCCGACTCCGCCCGGCAGGCCGTGGCCCACCCCGTCGAGGGCACGGTCCTGACGGTCGCCTCGGCCGCCGCGGAAGCCGCAGAAGCCGCCGAGGGGGCCGAGGGCGACTGCGGGGCGGTCGCGCGGGCGGCCTACGACGGTGCGCGGACCGCCCTGGCAGCCACGCCGGGCCAGCTGCCCGTGCTCGCCCGGGCCGGCGTGGTCGACGCGGGCGGACGCGGCCTCGTGGCGGTGCTGGGGGCGCTGGTGGAGGCGTTCACGGGGGAGACGGTGCAGGAGGCTACGGCGGTGCGGGAGGCGCCGGCGGTGTCGCAGAGCCCTGCGGCGGGGGAGACCCCGGGGATCCCGCACGACGGCGAGGACGGCGAGGACAGCGAGGACAGCGAGAACGCGGACGGCGGCGCCCGCAAGGCACACGCGTGCGTGGCGGCCATGACCGACGCCGGGCCGTGCGCCGACGGCTCCGAGACCGCCGGGCCCGCCTACGAGGTGATCTATCTCCTGGAGGCCGGCGACGCGGCCGTGGCCCGGCTCCGGGAACGCCTCGACGCGCTCGGCGACTCCCTGGTGATGGTCGGCGGCGACGGGCTGTGGAACATCCATGTGCACGTCGACGACGCGGGCGCCGCGGTGGAGGCGGGCGTGGAGGCCGGGCGGCCGTACCGGATCCGGATCACCCACTTCGGCCTCGGGGACGTGCACACCGGCGGCGAGCGGCACCCGCGCGAGCGCGTCCAGCGGGCCGTCGTCGCCGTCGTACCGGGCGAGGGCCTGGCCGGCCTGTACACCGAGGCGGGCGCGACCACCGTCCTCGCGCGCCCGGGGGAGCCGCCGGCCAGCGGGGAGCTGGTGCAGGCGGTGCGGCGTGCCCACGCGCGCGAGGTCGTCCTGCTGCCCAACGACGCCGAGCTGCGCCACACGGCCGCGGCAGCCGCCGAGCAGGCCCGTGCCGAGGGCATCCGCGTGGCCCTGATCCCGACCCGCTCGGCGGTCCAGGGCATCGCCGCGCTCGCCGTGCACGAGCCGGAGCGCCGGTTCGACGAGGACGTCGTCCAGATGACCGCGGCGGCGGGCGCCACCCGGTACGCCGAGGTCGTCGTCGCCGAACACCGGTCCTGGACGACGGCCGGGATCTGCCAGGCCGGGGACGTGCTCGGACTGATCGACGGCGATGTGGCGGTGATCGGCCCGGACGTCACCGCCACCGCCGCGACCGTCCTGGACCGCATGCTCCAGGCCGGCGGCGAGCTGGTCACCCTCGTCGTCGGCGACGACGCCCCCGAGACCATCGCCGAACACCTCGACACGCGCGTACGGGAGTCCTACCTCGCCGTGGACACGGTGGTGTACCGGGGTGGCCGCCAGGGCACCCTGCTCCTCATCGGCGTCGAGTGACCCGCCCTCACGACTCCGGGCCGAGCAACTGGGCGGCCTCCGCCCGCCGTGCGCGGACGGTCCCGTCCTCGTCGTCGGCATCCTCGTAGGCCGCGGCCGCCCAGGCCTCAAGGGCATGCGGCTGCAGCGTGTCCGACAGCCGTCGGGCCTCGGCGAGCAGAGTCCCCAGGCCGGGCGCCGCCGGTGCGGCCACCGGCGCCGGTGCCGGCACCGGGCGTACGGTGCGCACGCCCAGCGGCAGGCGGTCCACCAGTGGCCGTTGGGCCATACGCGCGCGTGCCCGGTCGCCGACGTACGGCGTGCCGTTGCGCCGGTCGAACCGCTCGGCCAGCTCCAGCGCCTCCACGCGCGCGTGGGCGGCGAGTTCCCCCGCCGTCCACGTCCGCCCGGCCGGCCCGGGCACCCGCTGTCCGGCGAACCCCCGCTCGGCCAGCCGGTCCATCAGCAGCGCCACCACGGCCAGGAACTCCAGCCGGCTGCGCGGATGCCCGGTGTCCGTGAAGTACGCCGGCCGCTCGGCGAGCAGCTCCAGACCGCGCGCCTCGTTGCCGGTCAGCGCACAGAACTCCACATGGTCGCGTACGCGCCGCGCATCGACTCCATCGGGCGTACGAGGCGAAAGCCCCGCAGGTGACGGGCGCGGGCCTCGTCCACGCGGCCCAGGCACAGCAGCGGGGCCAGCGAGGCGGCCAGCACGGTGTGCGGTTCGTGCGCGCACGCGAACTCACCCTCCAGCACCGGCCGCCAGAGGCCCAGCGCCTCCGCGTCGCGGCCCCGCTCGACCTGCCAGACGCCCTGCCCGCGCAGCTCGCACGCGGGACAGTCGGCCATCCGGTCGCGGTCCGCGGCGAGCCACGCCACGTACGCCCGCTCCGCGCGCGCCAGGTCCCCGATGTGCGCGGCCACGCTGAACTCGGCGCTGTGCACGGCACGTTCGGAGTGCCCCGCGAGCCGGTAGCGGTGCTCCATCTCGCCGAGCCACTTCTCGATCGAGGCGAGCGGGATGTGCGGCTGGTCCAGCATGCCCGCCGACATCCACTTGAAGACCCAGTGCAGCGACTGCGTCTCGTCGGCGTCGAAGTCCTCGGGCCGTTCGTCCCACATGCGCAGCAGCCGCGCGAACGGGACGAACATCTTGTCCTTCTCGGAGCTGTAGTTGCAGACCCGCAGCTGGTGTCCGAGCGCCTCGATCACGGCGAGCGGGACGTCCAGCCGCTCGGCCTCGGCGAGCAGCTGCTCCGCGCGCGCGTTGCGGGCCGGGCCCTCCGGCTCCTCGGAGTTCTCCGCCATCGCCCGGCGCAGCGCGGCCAAGTCCGTGATCCCACTCATCGATCCTCACGCTCCCCGTGCGTCGCCCACTCCAGCAGATTGATGAACGCCCGGTTGAGCAGCGCCGAGTCGGCGGGCCGCAGCGGGCGCTGCGCCATCAGCAGCGCCTGCCCGTACAGCGACTCGGCCGCCGTGCCGATCAGCTCCTGCAGCAGCTCGCGCAGATAGACCCTGGGGCTGGTGTAGAGGTGGTGCGAGAGCAGGTCCACCAGACCGCGCAGGTCGACCTGGAACCTATGAGGTGGGTGAGGCTTATCGGCTGACCGTGATGGCTGGGATGACTGCGGATTCTGGGAGTCCATCGTCACGGCGCCGCGGGCGGGGGCGCGCACGGCGCGGGGTCGGGCGGTCCCGGTGGGGCGGTGGCCGCGGAAGGGATGGCCGGAGCGCGCCGTCCTAGGGCCCGGACCAACCGTGTGACCAGGACTTTCCCGAAGCGTATACGGCATTGTCAGTGCCGTGGTGTGCAATGGATCTCGTGCCCGCACTGGAAGAACCACTGAAGCAGCCACTGAAGTCAGTGCTCGGCCCCGCCACCGCGAAGGTGATGGCCGAGCACCTCGGCCTGCACACCGTCGGCGACCTCCTCCACCACTACCCGCGCAGATACGAGGAGCGCGGCCAGCTCACCCACCTCGCCGACCTCCCCATGGACGAGCACGTCACGGTGGTCGCCCAGGTCGCCGACGCCCGGCTGCACAGCTTCGCCTCCGCCAAGGCCCCCCGCGGCAAGGGCCAGCGCCTGGAGGTCACGATCACCGACGGCAGCGGCCGGCTCCAGCTGGTCTTCTTCGGCAACGGCGTCCACAAGCCCCACAAGGAGCTGCTGCCGGGCACCCACGCGATGTTCTCCGGCAAGGTATCGGTCTTCAACCGCCGCCTCCAACTCGCCCACCCGGCCTACGAGTTGTTGCGCGGCGACGGCGAGGAGGCGGTCGAGACCTGGGCCGGCGCCCTGATCCCCATCTACCCGGCCACGGCCAAACTGGAGTCCTGGAAGATCGGCAAGGCGGTCCAGACGGTGCTGCCCGCCGCCGAGGAAGCCCTCGACCCGCTGCCGCCCGCCCTGCGCGAGGACCGCGGTCTGCTCCCGCTCCCCGAGGCCCTCCGCAAGATCCACCGCCCGCACACCAAGGCCGACGTCGCGGACGCCCGGTCCCGCCTGAAGTGGGACGAGGCCTTCGTCCTCCAGGTCGCCCTGGCCCGCCGCCGCCACGCGGACGCCCAACTCCCCGCCGTCCCCCGCATGCCCAGGCCGGACGGCCTCCTCACGGCCTTCGACGACCGCCTCCCCTTCACGCTCACCGAGGGCCAGCAGAAGGTCTCCAAGGAGATCTTCGACGACTTGGCCACCGAGCACCCGATGCACCGCCTGCTGCAGGGCGAGGTCGGGTCGGGAAAGACGCTGGTGGCCCTGCGCGCCATGCTCGCCGTGGTCGACGCGGGCGGCCAGGCCGCGATGCTGGCGCCCACCGAGGTCCTCGCCCAGCAGCACCACCGCTCGATCACCGAGATGATGGGCGACCTGGCCGAGGGAGGCATGCTGGGCGGCTCCGAAGACGCCACCAAGGTCGTCCTGCTCACCGGCTCCATGGGCGCGGCCGCCCGCCGGCAGGCCCTGCTCGACCTGGTCACCGGCGAGGCCGGCATCGTCATCGGCACCCACGCCCTGATCGAGGACAAGGTCCAGTTCCACGACCTCGGCCTGGTCGTGGTCGACGAACAGCACCGCTTCGGTGTCGAACAGCGCGACGCCCTGCGCGGCAAGGGCAAACAGCCCCCGCATCTGCTGGTGATGACGGCCACCCCGATCCCGCGCACGGTCGCCATGACGGTCTTCGGCGACCTGGAGACCTCCGTCCTCGACCAGCTTCCCGCCGGCCGCTCCCCGATCGCCAGCCACGTCGTCCCGGCCGCCGACAAGCCCCATTTCCTCGCCCGCGCCTGGGAACGGGTCCGCGAGGAGGCGGCGAACGGCCACCAGGCGTACGTCGTCTGCCCCCGTATCGGTGACGAGGAGGACGATCCGAAGAAGGCCGGCAAGAAGAAGTCCCCCGAGGACGAGGCGGAGAAGCGCCCGCCGCTCGCCGTCCTGGACGTGGCGGACCAGCTGAGCCGCGGCCCCCTCCAGGGCCTGACGGTGGAGGTCCTGCACGGCCGTATGAACCCGGACGACAAGGACGCGGTGATGCGCCGCTTCGCGGCCGGCGAGACCGACGTCCTGATCGCCACGACCGTCATCGAGGTCGGCGTGAACGTCCCCAACGCCACGGTCATGGTCATCCTGGACGCCGACCGCTTCGGCGTCTCCCAGCTCCACCAGCTGCGCGGCCGGGTAGGCCGGGGCACGGCCCCCGGCCTCTGTCTCCTGGTCACCGAGATGCCCGAGGCCGGCGCCGCCCGCCAGCGCCTGAACGCCGTCGCCTCCACCCTCGACGGCTTCGAACTCTCCCGCATCGACCTCGAACAACGCCGGGAGGGCGACGTCCTCGGCCAGGCCCAGTCCGGCGCCCGCACCAGCCTGCGCGTCCTGGCGGTCATCGAGGACGAGGAGGTCATCGCGGAGGCGAGAGAGGAGGCAACGGCGGTGGTGGCGGCGGACCCTGAGCTGCAGCGGCTTCCGGGCCTGCGCACAGCTCTGGACGCCCTCTTGGACGAGGAAAGGGAGCAGTACTTGGAAAAGGGGTGAAGTGGACCACGTCAGGGCGCGGGGAGCCACGCGGGGAACCACGCGAGCAACCACGACGCACCAGCTGCCAGACTGAACCAGTAACCACCGCCGACCAAGGACTGAAGATGACCCGCGTGATCGCCGGCGTAGCCGGCGGACGCCGCCTGGCCGTGCCGCCAGGCACCGGCACCCGCCCCACCTCCGACCGAGCACGCGAGGGCCTCTTCTCCACCTGGCAGTCCCTGTTGGGCGGCCCCCTGGATGGCGAACGGGTCCTCGACCTCTACGCCGGTTCAGGCGCCGTAGGCCTGGAAGCCCTGTCCCGGGGCGCGAGCCACACGCTCCTGGTCGAAGCAGACGCCCGCGCAGCCAGGACCGTCCGCGAGAACGTGAAGAACCTGGGCCTTCCAGGCGCCGAGGTCAGAGCAGGCAAAGCGGAACAGATCATCAAGTCACCGGCCCCGGCGGAGCCGTACGACCTCGTCTTCCTCGACCCCCCGTACGCCGTCACAGACGACGATCTTCGCGAGATTCTGCTCACACTCCGCTCGGAACGCTGGCTCGCTGAGCAAGCGCTCGTCACCGTGGAGCGCAGCACCAGAGGCGGTGAATTCCACTGGCCGGACGGCTTCGAGGCGATCCGGTCCCGTCGCTACGGCGAGGGAACGTTTTGGTACGGTCGCGCCGCCTCTACGTGCGAAGACGCACGATGACCGGACCGGAGAGCGAGGGAACTCAAGTGCGCCGCGCCGTCTGTCCCGGGTCGTTCGACCCGATCACCAACGGACATCTCGACATCATTGCCCGCGCCTCCCGTCTGTACGACGAGGTCTACGTCGCGGTGATGATCAACAAGTCCAAGAAGGGCCTGTTCGAGATCGAGGAGCGGATCGAGCTGATCCGCGAGGTCACCGCCGAGTACGCGAACGTCCGGGTCGAGGCCTTCCACGGCCTCCTCGTCGACTTCTGCAAGCAGCGCGACATCCCCGCCATCGTCAAGGGCCTGCGCGCCGTCAGCGACTTCGACTACGAACTGCAGATGGCCCAGATGAACATCGGCCTCACCGGCGTCGAAACGCTGTTCGTGCCCACCAACCCCACCTACAGCTTCCTCTCCTCCTCCCTGGTCAAGGAGGTCGCCGCCTGGGGCGGAGACGTCTCCCACCTGGTGCCCGCCCCGGTCCTGGAGGCCCTGAACAAACGTCTGCGCAAGGACTGATGGGGCTACAGTCGTCCCGTCCGTCTCCATCCCGGCTGTAGAGAGTGGCGAGCACAGGTGGACGTGCAGAAGAAGCTCGACGAGATCGTCTCCACGGTCTCCGGCGCCCGGTCCATGCCCATGTCGGCGTCGTGCGTGGTCAACCGCGCCGAGCTGCTCGCGATGCTCGAAGAGGTGCGCCAGGCGCTGCCCGGCTCCCTGGCACAGGCGCAGGAGCTGATCGGCGACCGTGAGCAGATGGTCGAGCAGGCCCGCATGGAGGCCGAGCGGATCATCGGGAACGCGCACGCCGAGCGCGGCTCGCTGATCTCCGACACCGAGATCGCCCGCCGCTCCCAGGCCGAGGCCGACCGGATCCTCGCCGAGGCCCGCAAGGAGGCCGAGGAGATCCGCGCCGAGGCCGACGACTACGTCGACTCCAAGCTCGCCAACTTCGAGGTCGTCCTCACCAAGACCCTCGGCTCGGTCGGCCGTGGCCGCGAGAAGCTGCTCGGCACCGGTCCCGGCCTGGACGAGAACGGCTACGAGGACGAGGACGCCCCCGAGCGCAGCCACGACCCGGAGACCCTGCGCCACAACGCCGACCAGTACGTCGACGTCAAGCTGGGCGCCTTCGAGGCGGTCCTCGCCAAGACCCTGGAGGCCGTCGGGCGTGGCCGGCAGAAGCTGCACGGCCGGATCGCCACGGACGACCTCGGTGCCCTCGCCGACGACACCTCGACCTTCCAGCACTCCAGCGACGCCGACTACCTCGCCGACCTCGCCGCGCTCGCCGAGCAGGACGCCACGGCCGAGCGCCCCGCCGAGCAGCCGCCGCAGCCGTCGTACGACCCCCAGCCCGCGTATGCGACGTACGACCAGCAGCAGCCGGACCCCTACGGCAGCTTCCCGCAGCAGCAGCCCGCCTACGGCCAGCAGGACCCCTACGGCTACCAGCAGGCCGACCCCTACGCCTATCAGGGCTCCTACGACCCCCAGCAGGCCGCCTACGACCCGCAGCAGGCACAGCAGCCCCACCAGCACCAGCAGCAGAACTACGCTCTGGACGAGACCAGCCTCTTCGACACCGGCATGATCAGCGCGGAGCAGCTGCGGGCGTACGAGCAGGGGCGCGGTCTGCAGTGACGTACCGGATTGGGCCCTGAGCGAAAGCTCCAGTATCCTGGCTCTTCGGTCGCGTGTACGTCCGCGATCACCGCTGCCCGGATCAACCGACGGGCGGCGGCCCTCCGAGTTCAAGATCGAAAGCAGGAATGGCCTCCAACGCCCGCCTCGACCACCGCAACCCCCTCGTGTTCGACACACACGAGCTGGGTCGGCGTCCTGGCGCGCTGCAGCGCCTGACCCGCACGATCGACGCTCCCGCCGATCTCGGCATCCAGGGGGTCATCGGAGTGCCGGAAGGCGCCCCGGTGGAGCTCGAACTCCGGCTCGAGTCGGTCATGGAAGGGGTGCTCGTCACAGGCACCGCCCGTGCACAGGCCGAGGGGGAGTGCGTAAGGTGTCTGGAGCCGGTCGGGCTGGAGCTCGAAGCGGACTTCCAGGAACTGTTCACGTACCCTGACGCCGACGACCGGGGCCGTGTGATCGCGGAACCGGGCGACGACGCCGAGGACGACGAGGACAGGTTCTACCTCGAGGACGGACTCTTCGACCTCGAACCTCTGCTGCGCGATTCGGTGGTGCTCGCACTGCCGATGCAGCCGGTGTGCCAGGAAGACTGCCCGGGCCTGTGCTCCGAGTGCGGAGCGCGGCTCGCGGACGACCCGGACCACCACCACGACGCCGTCGACATCCGTTGGGCGGCTTTGCAGGGACTCGCCGGTTCACTCGAAGACGGCGAGAAGGACGAGATGAGCGGCGGCGCGCCTCAGTCAGCACGCGCCGACGAGAAGCAGGAGAAGTAGCCGTGGCTGTTCCGAAGCGGAAGATGTCGCGCAGCAACACGCGCCACCGCCGGTCGCAGTGGAAGGCTGCGGTCCCCACCCTGGTTGCGTGCGAGCGCTGCCACGAGCCCAAGCAGCAGCACATCGCGTGCCCGTCTTGCGGCACCTACAACAAGCGCCAGGTCCTCGAAGTCTGAGTGGGCTGGTGAGAGGCACTGTGTCCAGTCCCAAGAAGGCGGAAGACGCCACGGCGGACGCACCCGCCAGGAAGAAGGCGGACAACACGGCCTCGTCCCACACGCTTCTGGAAGGGCGGCTCGGCTACCAGGTCGAGTCCGCCCTTCTGGTGCGCGCGCTGACCCACCGTTCCTACGCGTACGAGAACGGCGGTCTGCCGACGAACGAGCGGCTGGAGTTCCTCGGTGACTCCGTCCTCGGTCTCGTCGTCACGGACACGCTGTACCGCACCCACCCCGACCTGCCCGAAGGCCAGCTGGCCAAGCTGCGGGCCGCGGTGGTCAACTCACGTGCGCTGGCGGAGGTCGGCCGTGGCCTCGACCTGGGCTCCTTCATCCGGCTCGGCCGCGGTGAAGAGGGCACGGGCGGCCGGGACAAGGCGTCCATCCTCGCCGACACCCTGGAAGCGGTGATCGGTGCGGTCTATCTCGATCAGGGCCTCGATGCGGCGTCCGAGCTGGTGCACCGGCTCTTCGACCCGCTGATCGAGAAGTCCTCGAACCTCGGAGCCGGCCTGGACTGGAAGACCAGTCTCCAGGAGCTGACCGCGACCGAAGGACTCGGCGTGCCCGAGTACATGGTCACGGAGACCGGCCCCGACCACGAGAAGACCTTCACTGCTGCTGCCCGCGTCGGAGGCGTCTCGTACGGCACCGGCACCGGCCGCAGCAAGAAGGAGGCGGAGCAGCAGGCCGCCGAGTCCGCCTGGCGGGCCATCAAGGCCGCCGCGGACGAGCGCGCCAAGGCGGCCAAGGAGGCCCAGCGGGCCGACGAGGCGGCCAAGGAAGCCGTCAAGGACGACGAGTCGTCGTCCGCTCCCGCCTGACCCACAGCAGTACCGAGCGCCCGCCCCGCCCTTCACGGCGGGGCGGGCGCTCAGCTCGTCCACCGCTTCGTACGGGGGTCCCATGCCCGAGTTGCCCGAGGTCGAGGTCGTCCGGCGCGGCCTCGCGCGCTGGGTCGCCCACCGCACCGTCGCCGAGGTCGAGGTGCTGCACCCGCGTGCCGTACGCCGGCACATCGCGGGCGCCGACGACTTCGCGCACCGCCTCAAGGGCCACCACATCGGCACCCCCAGCCGCCGCGGCAAGTACCTGTGGCTGCCGCTGGAGGAGACCAACCAGTCCGTCCTGGCCCACCTCGGCATGAGCGGCCAGCTGCTGGTGCAGCCGCACGAGACGCCGGACGAGAAGCACCTGCGTATCCGCGTCCGGTTCGCCGACTCCCTCGGCACCGAACTCCGCTTCGTCGACCAGCGCACCTTCGGCGGGCTGTCGCTGCACGACAACACCCCGGACGGCCTGCCCGACGTCATCGCGCACATCGCCCGCGACCCCCTCGACGAGCTGTTCGACGACGAGGCCTTCCACCGGGCGCTGCGCCGCAAGCGGACCACCATCAAGCGTGCCCTGCTGGACCAGTCGCTGATCAGCGGCGTCGGCAACATCTACGCGGACGAGGCGCTGTGGCGCGCCCGCATCCACTACGAGCGCCCGACCGCGAACTTCACCCGCCCCGTCACGACAGAACTCCTCGGCCACGTCCGGGACGTGATGAACGCGGCCCTGTCTGTCGGCGGCACCAGCTTCGACAGCCTGTACGTCAACGTCAACGGCGAGTCGGGCTACTTCGACCGGTCCCTGGACGCGTACGGCCGCGAGGGCGAGCCCTGCAAGCGGTGCGGTACGCCGATCCGCCGCCGCCCGTGGATGAACCGGTCCAGCTACTTCTGCCCGAGGTGTCAGAGGGCGCCGCGGGTCCCGTCGTAACGCGCACGGGCCGCGAGGACGTCGTCCATGGCGCCCTCCACGCAGTGGATGAGCGCCAGCAGGCGCTCGGCGACCTGGCGGCCCAGGGGAGTCAGTTCGTAGTCCACGCGCGGCGGGTTCGTCGGCTGGGCCTCGCGGTGCACCAGGCCGTCGCGCTCCAGCGCCTGCAGGGTCTGGGACAGCATCTTCTCGCTCACCCCGTCCACGCGGCGGCGCAGCTCGTTGAAGCGCAGCGAGCCCTCGTACAGCGCGCCGAGGGCCAGTCCGCCCCAGCGGCCCGTGACGTGCTCCAGCGTGCCGCGGGACGGGCAGGCCTTGGCGAAGACGTTGTAGGCCAGGTCTTCGTACGCCCGGTCGTCGTGGTCCTGGGTGGTGGCGGTCATGGCGCCAAGAGTACGCGCGCGCAGCGCTAACCACCAGGTTGCACTAACTAGAGGTTAGCGCCTTCTCCGTCACCTCGGCCTTGCTGCCCGGCTGGAAGGCCGGCATCCCCCGTCCCGGGCTGCGTCGGCTGATCCTCGGGATGTGACCTGCGGGCGGCTCAGTAGCCGAAGAAGTGAAGGGCCGGGTCTCTGACCTGGGGGCGTGCAATCGATCAACGCTGCGACCTGCGACTTAGCTGTCGTTGGTTGTCAGCGTTGGTCGTCGTTGAGCACCCTCCGACGGCCCCGAGACGGCCCGCACGCTCATGCTTTGCTGGAAGGGGCGGCTTCCGCAGCCTTCGCGCGGCGCTGCTGAAACTCCTCGTACTTGGCAGTGAAGACGTAGATGTAGTCGAGTAGTGCTTCAGCAAGTTCGAGAGCGTCCTTGGCGTCCTCCCGGCCTACTGCTTCCTTGCTGAAGTGGGCTCCCTGGTTGCCGAGGACCCGTAGTGCCTGTGCCCAGTCGAAGAGACGCCCTTCGATCTTGTTCGCGTCACGCAGCTCGCCCAGTGCAGCGAAGAGCACCTTTTTACTCGTTCCCTGATCGACACACATGCCCTCAAGAGTGCGTCGAACCATCACGGCCGTTGCGGTGTAAAGCTTGGCGCTGAAGCAAGCACGAGCTTCGCGCAGCTCGCGGGCTATCGGCGCGGGAATGCTAGGGCTCAGTGGTCCTGAGGCGCTGCTCGGCCATTCACGGACAGGCTCGGTCCAGCCCCAGCCCCCACCAGCCTCTATCTCCGACATCTGCATGAGGAGCTGAGGAGTCCGGCACTTATCGCACGAGACGAGTGTGTAGATCAGGGGCTCGAAATCTTCACCTTCCTCCGGCCCCAGGTGATAGACCCCTTGCTGCGTGCTGAGCGTGTGCCCGTCGCAGCGAGGACACTGGATCAACATCGGTGGCGGGGAAGGGTTCCCCCACCCATTTGTCGTGGCCATTCACGGGAGGTTAGCGGGGCTTCCAGTCGCTTGTGGCCTCAATGGCAAAGTACGCCAGAGGCTGCATACGAGGTCGGCGGAGCGGCTTTGGGCTGGAGCTGCTTTGGGGGGAGTGATCATGGCCCCGTAAGCTTTCGGCGCGTCGGGCAGTCTGTGGACCTGCCCGTTAAAGCACGACGTTGGGGCCATGATCTTCGAGGCTCCCCCCAAAGTGGCTGCCTAAAGCCGTGGAGCCGACCGCCCCAGCCACGACGTGTTCTGACCTCATGCCGCCGGCCAATCCTCACCAGGGCGCGCGTCGGCGCAGCGCGGGCGGAGCGGGCCGAAGGCAGGAGCGGCGCCCGCAGCGGAGCCGGGAAGCGCGCCCGGCGGAGCGGAGCGCAGCCGGGGCTTGATGAGGTAGAGAAACCTGTAACGGCCCTAGCTGGCGCGGCTGAGCGCGGTCAGGTGATCGAGGTACTCACGGCCAGTCGGTTCGGCTGCAAAGTCCCGATTGACGATGGCTGCAAGCTCGCGGCTGACCATGAGCAGGGACGGCAGGGACTGCCGGTCGCCCTTCAAGGCCCACTCGCCGTAGTTCACCGCCTGGTCCAGGTCGCCCTGCCTCGCCGCGACCACACCAAGGGTGATCCTCGCCTCCGCCATGCGCATCGGTGATCGCTCGGATCCGTCGAAGTCGGTGCCTGCCCGAATCACCTCATGGGCAAGGTTCTCGGCGAACCGGTCCTCTCCGAGCAGCCGGTAGCAGTCCATGGCATAGAAGTCGAACTTCGCCGGGTCCACTACGAAGTGGTGATCGAGGTTCTCGGGATAGGGCATCCCTTCGAGAAGCTTTCGCCCACGGTCGAGGGCCACCTCGGTCTGTCGCCGGTCACCCAGCCGCGCCCATCCCTTCGCCTCCTGGGCAGCAAGCTGTACGGCTACGCCATGCGAGGGAGCAGCCTCCGTACCGGCCTGTGAGGCAGCGAGGATTCCCCGGTAGTCGCCCGTGGTCAGTGCGAACCAAGCACGCATCTCGTGCGCCCAACCGGCGATCTCTGTATTACCGGACTCATGAGCTAAAGACAGAGCCGCCTTCCGCGTGCTCTCGGCTGCTGCCCGGTCGCCCATGTCGTACTCGACGCATCCGATCAGGAGGGCGAGCCACCCGGACAGGGTGAGAACCTCACGGTGCTGAGCCAACGTGAGCCGCTGCGACTGGAGTCCGGCGACTCGCTTGAGCCACTGCCTGCCCTCGGCGGCGAGCTGAGCGCCTGGAAGGTACGGGTACTCGGAGCACAGTCGATCCGTCGTAATCCGTAGCGCCTCTAGCGTGGCGTTGTCGACGTCAGATGCCTGCAGCCTGCTGATGATGTCCAGCGTCTCCATGCCGCTGACGGCAACGATCTCTGCGTTTCCGTCCCGTTGCCCGGCTACCGGGAAGATCGCGTGGGTGACGGTGCCGAAGGTGGCGGCGATGATCGGTTGGTAGAAGTCGCTCGGCATGACCTCGCCGGACTCCCAGCGCTTCCACTGCCGCACCATGCTGGGGCCTTCCGGCAGAGGCTTGGGTGCGTGCGCCCGAAGCGCGGCTACCACTTCCGCCTGCGACCACTGTCGGGCTTCGCGCTCCGAGGAAAGCCGTCGCGCCCATGCTGGCCGTTCGTCACTCATCTGCTGCCCTCCCGTCGGGTGCTTGCCTTCGAGTCTGGCATTTAGAGAGCTGGTGACACGGGGGGTGACAGGGGGTTGGCACCCAGGCTGTCCCCCGATGACACCACGCCTGTCCCTAGTGCCTGCACGGCTCGCCACGCATGGTGGATCACCAGTCAGGCACTGCTCGGGGACTGAGCGCGCTTCTCCAACTCGGCCACTCGGGCAGCAAGTTGCTGAATCTCGGAGTGGATAGCGTTGATCTCATCTCGGTTAACCGGCCCGCCGGCATCCTGCCCGGCTTCGCCAGCACTCGGCGGGGACTGCACGAAGTACCCCCGATTCGGAACCGAGACGATCACGCCTTCATCCGCGAGGGTCTTGAGCGCGTTGCCAGCCGTCACCGTGGTGACCTTGAACCGGTCGGCCAGTTCGCGCAGCGAGGCGAGCCGGTGCCCCGTTGGCAACCCTGCGATCTCTTCACGCAGAGCGTCGGCGATCTGCACCTTCTTGGGCCTGGGGTCGTGGGCTTCAACCGTCATGCGCCGAGAGTACCGACGATGGCGACATAGCACAGCCTATGTCGCACTACCTCTTGTGATCTAGTCTGCTATATAGCACGCTATGTCATGCGGCCAACGGCCGTACTCCGGGGGGCGGCGCCCTACCGCCAAGCAAGCCGCCGCCCTCCTTCGTCCCACGAAGGGA
The DNA here is from genome assembly GCF_040634095.1 of Streptomyces sp. NPDC007205. NCBI lineage: Bacteria > Bacillati > Actinomycetota > Actinomycetes > Kitasatosporales > Streptomycetaceae > Streptomyces > Streptomyces sp. NPDC007205. Next base: position 175,975 of record NZ_JBEYEW010000012.1, read on the forward strand.
GCCTCCATCATGCCTGCGACGCTCATCGCTTCGCCTGCCGCATCCCCGGTTGCCTTAGAAGCCAGCGCGGCTGTCTCGGTCATCGCGAACCTGTCTAACCAGGAGCGGGCCGTAGCGCTGTACGCCTCGGACATGCCGACCGCGTACAAGTCGACCGGCAAGAGCTATACGGCGGTCATCGCCTGGATCCTCCAGGGCGTTGCCCGGCTCGGCCTTGCCGAAGTGCACCGCTCGGCCGCCTACGCCTACGGCTACCGGCTGCTCTGGCTGGCCGATCTGACCACGCAGGAACAGGACCAGGCTCACCAGCGCCGGTTCCCCAACGGGCGGCGCTGGGACCGGGCCGAACGGCTCGCCTCCGCCTTCACGGTCTGGGGGCCTTGCCGCATGACGCAGGCCGCCAAGGATCGAGCGGACCGCCCGCAGGTGGAGGGTGCCTGCCGCTGCGACGGTTCCGGCTGGATCGCCGAATGCCTCGACCCGGATGACCCGACCACACGAACGGCGCGCAACTGCCCGGGCCACAACCCCACCGGTTCCATGCGGTCCGGGCAGGTGACGGTATGAGCCTCTTCCCCTCCTGCCTGGACCTGCTGGATCGTCCGACCAGCTGCCCGGGGTGCCGTGCTCACGCGCCCGGGTGGGCACGTGTGTCGGTGGACGGACTGAGTGTGCTCACGCACGACGGTGACCGGATCTGCCCGGCCGATCCCACCTTCGGCACGTCGGTGAGGGCGCTTCCCGTCGCCGCGCCCGTGGCCACCGTGGAGGTGGCTGCGTGACGGTCTTCCCCGTCCCCCCTGAGGCCGTGGCCGGTGCTGCGGCCTCCCTGGGCACCGACCCGATCACCCTCGCCGACCTGCTCCGGGTGGCGAACTCGCCCGGCTTCGACCGCTGGCAGGAACAGATCCGCCGCACGGGTGGCTGCGCCCACCCGATCCGCCTCCAGGGCCAGACAGTCACCCGCGATGCCAAGACCGGGGACGTCCTCTACTCCTACAGCACCGAGCAGGAGCCGGGCGGCATGCTCCGGGTCGCCTGCGGCAACCGGCGCGCCTCCCGCTGCCCGGCCTGCGCCTGGACCTACGCCGGGGACACCTACCACCTGATCCGGGCAGGGATCACCGGCGACGAACGAAAGGACGTGCCCGCCACGGTCCGGGATCACCCTCGCGTCTTCGCCACCCTGACCGCTCCGTCCTTCGGCCCCGTGCACAACCGGCCCGACTCCGGCCGCTGCCGCTGCGGCGCCGAGCACGCCGACGGCGACCCCGCCCTGGGCACGGCGCTCGACCCTGAGCGCTACGACTACGCGGGCGCGGTGCTGTGGAACAACTACGCCGGGGACCTCTGGCGGCGCTTCACCATCTACCTCCGCCGTGAGATCGCCGCTCGTGCGGGCCTGACGCAGACGGCCTTACGGGAAGTGTGCCGGGTCTCGTTCGGCAAGGTCGCCGAGTTCCAGAAGCGCGGCTCCGTGCACTTCCACGCCGTGGTGCGGCTCGACGGCCCGGACGGACCGGACATTGCCCCGCCGGCATGGGCCACGGTCCGCCTCCTGGACGACGCCATCAAGGCCGCCGCCGTTCGCGTCTCTGTCCCGGTCCCCGCCTCCTGTGACCACCCGGCGCGCACTCTGCGCTGGGGGTCCCAGGTCGACGTGCAGCCCATCGGCGCCCTGGGCCAGGAGGAACTGACCGAACAGGCGGTTGCCTCCTACGTGGCCAAGTACGCCACCAAGGCCGCCGAGACCACCGGCACGGTCGACCACCGGATCGGGGAGCTGACCGAACTCGACAAGCTGCCGCTGCCCGCCCACACCCGGCGCCTCATCGAAGCCTGCTGGGACCTGGACGACGCCTACCCGGAACGGCTGCTGGCCCGATGGGCTCACATGCTCGGCTTCCGCGGGCACTTCTCGACCAAGTCCCGCCGCTACTCCACCACCCTCGGCGCCCTCCGCCAGGTCCGGGCCGACTACCGCGCCCGGCAGGAACGCCGCGAACGCGGGCTCTCCGAAGACCTCGACGACACGGAGAGTTCCACGCTCGTGCTCGCCCACTGGACCTACGCCGGACAGGGACACACCCCCGGCGAATCCTGGCTCGCCGCCTCGATCGCCCGAGACATCCGGCTGAACCGGGAGACAGCACGTGAAGCGCTGGCCGACCTGGACGATTGGGAGGTGTGCGCATGAAGCGCCCGCTGCCTTCCCGCTACCTGACGCCGATCGACGTTGCTGACCTGCTCGGCGTGCCGGTTGAGACCGTCTACCAGTGGCGGCGCAAGGGCACCGGCCCCCGTGGCTTCCGCGTCGGCCGGCATCTCCGCTTCGACCCGGAAGACGTGCGCGCCTGGGTCGAGTCCCTGATGGAAAGGGCCGCCTGATGGCCGGGCACATCCAAGACCGTTGGTACAAGACGGAGGCCGGGTCGGACGGCAAGCCTCGCAAGGTGAAGACCGAACGCCACGGAGTCGGCCTTCGCTACCGGGCTCGTTACGTCGGCCCGGACGGGTCCGAGAAGTCCAAGAGCTTCCCGGACAAGCAGAAGCGCAAGGCGGAACAGTGGCTGGCCAACATCGAGGCCGACATGTCGCGCGGCGACTACCTCGATCCTGAAGCTGGCAAGGTGACGTTCGAGCAGTACGCCACAGCGTGGATGGCCACGCAGATCACGGACCCGCTGACCCGCGAGTCTGTGGAAAGTCGTCTGCGGCTGCACGCGATCCCGTATCTGGGCACGCGACCGTTGGCGTCGTTCACCCCGTCGCACCTTCGGCTCTGGCTGCGGACCCTGGAGGACCGTGGGCTATCCGCCGGATACCGGCGCGGCATCTTCGCCCACGTCTCCACGGTCTTCACCGCTGCCGTCGAGGACCGGATCATCCGGGCCAACCCGTGCAGCGCTCGGTCCGTGCGGGCACCGCGCCTGGAGCCTCGCAAGGTCAAGCCGTGGCCTGCCGAACGAATCATGGCCGTGCGCTCAGCACTGCCGGACCGCTATCAGGTCCTCGTCAACGTCGCGGCCGGGTGCGGCCTGCGTCAAGGTGAGGCCTTCGGCCTGGCCGTGGAAGACGTGGACTTCCTCGGGGGGGTGGTGCACGTCGTGCGTCAGGTCAAGCTACTGCGGCTGTCTCGGCCGGTGTTCGCCCCGCCGAAGGGCGGCAAGGAGCGTGAGGTTCCTCTGGCTGAGTCCGTCGCCTTCGCGCTGGCCAGTCACCTCAAGCGCCACCCTGCCGCGAGGATCACGCTGCCGTGGAAGACCCTCGACGGTCCTCCCGTCACGGCATCGCTGATTTTCACCGGCACCATGGGGCTGCCCCTGGACCGGAACCGCTTCAACGACCGCGTATGGCGGCCGGCACTTCGGGCTGCGGGCGTCGAGACCGGGCGGGACAACGGCATGCACGCGCTGAGGCATTTCTACGCCTCGGTGCTCCTGGACGCGGGGGAGAGCATCAAGGCTCTCAGCGAGTACCTGGGCCACCATGACCCTGGCTTCACGCTGCGGACGTACACGCACCTGATGCCGTCGAGCGGGACCCGGACCCGGGCCGCCGTGGATCGCGTCTTCGCCGACGATGAACCCACGGGGGACGGCCCGGACACGGCCCAGGAGGGTGCTTAGCTGTCTGACCTGCGGCTATCTCAATAGCCGAAGTCCTGCGTCCACCAAGGGCCGCCCGGGCCGAAGTGGACGCCGACGCCCAGGGTCTTGAAGTCGCAGTTCAGGATGTTGGCGCGGTGGCCGGGGCTGTTCATCCAGGCCTTCATCACGGCCGCCGCGTCGGCCTGGCCGCGGGCGATGTTCTCGCCGCCGAGGTCGGTGACACCGGCCGCCGCCGCCCTGTCCCAGGGCGTCTTGCCGTTCGGGTCGGTGTGGTCGAAGAAGTCCCGCGCCGCCATGTCGTCGCTGAACGTCTCGGCCAGCCTGGTCAGCGAGGAGTTCGCCGCCAGCGGGCTGCACCCGACCTTCGCCCGCTCCTGGTTGACCAGCCTGAGCACCTCCGCCTCGGCGGCGGCCCGCGCCGACACCGTCGCCGGTGCGGAACTCGCCGCGGGCACCTTGGGCGCCTTCGGGGTCTTGGACGTCTCAGGGGTCTTGGGCGTCTCGGGGGTCTTGGACGCCGTACGTGACGGGCTGCTCGTGCCCTTCGGCTTCGACGGGGTGGGCGCCGGTGTCGGCTGCTCGGGCGCCGGCTTCGACGGGGTGGGCGTGGGGGAGACCGAGCGCGACGCCGACGCGGAGGCCGACGGGCTCGGGGACTCCGGGCGTGCCGCGTGACGGCCGGTGCCCGCGCCGCCCCCGCGGCTGTCGGCGCTGCCCGAGGTGCCGCCCTGCTCGGCGGCCGTGTTGCTCGGCGTGACCACCGCCTGCACCCGCTCGCCGCCCGTGGTGTCCGTGGCGCCGCCGAGTCTGTAGTTCTGCAGCCCGGGCATCACGCCCGTGGCCACCGCGGCCGTACCGAGGGCGACGGCCGCGGACACCCCGAGCAGGCCCGCGCGCACCGGCTTCCGGGCCTTCCTGCGGCGCCGGCGGTCGTGCGAGGGGTCGCTGCCCGGCGTGAAGCCGCCGCCGGCCGCAGGGCCCTCGCCGTCCGCCGCGAACAGATAGGCGTGGGCCTTGGCGGTCGCCTCGGCGTAGGCCTCCGGGTTCAGATACGGCGCGATGCCCCTGGGTGCCGCACCCGCGTACGAGTCCCGCGGGCCGCCGTTACCGGCGCCGGAGCGCTCCGTACGTATGACCCCCGTGGCGCGGCCCGTGGCGGCGCGGCCGGCGGCGATGCGTCGGTGGCGTCCCATGTCCTTGCCCTCTCCTCGTCCTCGCGGTCGACCGGCGCCTGCGCGGGCGAGTGACTCGCTGGCGAGTGACTCCCTCTGGCCAACCCGACTCACTCGATCGAGTGAGTTTCATATGAGATGCATTGGGTCCGGACGGTACCCCATGGCGCCGGGGCGCGACGTGTCCCGACCGACACCGGCCGGTTAGGTTGCACCCATGAGCGAGGAAGTACGACTGGTCGCCTGGGTGCGTGGGCACGTGCAAGGTGTGGGTTTCCGCTGGTTCACGCGGGCCAAGGCGCTGGAGATCGGCGGCCTGAGTGGATTTGCTCTCAATTTGGCCGACGGTCGGGTGCAGGTGGTCGCGGAGGGGGGCCGCGAGGGCTGCGAGGGGCTGCTGGACTGGCTGCAGGGGGACGACACGCCCGGGAGGGTGGACGGAGTCACCGAGATCTGGGACACACCCCGCGGCGGCTACGACGGCTTCGCCATCCGCTGAGCCGGTGCTGTGGAGGCGCGCGGACGGGCGCGCGGCGAGCTCTCGGAGCGCCCGCGCAGAGCGGAAACGACCTGGTGGTTGCCAAGAACGGCCCGACATGGGAGGCTCCGGCTGGTACATCTGATCGTCACGCCCTGAGGGCCCCGGATGAGTCGCAGCGCCGCCGCTTTCCCGGCCGCACGCCCGGTTTGCCCCCCAATACAGGGCGTGATCGTGTTGACCGTCAAACTTTTTGGTGAGACGCTGAAAGCCCCGCGCACCTTAGCTGTTTGGCATGGAGCAACAGCAGAGCAACACCCGGATGTGCCAAGCACCGCGGGTGCGAATCCCTCACGACCCACACCGCATCGGTCGGTCACTCAGTGTGGAGGACCATCCATCATGGCAAAGGCGCTTCTCGGTTACGTCGGCGGCTCCGACCCTCGACTCCTCGCCGAGATGCGACGGCTGCAGCAGCGCGTCCAGGACCTGGAGTCCGAGCTCGTACGGATTCAGGCGGAGAACGAAGCGCTGTCGGCTGCCGCCTCTCAGGACAGGATCATGGAGAGCATCGACGCACACCAGGCGGAGCCTGCGCTCACCTGATCACTGCATCAGCTCCACAACAGCAGTCGCAGCGATCGGGCCGCCGTATCAACCCGCTCAGTTGATCAGGCGACCGTAACCCGGCCGTCAGAGCTGCAAGGGACGCTTCGGCGTCCCTTCTTTCTTGCCCCGCGCATCCTTTCACTGTCTTTAACGTACGGTGTGCCCTGCATGTTCAATGGCGAAACCGCGCGGTTGCGAAGGTTCATGGAGTGAGATAGCGGCGCCCGGTAGAGTCCAGCGGCGTGCACCTCAAGGCCCTGACCCTCCGCGGGTTCAAGTCGTTCGCCTCGGCGACCACGCTCCGGTTCGAACCGGGCATCACGTGCGTCGTCGGACCGAACGGCTCGGGCAAGTCCAACGTCGTGGACGCGCTCAGCTGGGTCATGGGCGAACAGGGCGCCAAGTCGCTGCGCGGCGGCAAGATGGAGGACGTCATCTTCGCCGGCACCACCGGCCGTCCGCCGCTGGGCCGCGCCGAGGTGTCCCTGACCATCGACAACTCCGACGGCGCGCTGCCCATCGAGTACGCCGAGGTCACCATCACGCGGATCATGTTCCGCAACGGCGGCAGCGAGTATCAGATCAACGGCGACACCTGCCGCCTCCTCGACATCCAGGAACTCCTCTCCGACTCCGGCATCGGCCGCGAGATGCACGTCATCGTCGGCCAGGGCCAGCTCGACTCCGTCCTGCACGCGGACCCGATGGGCCGCCGCGCCTTCATCGAGGAAGCCGCGGGCGTCCTGAAGCACCGCAAGCGCAAGGAGAAGGCGCTGCGCAAGCTGGACGCGATGCAGGCCAACCTCGCGCGCGTACAGGACCTCACGGACGAACTGCGCCGCCAGCTCAAGCCGCTCGGCCGCCAGGCGGCGGTGGCCCGCCGGGCCGCCGTCATCCAGGCGGACCTGCGCGACGCCCGCCTGCGCCTGCTCGCCGACGACCTCGTACGACTGCGCGAAGCCCTCAAGGCCGAGATCGCCGACGAGGCGGCCCTGAAGGAGCGCAAGGAGACGGCCGAGCAGGAGCTGAAGAAGGCCCTGCACCGCGAGGGCCTGCTGGAGGACGAGGTACGGCAGCTCACGCCGCGCCTGCAGCGCGCCCAGCAGACCTGGTACGAGCTCTCCCAGCTGGCCGAACGCGTCCGCGGCACCGTCTCGCTGGCCGACGCACGGGTGAAGAGCGCCACCTCCGCGCCACCGGAGGAGCGGCGCGGCCGCGACCCCGAGGACCTGGAGCGCGAGGCCGCTCGCATCCGCGAGCAGGAGGCCGAGCTGGAGGCGGCCCTGGAGGCGGCCCAGCGCGCTCTCGACGACACCGTCGCGCACCGTGCCGAGCTGGAGCGGGAGCTCGCCGTCGAGGAACGCCGCCTGAAGGACGTCGCCCGCGCCATCGCCGACCGCCGCGAGGGCCTGGCCCGCCTGACCGGCCAGGTCAACGCGGCCCGCTCCCGCGCGGCCTCGGCCCAGGCCGAGATCGACCGCCTGGCCACGGCCCGCGACGAGGCGCAGGAACGTGCCGTCCGGGCCCAGGAGGAGTACGAGGCGCTCAAGGCGGAGGTCGACGGCCTGGACGCGGACGACGCGGACCTGGCCGAACAGCACGACGCGGCCAAGCGGCAGCTGGCGGAGGCCGAGTCCGCCCTGAGCGCGGCCCGGGAGGCGTCCACCGCGGCGGAACGCGCCCGCGCCGCCACCCAGGCCCGGCAGGAGGCCCTGGCCCTGGGCCTCAGACGAAAAGACGGCACCGGAACACTGCTGGGAGCCAGGGACCGCCTCGCCGGAGTCCTCGGCCCGGCAGCGGAACTGCTGACGGTCACGCCGGGCTACGAAGTACCGCTGGCGGCAGCCTTCGGCGCGGCGGCGGACGCGATCGCCGTGACGAGTCCGGCGGCGGCAGCCGAGGCGATCCGGCTGCTGCGCAAACAGGACGGCGGCCGGGCAGCCTTGCTCCTGGCGGGGGCCCCGGAGGAAGAGGCGCCGGCTGCAGCGCCCCGAAGGGGCGCGGGGAACCGCGCGCCCAGCCCCCACGAGCCCGCAGCCGAACGACTGCCCAGCCCCCACGAGCCCGCAGACGAACGACTGCCCAGCCCCCACGAACCCGCAGACGAACGACTGCCCGGCACGGCCGAACCCGCAGAGCGTTTCGTGCGCGGCCCCGCCGAACTCCTCCCCGCCGTCCGCCGCCTCCTGCAGGGAATCGTCGTCGTCGGCACCCTCGAAGACGCCGAAGACCTCGTCCACGCGCACCCGGAACTCACCGCCGTCACCGCCGAAGGCGACCTCCTCGGTGCCCACTTCGCGCAGGGCGGCTCGGCCGGCGCCCCCAGCCTGCTGGAGGTACAGGCCTCCGTGGACGAGGCCGCGGCCGAGCTCGCCGAGCTGGCGGTCCGCTGCGAGCAACTCGCCGGGGCACAGCACACGGCGGCCGAGCGCCGCAGGCACGCCGCCGCCCTGGTGGAAGAGCTCGGAGAGCGGCGCCGGGCCGCCGACCGGGAGAAGTCGGCGGTGGCCCAGCAGCTGGGCCGGCTCGCCGGACAGGCGCGCGGGGCCGCGGGAGAGGCCGAGCGGTCCGCGGCCGCCGCCGCCCGCGCACAGGAGGCCCTCGACAAGGCCGTACAGGAGGCCGAGGAACTGGCCGAGCGGCTGGCCGTCGCCGAGGAGATGCCGGTCGAGGAGGAGCCGGACACCTCCGTCCGGGACCGGCTCGCCGCCGACGGCGCCAACGCCCGCCAGACCGAGATGGAGGCCCGCCTCCAGGTCCGTACCCACGAGGAACGGGTCAAGGGCCTCGCCGGACGGGCGGACTCCCTCGACCGGGCGGCCCGCGCGGAACGCGAGGCACGCGTGCGTGCCGAGCAGCGCCGGGCCCGGCTGCGGCACGAGGCCGCGGTCGCCGGGGCCGTCGCCTCCGGCACCCGGCAGCTCCTCGCGCACATCGAGGTGTCCCTCGCCCGCGCCGAACGGGAACGCACCGCCGCCGAGGCCGCCAAGGCACAGCGCGAGCAGGAGCTGACCGCCGCGCGCACCGCCGGACGCGAACTCAAGTCCGAACTCGACAAGTTGACCGATTCAGTGCACCGCGGCGAGGTACTCGGCGCCGAGAAGCGGCTGCGGATCGAGCAGCTGGAGACCAAGGCGCTGGAGGAACTGGGTGTCGAGCCGGCGGGACTGGTGGCGGAGTACGGTCCGCGCCAGCCCGTGCCGCCCTCGCCCCCCGCCGACGGCGAGCAGCTGCCCGAGGACCCGGAGGACCCGCGCAACCAGCCGCGCCCCTTCGTGCGCGCCGAGCAGGAGAAGCGGCTCAAGGCCGCCGAGCGTGCGTACCAGCAGCTGGGCAAGGTCAACCCGCTGGCGCTGGAGGAGTTCGCGGCGCTGGAGGAGCGGCACCAGTTCCTCAGCGAGCAGCTGGAGGACCTGAAGAAGACCCGCGCCGATCTGCTGCAGGTGGTGAGGGAGGTCGACGAACGCGTCGAGCAGGTCTTCACCGAGGCCTACCGGGACACGGCCCGCGAGTTCGAGGGCGTCTTCAGCCGGCTCTTCCCGGGCGGCGAGGGACGGCTCGTGCTCACCGACCCCGACAACATGCTCACCACGGGCGTGGACGTCGAGGCGCGCCCGCCGGGCAAGAAGGTCAAGCGGCTCTCCCTGCTGTCGGGTGGTGAGCGCTCGCTGACGGCCGTGGCCCTGCTGGTGTCGATCTTCAAGGCACGCCCGAGCCCGTTCTACGTCATGGACGAGGTCGAGGCGGCGCTGGACGACACCAACCTCCAGCGGCTGATCCGGATCATGCAGGAGCTGCAGGAGGCCTCGCAGCTGATCGTGATCACGCACCAGAAGCGCACGATGGAGGTCGCCGACGCGCTCTACGGCGTGTCCATGCAGGGCGACGGCGTCTCGAAGGTCATCTCCCAGCGCCTCCGTTAGCGCGGCTATTCAAGATCAACTGACTCGGTGTTCAAGAAGTGAACACCGAGGGGTGGGCTGTATCTGAAAACTCACAGCGTTTGACCTATTGACTTCGAAACTTGAAGGCATAGTCTCTGCAACGTTGCTTTTACCTTCAGGTCTCACCTGTAAGGGCTCGACCCCCACCCCGGCAGCGTTGCCGCGGCCCGAGGAGATTCACGTGACCAGCACAGCGCAGGCACCTCAGTCACGAGCCAGGACGGCTCATCCCGAACATCTCGGGCACGTCATCTTCATCGCGGCGGCCGCCGCCATGGGCGGTTTCCTCTTCGGCTACGACAGCTCCGTGATCAACGGCGCGGTCGAGGCCATCCGCACCAAGTACGACATCGGTTCCGCAGCCCTCGCCCAGGTCATCGCGGTCGCCCTGATCGGCTGTGCCGTCGGCGCCGCCACCGCGGGCCGCATAGCCGACCGTATCGGCCGTATCCGCTGTATGCAGATCGCCGCGGTCCTCTTCACCATCAGCGCCGTCGGCTCCGCGCTGCCCTTCGCGCTGTGGGACCTCGCCCTGTGGCGCATCGTCGGCGGCTTCGCCATCGGCATGGCCTCCGTGATCGGCCCGGCCTACATCGCCGAGGTCGCCCCGCCCGCCTACCGCGGCCGGCTCGGCTCCTTCCAGCAGGCCGCGATCGTCGTCGGCATCGCCGTCTCGCAGCTGGTCAACTGGGGCCTGCTGAACGCCGCCGGCGGCAACCAGCGCGGTCACCTGATGGGCCTGGAGGCCTGGCAGGTCATGCTCGGCGTCATGGTCGTCCCGGCCGTTCTCTACGGCATGCTCTCCTTCGCGATCCCCGAGTCCCCGCGCTTCCTGCTCTCCGTCGGCAAGCGTGAGCGCGCCAAGGAGATCCTGGCCGAGGTCGAGGGCAAGGACACCGACCTGGACGCCCGCGTCGCCGAGATCGAGCACGCGATGAAGAGCGAGCACAAGTCCGCCTTCAAGGACCTGCTCGGCGGTGGCTTCTTCTTCAAGCCGATCGTCTGGATCGGCATCGGCCTGTCGGTCTTCCAGCAGTTCGTCGGCATCAACGTCGCGTTCTACTACTCCTCGACGCTGTGGCAGTCGGTCGGTGTCGACCCGACGGACTCGTTCTTCTACTCCTTCACGACGTCGATCATCAACATCATCGGCACCGTGATCGCGATGATCTTCGTGGACCGGGTCGGCCGCAAGCCGCTCGCCCTCATCGGCTCGGTCGGCATGGTCGTCGGTCTCGCGCTGGAGGCCTGGGCGTTCAGCTACCACCTGGTCGACGGCAGGCTCCCGAGCACCCAGGGCTGGACCGCCCTGATCGCCGCGCACATCTTCGTCCTCTTCTTCGCCCTGTCCTGGGGCGTGGTGGTCTGGGTCTTCCTCGGCGAGATGTTCCCGAACAAGATCCGCGCCGCCGCCCTGGGCGTGGCCGCCTCCGCGCAGTGGATCGCCAACTGGGCCATCACCGCGAGCTTCCCGTCGCTGGCCGACTGGAACCTCTCCGGCACCTACGTGATCTACACGGTCTGCGCCGCGCTCTCCATCCCGTTCGTCCTGAAGTTCGTCAAGGAGACGAAGGGCAAGTCGCTGGAGGAGATGGGCTGACCCGTACGGGCAGCCCCCGAGACCGAGGAGCAGGGGCCCAAGACCCCGCTGCCCCTCTCCTCGCACCCCCCGCCGCCCCCGCACCGGCCACTGCCCGGTCCGGGGGCGGCGGACTGTGTCCGGAGGGACGACCGGCGGATTCGTTCGCCGCTCGACCAAGCCGCCCGGCGCCTCAGCCGCCCAGCCCCGGCAGCACCCGCTCCGCGAACAACCGCAGGCTGCGCCAGCCCTCCTCCACCGGCATCCCGCCCACCAGCGGATGCAGGACCAGGCTGTCGGCGCCCAGCGTCAGGCACTGCTCCGGCGTGAGGATGCGGTACACGCCCTCCGCCCGCAGCTCCTCCACCGTCGTGGCCGCCGATCTCACCGCCGAGCGGATCCGGCCCGACTGCCAGGAGGCGTACGTCCGGGCCTCGTGCAGGACGTGCTCGCCGTAGTGCGCCCACGCCCGGTCCGGGTCCTCGGCGATGTGCAGCAGGGGAGTCTCGGCGGCCGGCATCAGGACCCAGCCCTCGGTGCCGTACTCGGTGAGTTTCTCCTTGTAGTACGCCTCCAGCTCCGGCAGATACGCGCTGGGGAAGAACGGCAGGCCGAGCCGGGCGGCCCGGCGGGCGGCGGCCTGCGAGGAGCCGCCGACCAGGAGCAGGGGGTGCGGGTCGGTGAACGGGCGCGGGGTGAGTCGTACGGTACGGCCCCGGTACGCGAACTCCTCGCCGGTCCACGCCTTCAGCAGGGTCTCCAGCAGCTCGTCCTGGAGCCGGCCCCGGCGCGTCCAGTCGACGTCGAACAGGGCGTACTCCTCGGGCCGGTAGCCGATCCCGGCCACCGTCACCAGCCGCCCGCCGCTCAGCAGGTCCAGTACGGCGATCTCCTCGGCCAGCCGCAGGGGCTCGTACAGCGGGCCGATCACCGCCGACACCGTCACCGCGATGTTCCGGGTCGCCCCGAACACCGCGCCCGCGAAGGCGAACGGCGACGGCAGCCAGTTGTCGGCGGCGCCGTGGTGCTCCTCGGTCTGCACGGTGCTGATCCCGTGCTCGTCCGCGTACGCGGCCATCTCCAGGGCGGCCCGGTAGCGGGCGGAGAGGGCGGCGGGGGCGGCGCCGGGAGCGACGAGATTGAAACGGACGACCGTGACGGGCATGGGAAGTCCCCCTCCGGTGCGTGCGGTGCGGTGGAGGGGGACGGTAGCTGACGTAGCGTCAGATGGCCATGGTGTCCGGCCGGTTCGAGATCCGTCAGACGGTGACGGCCGCGGGCTCGTCCGCCGGCTCGGCGACCTCCGCCGGCTTTGTCACCACCGGCTTCGGCAGCGCCAGGTACAGCGCGCCCGAGATCACGATCGTGGCGACCCAGCCGAGGCCGTACTCGCCGATGACGTTGTTCTTCGCGAGCGGGCCGGTGAACCAGTCCGAGGTCGTGAACATCAGGCCCGAGACCAGACCGATCGCCCAGGCGGCCACGGCCGCGGGGGAGAAGCCGCCCCGGTACCAGTAGGCGCTGGCACGGGTCGTGTCGGCCATGGCCGTGCCGTCGTACTCCGTGCGCCGCAGCATGTCCGCGCCGAAGACGCCGACCCAGGCGGAGAAGGCGACGGCCAGCAGCGACAGGAAGGCGATGAACGAGCCCATGAAGCTCGTCGCCACCAGCATCAGCACCCCGCCGAAGATCAGCGAGATCACCGCGTTCACGGAGACCGCCCAGTGCCGCGGCACCTTGAAGCCCAGGGTCTGCGCGGTGAAGCCCGCCGAGTACATCGACATCGAGTTGATCAGCAGCATGCCGATCAGCGCGATGAACAGGTACGGCACCGCGATCCACGTCGGCAGGATCTCGCCGAGGAAGGACACCGGGTCGGTGGCCGAGGCCAGGTCCGGCGTGGAGACCGCCATCACCGCGCCCATGAGGACCATGGGCAGAACGACGATGCCGGCACCGCCGACCGCCGTGCCGACGATCGCCTTCGAGGACGCCGTGCGCGGCAGGTAGCGGGTGAAGTCGGGCGCGGTCGGGATCCAGCTGACGCCGCCCGCCGCGATCATGCCGACGCCGGTGATCACCGCGGCCGTCGAGCCCCCGCCGTGGTGCACGACCTTCGGCCAGTCGGTGTTGACGGCCAGGTAGACCAGGACCAGCACCGAGAAGACGCCGAAGAAATAGGTCGCGTACTTGTTGCACTTCTGCACGGCGTTGATGCCGAGCCCGGAGATCGCGAAGGTCGCGACGACGAACACCAGCAGCGTCACCATGTCCAGCACACTGTTCGCCTTGAGGCCGAACAGGATGTCCAGGATGGTGAGCATGGCGTAGGCGCCGGTCACCGCGTTGATCGTCTCCCAGCCCCAGCGGGCGACCCAGATCAGCGACCCGGGCAGCAGATTGCCGCGCTGCCCGAAGACCGCGCGCGACAGCGCCATGCCGGGCGCCCCGCCCCGCTTGCCGGCGATGCCGATCAGCCCGACCAGGCCGTACGACACGACCGGCGCGGCCACCGCGACGACGAGTGCCTGCCAGATGTTCAGGTGGTACGCCACGACGAGGCTCGCGCCCATGGTCAGCAGCAGCACGCTGATGTTGGCGCCGACCCAGGTGGGGAACAGCTCACGGGTCTTCGCGGTGCGCTCGTGATCCGGGACCTGCTCGATACCACGGGTCTCGAGAGCGCCTTCGGTCTCGACGGTTTTGCTCATGAAAAAGGGGCCAGACGTGGGGGGACAGTGACGATCGGGACTCTACGCGCGTCAACAGAGTCGCCACCATCGTACTTTGCTCCGACTCCTCGCTTTAAGTGGCGTTTGTCTCTCGGAGGAAGCCACAAACAGCCTCGCGTCGTAGCCCATGGCTGATACTGGACGAGTTATGGAAACCGTCATCCTTGCTGTAGTCATCGCCGTGGTCGTGCTCGTCGCGCTCGGTGGGCTGGTCGTGGGCAGCCGGCGCCGGAAGCCGCTGCCTCCGCCGCCCCCGAAGACGCCCGACATCACCGCGCCCCCGGCCGAGCCGCATGTCGGCGACGAGGCCGAGACGCCGCGCGACGAACCGCGCCGGACGATCGAGGAGGTGGATCTTCCCGGCCCGGCACCGGTCGTCGTAGAGGAACCTCCTGTCGTCGAGGCTCCCGAGATCGAGATCCCGGAGCCCACCGCGGGCCGGCTGGTCCGGCTGCGCGCCCGCCTGTCCCGCTCCCAGAACGCCCTCGGCAAGGGCCTGCTCACGCTGCTCTCGCGCGAGCACCTGGACGACGAGACCTGGGAGGAGATCGAGGACACGCTGCTCACCGCCGACGTCGGCGTGCAGCCCACCCAGGAGCTGGTCGAGGGCCTGCGCGAGCGCGTGAAGGTCCTCGGCACCCGCACCCCTCAGGAGCTGCGCGGCCTGCTGCGCGAGGAGCTGCTGAAGCTGGTCGGCACCGACCTCGACCGCACGGTCAGGACCGAGCCCGAGGACCGCAAGCCCGGCATCGTGATGGTCGTCGGCGTCAACGGCACCGGTAAGACCACCACCACCGGCAAGCTCGCCCGCGTGCTCGTCGCCGACGGCCGCACGGTCGTGCTCGGCGCCGCCGACACCTTCCGCGCCGCCGCCGCCGACCAGCTGCAGACCTGGGGCGAGCGGGTCGGCGCCCACACCGTGCGCGGGCCCGAGGCCGGCGACCCCGCCTCCGTCGCCTTCGACGCGGTCAAGGAAGGCAAGGAGATGGGGGTCGACGTCGTCCTCATCGACACCGCCGGCCGCCTGCACACCAAGACCGGTCTGATGGACGAGCTGGGCAAGGTCAAGCGGGTCGTGGAGAAGCACGCGCCGCTCGACGAGGTGCTGCTCGTGCTGGACGCCACCACCGGGCAGAACGGCCTGGTGCAGGCCCGTGTCTTCGCCGAGGTCGTGGACATCACCGGCATCGTCCTGACGAAGCTGGACGGTACGGCCAAGGGCGGCATCGTCGTCGCGGTCCAGCGCGAGCTGGGCGTGCCGGTCAAGCTGGTCGGACTCGGCGAGGGCGCGGACGATCTGGCGCCGTTCGAGCCGGAGGCGTTCGTGGACGCGCTGATCGGTGACTGACCGGTTACCGAATTCGGCAGCTGACAGGAAGCGCCCGCCCCGCACAGTCGGGGACGGGCGCTTCGTCCTACCGGCACGGGTTACGCCTGTGTGCGCGACCGATGCGCCACATACGCCAGCGTCCCCAGCAGCAACCGCGCCGCCGGAGGCCGTGTCGCCGAGTCCAGCGCGGGTGGGCGCAGCCAGCGCACCGGGCCCAGCCCGCCCCGGTCGGAGGGCGGCGCCGTGAGATACGTACCGGGGCCGAGGCCGCGCAGGTCCAGGGCCGAGGGGTCGTCCCAGCCCATGCGGTAGAGCAGCAGGGGGAGCTCGGCGGCGGCGCCCGGCGCGACGAAGAAGTGGGCACGGCCGTCCGGGGTCGCGGTCACCGGACCGAGGGGCAGGCCCATGCGCTCCAGGCGGACCAGGGCGCGGCGGCCGGCGGCCTCGGAGACCTCGATGGTGTCGAACGCCCGGCCCACCGGCAGCATCACCGCGGCGCCCGGGAACTCGGACCAGGCCTTGCTCACCTCGTCCAGCGTGGCCCCGGCCGGCACCTGCGGTGCGAAGTCCAGCGGATGCGCGCCGGGCGCCGGGCAGTCGGCGTGCCCGCACGAACAGACGCCCGCCGCGGCCCGCGCGCCCGGCACCACGTCCCAGCCCCACAGTCCGGTGAACTCGGCGACGGTGGTGCACTCCGACGAACGGCCGCGCCGGCGCGTGCCGGAGCGGATCTCGCGAATGCCGCCGATCGTGAAGCCCATGCCCCCTCCAACGGGTCCTGCGCGCCGGTGGTTACGACACGGAACGAGACGGAAGCGGAACGTAACGCTACGGCTCCGCCTTCCCGTCCCGACGCCAGGCCAAGGCGGCGCCTTGAAGCGCGACGGGGTGGCGCACGGAGGGCTATGCGCTCCTGCGTGCTTCACTCCGCCCACTTCCGGCCGTCCTATGTCAAGTGAATCGTGTGCGAGCGTCCGCGAGTTCATTCGAAGGGGTGGCGAATGGTGGCGTTTCCGGGATCCCCGTGGCTGAGCGGGTGATCGTAGGATTACTGTGAGTGTGCGAGTCCGGGAGGCATATGCACCCATGGGTATGCCGGAGGCGAGTCGTCAGCCCGTTCGAAGGGTGAGAACCTCCGGACGGGAAGCCGTATTTACCGGCATTCTGATAGGGCTTGGCGCGCGGCGGTCTGCCTACCGGGGCGACCGGGGATCGCAACAGGAATGGGGGCGTTCCAGTGAGTGGCAACGGCGGTAGCGGGGCGAACGCTGACAAGCGTCCCAACGAGCTGCTCGGCTCGTGGTTCGTGCGCAGCGGCTGGTCCAAGGGCGAGCTGGCCCGCCAGGTGAACCGCAGGGCCCGCCAGCTGGGCGCCAACCACATCTCCACGGACACCTCGCGCGTACGCCGCTGGCTGGACGGGGAGAATCCGCGCGAGCCGATCCCGCGCATCCTCTCGGAGCTGTTCTCCGAGCGCTTCGGCTGTGTGGTCTCCATCGAGGACCTCGGCCTGCGCGCCGCCCGCCAGTCACCCTCCGCGTCCGGCGTCGACCTGCCCTGGACCGCCCCCCAGACGGTCGCCCTGCTCAGCGAGTTCTCGCGCAGCGACCTGATGCTGGCCCGGCGCGGCTTCCTCGGCACCTCCCTGGCGCTGTCCGCCGGCCCGACCCTCATCGAGCCCATGCAGCGCTGGCTCGTCCCGAGCCCCGCCTCCCCGGTCCTCGCCGAGCCCGAGCCGGTCCTCGACTCCCGCAGGCCCGGCCGGCTCTCCAAGCCCGAGCTGGACCTGCTGGAGTCCACCACGCGGATGTTCCGCCAGTGGGACGCCCAGTGCGGCGGCGGCCTGCGCCGCAAGGCGGTCGTCGGCCAGCTGCACGAGGTCACCGACCTGCTCCAGGAACCCCAGCCGGAGGCCACCGCCCGCAAGCTCTTCAAGGTCGCCGCGGAGCTCGCCGAACTGGCCGGCTGGATGTCGTACGACGTCGGGCTCCAGCCCACCGCGCAGAAGTACTTCGTCCTCGCCCTGCACGCGGCCAAGGAGGCCGGTGACAAGCCGCTCGGCTCGTACATCCTCTCCAGCATGAGCCGCCAGATGATCCATCTCGGCCGGCCGGACGACGCGCTGGAGCTGATCCACCTCGCCCAGTACGGCAGCCGCGACTGCGCGAGCCCGCGCACCCAGTCCATGCTGTATGCGATGGAGGCCCGCGCCTACGCCAACATGGGCCAGCCCGGCAAGACCAAGCGCGCGGTCCGCATGGCCCAGGACACCTTCGCCGAGGCCGACGAGTGGGACGAGCCGGACCCCGACTGGATCCGCTTCTTCTCCGAGGCCGAGCTGTACGGCGAGAACTCCCACTCCTTCCGCGACCTCGCCTACGTCGCCGGACGCAGCCCCGCCTACGCCTCCCTGGCCGAGCCGCTCATGCAGCGCGCGGTGGAACTGTTCGCCAGGGACAGTGAGCACCAGCGGTCGTACGCGCTCAACCTGATCGGCATGGCCACCGTGCATCTGCTCCGGCGCGAGCCCGAACAGAGCACCGCCTATGCCTCCAAAGCCATGAACGTCGCCAAGAAGGTCCGCTCCGAGCGTGTGAACACTCGTATTCGAAAGACGGTCGACACGGCCGTACGCGACTACGGCGATCTCGCCGCCGTCGTCGACCTCACCGACCAGCTCGCCGTCGAACTGCCGGAGACCGCCGAAGCGGTCTGACACCTCCGGCACCGTGCCCCGGCCGCGGCCGGTCCTCCCGAACTGCCCGACTCGGCTCCCCCACGCCAGGTCATCGGAGAGGGCCGCCGCGGCCGGCCTGTCTCCGGAGGGACCCTCCGGAGGAGGTTGCGCCACGATAACGATCGGCGAGCCCGGAGTCCCGCGGTTCATCCAGGCGTAACAAGCAGGGCGCCCTTGTCACCCCGGCGAAACAACGAGGGGCTTCCACCGAAACCGCGCTGCGCCAGTCTCATGGCGCATAACCGGCCCACACCCCCCGACCCGCCGGACCGCTCAGGCACCGCCCGCACGGGGCCGTACCAACCGACGAGGAGACGCCGATGGCCCCAGCCATCCTGCTTGCCGCGGAGGCACCCAAGCTGTCCGCCGCGAACACAGGCTTCATGCTCATCTGTTCCGCCCTGGTGCTGGTCATGACCCCGGGCCTGGCCTTCTTCTACGGAGGCATGGTCCGCGTCAAGAGCACCCTCAACATGCTGATGATGAGCTTCATCAGCATGGGCATCGTCACCGTCCTGTGGGTGCTCTACGGCTTCTCCCTCGCCTTCGGCGAGCACAACAGCCTCATCGGCTGGAACTCCGACTGGTTCGGCCTCAGCAGGATCGGGCTGACGGACCTGTGGCCCGGCTACACCATCCCGGTCTTCGTCTTCATGGTCTTCCAGATGATGTTCGCCATCATCACCCCGGCCCTGATAAGCGGCGCCCTCGCGGACCGGGTGAAGTTCTCGGCCTGGTCGCTGTTCATCGCCCTGTGGGCCACGATCGTCTACGTCCCGGTCGCCCACTGGGTCTGGGGCTCCGACGGCTGGGCCTACAAGCTCGGTGTGATCGACTTCGCGGGTGGTACGGCGGTCCACATCAACGCGGGTGCGGCGGCCCTCGGTGTCATCCTCGTCATCGGCAAGCGCGTCGGCTTCAAGAAGGACCCGATGCGCCCGCACAGCCTCCCGCTGGTCATGCTCGGCGCAGGGCTGCTGTGGTTCGGCTGGTTCGGCTTCAACGCGGGCTCCTGGCTCGGCAACGACGACGGCGTCGGCGCGCTGATGTTCGTCAACACGCAGGTCGCCACCGGTGCCGCCATGCTGGCCTGGCTCGCCTACGAGAAGATCCGGCACGGCGCGTTCACCACCCTCGGTGCCGCCTCCGGCGCGGTCGCCGGTCTGGTCGCGATCACCCCGTCCGGCGGTGCGATCTCCCCGCTCGGCGCGATCGCCGTCGGCGCCATCGCCGGTGTCGCCTGCGCCGCGGCCGTGGGCCTGAAGTTCAGGTTCGGCTACGACGACTCCCTCGACGTCGTCGGCGTCCACATGGTCGGCGGCATCCTCGGCTCCCTGCTCATCGGCTTCTTCGCCACCGGCAAGGGCCAGTCCACCGCGACCGGCGTCTTCTACGGCGACCACACCTGGACCCAGCTGTGGAAGCAGTGCGCCGGTGTCGGCGCGGTCCTCGCCTACTCCCTGGTCGTCTCCGCGGTCCTCGCCTTCCTGCTGGACAAGACAATCGGCATGCGGGTCACCGAGGACGAGGAGATCTCCGGCATCGACCAGGCCGAGCACGCCGAGACCGCCTACGACTTCAGCGGCGCCGGCGGCGGTGTCATCGGCTCCCTCGCCCACGCCCCGGCCCTGGCCGCCGCGCAGACCAAGAAGGTGGACGCATGAAGCTCATCACCGCCGTCGTCAAGCCCCACCGGCTGGACGAGATCAAGGAGGCACTTCAGGCCTTCGGCGTCCACGGCCTGACGGTTACCGAGGCCAGCGGTTACGGTCGGCAGCGGGGCCACACCGAGGTCTACCGCGGTGCCGAGTACACCGTCGACCTCGTCCCCAAGATCCGCATCGAGGTGCTGGCCGAGGACGACGACGCCGAGCAGCTGGTCGAGGTCATCGTGAAGGCGGCCCGCACCGGCAAGATCGGTGACGGCAAGGTCTGGTCCGTGCCGGTCGAGACGGCCGTACGGGTCCGCACCGGCGAGCGCGGTCCGGACGCGCTCTGACCACAGGTGAGAACGGGAGTCGCTGGGTGACGGGAACGGACGTGCGCACGGAAGCAGAGGGCTCAGGACCCAGCGGTTACGCGGCGGCCCGGCTGCGCCTCCTCACCGAGGGGGCGCGGTCCGGGCCGCCGCGCCGTGCCGCCCTCGCGGAGCTGACGGACGACTGGCTCGCGGGGCTCTTCACCCCGGCGGCGCAAGGGGTGCACGGGGTCTCTCTCGTCGCCGTCGGCGGCTACGGCCGCGGCGAGCTGTCCCCGCGCAGCGACCTCGACCTCCTGCTGCTGCACGACGGCTCCGACCCCAGCGCGGTCGCCGCGCTGGCCGACCGCCTCTGGTATCCCGTCTGGGACCTCGGCCTCGCCCTCGACCACTCCGTGCGCACCCCCGCGGAGGCCCGCAAGACGGCTACGGAGGATGTGAAAGTCCAGCTCGGCCTCCTGGACGCCCGCCATCTCGCCGGTGACGTCGGCCTCACCGCGGGGCTCCGTACGACTGTTCTCGCCGACTGGCGCAACCAGGCCCCCAAACGCCTCCCCGAACTCCGGGAACTCTGCGCCGAGCGCGCCGAACGCCAGGGCGAGCTGCGGTACCTGCTGGAGCCCGACCTCAAGGAGGCCCGCGGCGGCCTGCGGGACGCCACCGCCCTGCGCGCCGTCGCCGCCTCCTGGCTCGCCGACGCCCCGCGCGAGGGCCTCGCGGACGCCCGCCGGCGCCTGCTCGACGTACGCGACGCGCTGCATCTGGCCACGGGGCGCGCGACCGACCGGCTCGCGCTGCAGGAGCAGGACCAGGTGGCGGCCGAGCTGGGGCTGCTGGACGCGGACACGCTGCTGCGGCAGGTCTACGAGGCCGCCGGGGTCATCTCGTACGCCAGTGACGTCACCTGGCGCGAGGTGGGGCGCGTGTTGCGGTCGCGCGCCGTCCGCCCGCGCCTGCGCGCCATGCTGGGCGGCGGCAAGCCCGTCGCCGAGCGCTCGCCACTCGCGGAGGGCGTGGTGGAGCAGGACGGCGAGGTGGTGCTCGCCCGCGCCGCACGCCCGGAGCGCGACCCCGTGCTCCCCCTGCGCGCCGCGGCCGCCGCCGCGCAGGCCGGCCTCCCGCTCTCCCTGTACGCCGTACGGCGCATGGCCGCCACCGCGCGCCCCCTGCCCACGCCCTGGCCCGCCGAGGCCCGGGAACAGCTGGTGACGCTGCTCGGCTCCGGACGCCCGACGGTGGACGTCTGGGAGGCACTGGAGGCGGAAGGCCTGATCAGCCGCCTGCTGCCGGACTGGGAGCGGGTCCGCTTCCGCCCGCAGCGCAATGCCGTCCACATCTGGACAGTCGACCGGCACCTGATCGAGACGGCTGTCCGTGCCTCGGAACTGACCCGCCGCGTCAGCCGGCCCGACCTGCTCCTGGTCGCCGCCCTGCTGCACGACATCGGCAAGGGCTGGCCCGGCGACCACTCCGTGGCGGGCGAGATCATCGCCAAGGACGTGGCCGCGCGGATCGGCTTCGACCGCGCGGACGTGGCCGTGCTGTCCCTGCTGGTCCGTCACCACCTGCTGCTCATCGAGACGGCCACCCGACGCGACCTGGACGACCCGGCCACGGTCCGCTCGGTCGCCGAGGCGGTCGGCACCCAGAGCACCTTGGAGCTGCTGCACGCGCTGACGGAGGCCGACGCCCTCGCCACCGGACCGGCGGCCTGGTCCTCCTGGCGTGGGTCCCTCGTCACCGACCTGGTCCGCCGTGTCTCCGCCGTGCTCGCCGGGGACGTCCCCGAGGAGCCCGAGCCCGCCGCGCCCACGGCCGAACACGAGCGGCTGGCGATCGAGGCGTACCGCACGAGAGGCCCGGTGCTCGCGCTGCGGGCCCAGCCGGAACCGGTCGCGGAGGAGGGCGGCTCCGGCGAACCCCTCGGCGTCGAGCTGCTCATCGCCGTACCCGACCAGCCCGCCGTGCTCCCGGCGGTCGCCGGCGTCCTCGCGGTCCACCGCCTCACGGTCCGTACGGCGGAACTCCGCGCCCTGCGGCTGCCCGACGACGTCGAAGACGGCTCCGTCCTGCTGCTCAACTGGCGGGTGGCCGCCGAGTACGGCTCCCTGCCGCAGGCCACCCGGCTGCGCGCCGACCTCGTCCGCGCCCTGGACGGCACCCTGGACATCGCCGGCCGCCTCGCCGAACGGGACGCCGCCTACCCCCGTCGGCGCGGCTGGACCGCCCCACCGCCCCGTGTGACGGTGGCCCCGGCCGCCTCCCACCACGCCACGGTCATCGAGGTCCGCGCCCAGGACGCCCCGGGTCTGCTGCACCGCATCGGCATGGCGTTGGAGAAGGCGGGGGTGCGGGTGCGGAGCATGCACGTGAGCACCCTGGGCTCCAACGCCGTCGATGCGTTCTACGTCACCACCGGCACCGGCGCGCCACTGCCGGCGGAGGACGCGGCGTCGACGGCGAGGACGCTGGAGGAGACGTTGCGGGCCTGACCCCGCGGCCCGGTCGTCCTCGCCCGCCCACTCGAGCGGGCGGGCGAGGACGAAGAGGTTGCGGGGCCAGATACCCTGGAAGACGCTCAGACTGCCCCCGACTCCGAGGACCGACGCCGCCGTGTTCGATACTCTCTCCGATCGCCTCTCAGCGACCTTCAAGAATCTGCGCGGCAAGGGGCGTCTGAGCGAGGCGGACATCGACGCCACCGCACGCGAGATCCGCATCGCGCTCCTCGAAGCCGACGTCGCCCTCCCTGTCGTCCGCACGTTCATCAAGAACGTCAAGGAGCGCGCACTCGGCGCCGAGGTCTCCCGGGCGCTGAATCCCGCCCAGCAGGTCCTGAAGATCGTCAACGACGAGCTCGTCACCATCCTCGGCGGTGAGACCCGGCGGCTGCGCTTCGCCAAGCAGCCGCCCACCGTGATCATGCTGGCGGGTCTGCAGGGTGCCGGTAAGACCACGCTCGCGGGCAAGCTCGGCCGCTGGCTGAAGGAGCAGGGCCACTCCCCGCTGCTGGTCGCCGCCGACCTCCAGCGCCCGAACGCCGTCAACCAGCTGAGCGTCGTCGCCGAGCGCGCGGGCGTGGCCGTGTACGCGCCGGAGCCGGGCAACGGCGTCGGCGACCCGGTCAAGGTCGCCAAGGACTCCGTCGACTTCGCGAAGTCCAAGGTCCACGACATCGTGATCGTGGACACCGCCGGCCGCCTGGGTATCGACCAGGAGATGATGCAGCAGGCCGCGGACATCCGCGACGCGGTCTCCCCGGACGAGATCCTGTTCGTCGTCGACGCGATGATCGGTCAGGACGCCGTCAACACCGCCGAGGCCTTCCGCGACGGCGTCGGCTTCGACGGCGTGGTCCTCTCCAAGCTCGACGGTGACGCCCGCGGTGGTGCCGCCCTGTCGATCCGGCAGATCACCGGCAAGCCGATCATGTTCGCGTCGAACGGCGAGAAGCTGGACGACTTCGACGCCTTCCACCCGGACCGGATGGCCTCCCGCATCCTCGACCTGGGTGACCTGCTCACCCTGATCGAGCAGGCGGAGAAGACCTTCAGCCAGGAAGAGGCCGCCAAGATGGCCTCCAAGCTGGCGTCCAAGAAGGGCCAGGACTTCACCCTGGACGACTTCCTGTCCCAGATGGAACAGGTCCGGAAGATGGGCTCCATCTCGAAGCTCCTCGGGATGCTGCCCGGCATGGGCCAGATCAAGGACCAGATCCAGAACATCGACGAGCGGGACGTCGACCGCACCGCCGCGATCATCAAGTCGATGACCCCGGCCGAGCGGCAGGACCCGACGATCATCAACGGCTCCCGCCGCGCCCGTATCGCCAAGGGTTCCGGTGTCGAGGTCAGCGCGGTGAAGAACCTGGTCGAGCGGTTCTTCGACGCCCGCAAGATGATGTCCCGCATGGCACAGGGCGGCGGTATGCCGGGCATGCCGGGGCTCCCGGGCATGGGCGGCGGCCCCGGCCGGCAGAAGAAGCAGCAGAAGAAGACCAAGGGCAAGCAGCGCTCCGGCAACCCGATGAAGCGCAAGCAGCAGGAGCTGGAGGAGGCCCAGCGCCGCGAGGCCGCCGCACAGGGCGGGAACGCCTTCGGGGTACCGCAGCAGGGCGGCCAGGACTTCGAGCTGCCGGACGAGTTCAAGAAGTTCATGGGCTGAGTTCGCCCCTGGTTCCACCCTGCGCGTGCCAGGGGTTGGTCATTGTCGTACCGTCCGCATATGACCAACCCCGCGCCGCCACGCAAGTCGCCCGACCAGCCCTGGCGTACCGAGGGCGCCCCCGACGAGCCGCCGCAGCAGCAGCCCGGCGGGCGCCGGATGCGCGGCGGCTGGTGGCGGCTGGTCGTCACCGCGCTGGTCGTGTACCTGATCGCCAACCTGGTGTTGTCCTACTTCGACCAGGCCAACGAGCCGACGATCTCGTACACCGAGTTCAGCAAGCAGGTCAACGACGGCAACGTCGCCAAGATCTACGCCAAGGGCGACTCGATCCAGGGCCAGCTGCGCCAACAGCAGAAGAAGCCCGAAGGCGGCGGGAACTACACCAAGTTCAACACCGAGCGCCCGTCCTTCGCGCACGACGACCTCTGGGCGAACCTGACCAAGCACAAGGTGACGGTCACCGCCGAGCCGGTCGTCCAGCACCGCAGCTTCCTGTCCAACCTGCTGATCTCGCTGGCGCCGATGCTGATCATCGTCGCCCTGTGGATCTTCATCGCGCGGCGGATGAGAGCGGGCCTCGGCGGCGCGGGCGGCATGCTGGGCCGCAAGGCACCGCCGAAGCCGGTCGAGCTGGTGCCGGGTGAGAAGCGCACCACCTTCGAGGACGTGGCGGGCATCGACGAGGTCGAGGGCGAGCTGAACGACGTCGTCGACTTCCTGAAGAACCCCGACGCCTACCGGCGTATGGGCGCCAAGATGCCCCGCGGGGTGCTGCTCGCCGGGCCGCCCGGCACCGGCAAGACGCTGCTCGCGCGCGCGGTGGCCGGCGAGGCGGGTGTGCCGTTCTTCTCCGCGTCCGCGTCCGAGTTCATCGAGATGATCGTGGGCGTGGGCGCCTCGCGCGTGCGGGAGCTGTTCGCGGAGGCCCGCAAGGTCGCCCCGTCGATCATCTTCATCGACGAGATCGACACCATCGGGCGGGCCCGCGGCGGCGGCGCGTCGATGGGCGGGCACGACGAGCGCGAGCAGACCCTGAACCAGATCCTCACCGAGATGGACGGCTTCTCCGGCTCGGAGGGCGTCATCGTCATCGCGGCCACCAACCGCGCCGACATCCTCGACCCGGCGCTGACCCGCCCCGGCCGCTTCGACCGGGTGGTCCAGGTCTCGCCCCCGGACCGCGGCGGCCGTGAGGCGATCCTGGAGATCCACACCCGCGGCATCCCGCTCGCCGAGAACGTCGACCTCGCCCGGGTCGCCCGTACGACCCCGGGCATGACCGGCGCCGATCTGGCCAACCTCGCCAACGAGGCCGCACTGCTCGCGGTGAAGCGGAAACAGGCGCACGTGACCCAGTCCGACCTCTCCGACGCCCTGGAGAAGGTCCAGCTCGGCGCGGAACGCCCGCTGGTGATGCCCGAGGAGGAGCGCCGGCGCACCGCCTACCACGAGAGCGGACACGCCCTGCTCGGCATGCTCCAGCCGGGCGCCGACCCGGTCCGGAAGATCACCATCGTGCCGCGCGGCCGTGCCCTCGGTGTCACCCTCTCCACGCCGGACGCCGACAGGTACGCGTACACCGAGGAGTATCTGCGCGGCCGGATCATCGGCGCCCTCGGCGGCATGGCGGCCGAGCAGGTCGTCTACGACGTGATCACCACCGGTTCCGAGAGCGACCTGGAACAGGTCACCAACATCGCGCGCGGGATGGTGTCCCGCTGGGGCATGAGCCAGGAGGTCGGCCGCCTCTCCGCGCTCCCGGTCGACGCCCAGCAGGCCTACGGCCTCGCCGCCGCACCGCAGACCCTCGACGTGATCGACACCGAGATGCGCCGCATCGTCGACGAGTGCTATGAGGAGGCCTGCCGCAAACTCCGCGACCACCGCGGCCAGCTGGACGCCCTCGCCCAGGCGCTGCTGGCCAACGAGACGCTGGAGGAGGCGGACGCGTACCGGATCGCCGGCATCACGCGCCTGACCAAGGACCTCGACGAGGTCTAGGGGACCCGGGCGACGAGGTAGCGGAAGACGTTCGGCATCCACACGGTCCCGTCCGCGCGCCGGTGCGGGTGCAGAGCCTCCGCCAGCTCCTTGTCGACCTGTTTGGCGTCGGTCGCCGCGGTCGCCGCGTCGAACAGGCCGGTCGACAGCAGCCCGCGTACGGCGCTGTCGGCATCGGCGTAACCGAACGGGCAGGCCACCCGCCCCGAGCCGTCGGGCTTCAGCCCCGCCCGCTGGGCGACCTCCTCCAGGTCGTCCCGCCGGGCGGGCCGCCAGCTGCGCGCGCTGCGCAGGGGGTCGGCCAGTTTCGTCGCCACCCGCAGCACCGAGGAGGTGGCGCAGCGCTCCGGCGGGCCCCAGCCGGTCAGCACCACGGCGGCCCCGTGCGCGGCCAGCGGCAGCGCGTCCGCGAGCAGCTCGCCGAGCCCCTCGGAGTCGCCGGCGAGGCAGCCGATCGGCTCGAAGACGGTCAGCAGGCCGTACGCGGTCGTCTGAGCGCCGGCCGCGTCACGGGGCGAGCCGTCGACGAGCCGGGCCTCGGCACGCGCGCGTGGGCGGCTTCTTCCGCCGTACGCGGCTGCGCCGCCGCTGCCGCCGCGCGGGGCGTCCGGCAGCAGCCGTTCGCGGGCGAGGGCGAGCCGCTCGGGGGAGGAGGTGTCGACCCCGGTGACCGTGGCACCTCTGCCCGCCGCCAGCAGCAGTGCGAGCCCGGAACCGCAGCGCAGGCCCAGCAGCCGGGTGGCGGGGCCCACTTCGAGTCGTTCGTAGACGGCTTCGTAGAGCGGCACCAGCATCCGCTCCTGGATCTCGGACCAGTCACGCGCGCGTGCGCACAGGTCCACGCGGGGTGCGGAATCCGCGTGCAACGCGTGCTGCCGCACGAGCGTAGGTGTCATAGGTAAGCGCCCCAATCCGCCGACAGTTCGCCGCTGTGCCCGGTTGCGTGGCCCCCGCGCCGTGCGCGCGCACTTCCCACGTATGCCAGGTAACTCCCGGCTCGCGGCCCCGTCCAGGGGTCGTAGGGCCCGGCTTGGGCTCCGGACGCGGGTGTGGCGAGATTTCACGTCCCGGTCATCCGGCAGGCCGTACGGTGTCCGCTTCCGGGGTACCGGCCGGTGCCGGGGCCGGACGGCGAGCGGTAACGTCTCGGCCGCCACAGACGCTGACCGAGGTGAGGCATCGCGGGGAGAGCGGCCGAAACGTCTCTTGCGCGACCGCCGACCACAGCTGCACCGGGCCGTACATGCCGGGTCGTACGGTGGACTACGCACCAGCTTGGTATGAGCTGTGTGGCTTCTCCGCAGATCAGCGCACCCGCCCTCGTCCGGACGCATCAGCGGCAACTGACGGGTACGTGCAAATTATTTGAGATGACCCGGAATAGGAACACATTCGAGCTCCCGCTCGTTGTCATTACGTGAGCACGACACAGACACCACCTGTTCTCGCCGCAGAGCTGGCGCAGGCGTGGGCCGACATTCAGCGGTACCACCCCGAGCTGCCGGACCTCGCCGCGCCAGAGTCCCTGATCGGGGAGTCGTCGTCCGCGTGCGGTCACGCACTCTCCTTCGAACGACTGCTCCATGAGGCAGTCCACGGCATCGCCGCCGCCCGTGGGATCCGCGACACCTCCCGCGCCGGCCGCTACCACAACCGCCGTTTCCTCGCGATCGCCGAGGAAATGGGCCTCGACCACCCCGAGGAGCCGCACCCGAGCAGTGGCTTCTCGCTGGTCACGCTCAATCCCGAGGCCAAGCGTCGCTACCGCCCGACCATGGAGCGGCTGCAGCGCGCGCTGAAGGCGCATACGGCCGCCACCTCGTCGGACACCACCCGCAGCTTCCGCGGCCCGGCTGCCCGGCACGGCTCCTCCGGCGGCGGCGTCCGCGTCAAGGCGGTCTGCGACTGCGGCCGCAACGTCCGGGTGGTCCCCTCGGTCCTGGCCCAGGCCCCCATCGTCTGCGGCGGCTGCGGCAAGCCGTTCAGAATCCCGGAGGTCGCGGGAGCGGCGTGATCGCGGGCCGCGGAAGTACCGGCATCTCGTGGGTGCCGGGGCTGCGGACGACGACGGGCCGGCACTTCACCACACCGGGCAGCGCACCCGACGTGACCTCACCTCCACGCCGGGTGCGTCCCAGCCATGCCCCAGCACACCTCACCCACCCTCGGCCGAAAGCGACCCGCAGGGTATGGCACAATGGCTAGCTGTACTCGACAGCCGCACAGGACCCCTCTCT
This sequence comes from Streptomyces sp. NPDC007205, assembly GCF_040634095.1. Classification (NCBI taxonomy): domain Bacteria; kingdom Bacillati; phylum Actinomycetota; class Actinomycetes; order Kitasatosporales; family Streptomycetaceae; genus Streptomyces; species Streptomyces sp. NPDC007205. The sequence goes on from NZ_JBEYEW010000012.1 coordinate 204,550, forward strand.
CCTCCGGCTGACGCGTCCATCGGGCATTCGGGTACCGCAACCCCACGCGGCAGCTCGCGTGCCCAACCACGTCAAATCCAGGAGAACCCACTCCCGTGGCAGTCAAGATCAAGCTGAAGCGTCTGGGCAAGATCCGTTCGCCTCACTACCGCATCGTCGTCGCCGACTCCCGTACCCGCCGTGACGGCCGGGCCATCGAGGAGATCGGCAAGTACCACCCGACCTACAACCCGTCGGTCATCGAGGTGGACGCCGAGCGTGTGGCGTACTGGCTGGGTGTCGGCGCACAGCCGACCGAGCCCGTTCTCGCCATCCTGAAGAAGACCGGCGACTGGCAGAAGTTCAAGGGCGAGCCGGCTCCCGCGCCGCTGCTCGTCGCCGAGCCCAAGCCGGCCCGTCCGTCGTTCGAGGCTCTCGGCGGTGACGACGAGGGCAAGGGTGAGGCGATCACCCAGAAGAAGAAGGCTGAGAAGAAGGACGAGGCCGCTGCCGAGTCCGAGTCGACCGAGGCCTGAGCAGCATGCTCGAAGAGGCGCTTGAGCACCTCGTGAAGGGCATCGTCGACAACCCTGACGATGTGCAGGTCGCCTCGCGCGACCTGCGTCGCGGGCGCGTGCTCGAGGTCCGGGTCCACCCGGACGACCTCGGCAAGGTGATCGGCCGCAACGGCCGCACCGCGCGCGCCTTGCGCACCGTCGTGGGCGCCATCGGCGGTCGCGGTGTCCGCGTCGACCTGGTCGACGTGGATCACGTCCGCTGACGCTTCATCGCAACCGGCTCGGGCCGGGGAGGGCCACTGGCCGTCCCCGGCCCGCAGTCGTATGAGCAGGACGCCGGCAGGAGATGACAGGAGAATTGGACACGTGCAGCTGGTAGTCGCACGGATCGGCCGTGCCCATGGCATCAAGGGCGAGGTCACCGTCGAGGTACGTACCGACGAGCCGGAACTCAGGCTCGCGCCCGGCGCCGTACTCGCCACGGATCCCGCCTCCGCGGGACCGCTGACCATCGAGACGGGCCGCGTCCACAGCGGCCGCCTCCTCCTGCGCTTCGAGGGCGTCGCCGACCGCAACGCGGCCGAGGCCCTGCGCAACACCCTCCTGATCGCCGAGGTCGACCCGGAGGAGCTGCCCGAGGGCGAGGACGAGTACTACGACCACCAGCTCATGGATCTCGACGTGGTCACCGAGGACGGCGTGGAGGTCGGCCGGATCACGGAGATCTCGCACCTGCCCTCGCAGGACCTGTTCATCGTGGAACGCCCGGACGGGACCGAGGTCATGATCCCCTTCGTGGAGGAGATCGTCACCGAGATCGACCTGGAGGAGCAGAAGGCGGTCATCGCGCCTCCGCCGGGCCTGATCGACGACCGCGCCGAGATCGCGTCCGCCCGGGAAGACTCCGGAGAAGAGCCGTAATGCGCCTCGACGTCGTCACGATCTTCCCCGAGTACCTGGAACCCCTGAACGTCTCCCTCGTCGGCAAGGCACGCGCGCGTGGGCAGCTGAACGTCCACGTGCACGACCTGCGGAACTGGACGTACGACCGCCACAACACGGTGGACGACACCCCGTACGGCGGCGGCCCCGGCATGGTCATGAAGACCGATCCCTGGGGCGACGCCCTGGACACGGTCCTCGCCGACGGCTACGACTCCGGCGCCCAGGCCCCCGCGCTGATCGTCCCCACCCCCAGCGGCCGCCCCTTCACCCAGGAACTGGCCGTCGAACTCTCCGAGCGCCCCTGGCTGATCTTCACGCCGGCCCGCTACGAGGGCATCGACCGGCGCGTGATGGACGAGTACGCGACCCGGATGCCCGTCTACGAGGTCTCCATCGGCGACTATGTGCTCGCCGGCGGAGAGGCGGCCGTCCTCGTGGTCACGGAGGCCGTCGCCCGGCTGCTGCCCGGCGTCCTCGGCAACGCCGAGTCCCACCGCGACGACTCCTTCGCGCCCGGGGCGATGGCGAGCCTCCTGGAAGGCCCCGTCTACACCAAGCCGCCCGTCTGGCGCGGCCGGGACATCCCGGACGTGCTGCTCAGCGGCCACCACGGGAAGATCGCCCGCTGGCGCCGCGACGAGGGGCTGCGGCGTACGACCGCCAACCGGCCCGATCTGATCGAGCGCTGCGACCCGAAGGCCTTCGACAAGAAGGACCGCGAGATGCTCTCCATCCTGGGCTGGGAGCCCGACCCGGACGGGGAGCCGTACGGCCGATTTTGGCGCCGGGCCGAGGGCGTGGAAGAATAGACCGCTGTTGTGCGTCCGTCCGGCGTGCGCCCCTGCCACAGGGGGACACGACGCCCGTCCCGACCCGCACGGCAGACTTCCCGTACACCTAGTTTCCGTTGATGACCTGTGGCATCAGCGAAGAAAGCAGACGAAATGTCTCACCTGCTCGACTCCGTCGACGCCGCGTCGCTGCGCAGCGACATCCCGGCCTTCCGTCCGGGTGACACCGTCAACGTCCACGTCCGCGTCATCGAGGGCAACCGCTCCCGTGTGCAGCAGTTCAAGGGCGTTGTGATCCGTCGCCAGGGCTCCGGTGTCCGCGAGACCTTCACGGTCCGCAAGGTCTCGTTCTCCGTCGGCGTCGAGCGCACCTTCCCGGTGCACACCCCGATCGTCGAGAAGATCGAGCTGGTCACCCGTGGTGACGTGCGCCGCGCCAAGCTGTACTACCTCCGTGAGCTGCGCGGCAAGGCCGCGAAGATCAAGGAGAAGCGCGAGAGCTGAGCGCTTCCCCGGTGTCACGGCCCTCACGGGGCTCACAGCGGAGCCGGATAGCATCTGGCTCCGATGGACACCGAAGCACAGCCGACGGAACGCGACCGCTCCTCCCACCCGGATTCCCCGGGTCCGGAGGAACGGTCGCGTTTCGCGTTGGTGGCACGGATCGCCGACTGGCTGCCGGGCGGCCGGATCACCCTCACCCTCTTCGCCTGTCTGGCGTTTTTGCTGGTCCTCAACGCTTTCGTGGTGCAACCGTTCCAGATTCCGAGTGGATCCATGGAACAGGGTTTGAGGATCGGGGACCGCGTTCTCGTAAATAAGTTGGCGTACCGTTTCGGTGCCCAGCCGCGCCGCGGTGATGTGATCGTCTTCGACGGCACCGGGTATTTCGGGGACGCGGACTACGTCAAACGCGTTGTCGGGGTGGGGGGAGACCATGTCGTCTGCTGCGACAAGAAGGGAAGGATCGAGGTGAACGGCCGCGCGGTCGACGAGTCGGCGTTCCTCTACCCGGGGGACAACGCCTCCGGTGTGCCCTTCGACGTCGCCGTGCCCGCCGGCCGCCTGTTCGTCCTCGGCGACCACCGCAGCGACTCCAGCGACTCCCGGGACCATCTCGGCTCGCCCGGCGGCGGCATGATCCCGGTCGGCGACGTCATCGGCCGCGCCGACTGGATCCTGTGGCCGTACGCCCACTGGGCGCACCTGACGCGGCCGTCCGCCTACGCGCGCGTGCCCGCCGCCTCGCCGGAGGGCGCGCATGGGTAACCGCGGCAAGCGGCGCGGGGTACCCAGCAGCCCCGCCGACGATCTGCTGCCCACCGGGTCGCGTCGCGCCTCCGCGCCCGGCGGCGGCCGTACGCGCGCGGAGCGGCGGAAACTCCAGCGCAAGGTCAAACGCAAGCGCCGGCGTTCAGCTGTTCGGGAGATCCCTCTGCTGGTCGGCGTGGCCGTCCTGATAGCGCTGGTCCTGAAGACCTTCCTCGTCCAGGCGTTCGTGATCCCGTCCGGCTCGATGGAGCAGACGATCCGGATCGGCGACCGCGTCCTGGTCGACAAGTTCACCCCGTGGTTCGGCTCCGAGCCGCAGCGCGGGGACGTCGTCGTCTTCCACGACCCGGGCGGCTGGCTGGCCGACGAGCACACGGCCAAGAAGCACGACCCGGTCGTCGTCAAGCAGCTCAAGGAAGGCCTCACCTTCATCGGCCTGCTGCCCTCCGACAACGAGAAAGACCTGATCAAGCGGGTCATCGGGGTCGGCGGCGACCACGTCAAGTGCTGTGACGCGCAAGGCCGGGTCACCGTCAACGGCGTGCCGCTCACGGAAGGGGACTATCTCTACCCGGGCACCTCGCCCGCCGCCACCCCCTTCGACATCACCGTGCCCAAGGGCCGGCTGTGGGTGATGGGCGACCACCGGGAGGACTCCGCCGACTCCCGCGCCCACCAGAACACCCCCTACGGGGGCACGGTGTCCGAGGACTCCGTCGTCGGCCGGGCCGTCGTCATCGGCTGGCCGATCGGACACTGGACGCGGTTGCGGGAACCTAAAACCTTCGCAAGCGTCACCGACTCCGTGTCGGGGGCGACCGCCGGTCCCCGGGTGTCGCATAGGGTTGCCTCCGAGAATCCGAACGGAATGACCCAACTCCCGACCCCTGCGGAACTCCCGCTCGTTATGGGAGTAGTGGGCCTGCGTCGTATGTGGGGCAGGCGGCGGCACAGAGTAAGGAGTTGGCGTGGGGGATGTGGCGGTTGGCGCACGGTCGGGGCACGACGGCGAGGAGCACCGCGGGCACCCCGTGGAAGCGAACGCCCCCGCACCGGACGGCGCCATGACCTCAGAGAATGAACCGGCGGGCGGCGAGGGCACGCCGGAGCACGGGCAGCGGCCCAGCACCGAGGGCTCGGGTGCGGACGGGGCGGCCGGCCGGCCGAAGAAGCAGCCGCGCTCCTTCTGGAAGGAGCTGCCGATCCTCGTCGTCATCGCGCTGGTCCTGGCACTGCTGATCAAGACGTTCCTGGTGCAGGCGTTCTCGATCCCGTCCGCCTCGATGCAGAACACCCTGCAGGTGGGTGACCGCGTCCTGGTCGACAAGCTCACCCCCTGGTTCGGCTCCGAGCCCGAGCGCGGCGAGGTCGTCGTCTTCCACGACCCGGACGACTGGCTGGCGGGCGAGCCGACGCCGACCCCGAACCCGGTGCAGAGGGTCCTCAGCTGGATCGGCCTGATGCCGTCCGCCAACGAGAAGGACCTCATCAAGCGCGTGGTCGGCGTCGGCGGCGACACCGTCCAGTGCAAGGGCACCGGCCCGCTGCTGGTCAACGGCAAGGCGCTGAACGAGCCGTACGTCTACGCCGGCAACACGCCGTGCACCGACGACCAGATCGGTGGCCAGTTCAAGGTGAAGGTCCCCAAGGGCTACATCTGGGTGATGGGCGACCACCGCCAGAACTCCAAGGACTCCCGCTACAACCAGTCCGACAAGAACCACGGCATGGTTCCCGTCGGCAAGGTCGTGGGCCGCGCGATCGTCAAGGCCTGGCCGATCAACCGCTGGGGCACCCTGCCGATCCCGGACACCTTCGACCAGCCCGGCATCGGGCAGGACACCTCGGCGTCCGCCGCCCTGACGGTGGCCCCGCAGGGCGTGGCGATCGCGGCGGTGCTGCCGCTGGCGGTGTGGCGGCGCCGCAGGGCGGTGAAGGCCGGGCGCGACTGAGCGGCCGGACCGGACGCCCCGGCGAACGGCCCGCCCGCCGAAGTCACCCGGGTGGGTGGGCAAGCCCGGGTACCGCCGGGTAGGGTCCGGGTCCATGACTGGTGAGAGCAGGCAGGGGCTCGGACAGCGCTTGTCCGGAGTCGCCGTGGCGCTGGGGCTGGTGCTGTTCCTCGGCGGGTTCGGCTGGGCAGCGGTGAGTTACCGGCCGTACACCGTGCCCACCAGCTCTATGACCCCCACGATCGACGCAGGCGACCGGGTGCTGGCGCAGAAGGTCGACGGCAGCGAGGTCAAGCGCGGTGACGTCGTCGTCTTCGAGGACAAGAACTGGATCGCGGGCTCCAAGGTGGTCAAGCGCGTGGTCGCGGTCGGCGGCGACACCGTCTCCTGCTGCACCGACGGCAAGCTGACCGTCAACGGCAAGCAGATCGACGAGCCCTATCTGCCCAAGGGCAGCCTCGCCGAGACCAAGAACATCCCGACGGTGACCGTCCCCCAGGGCCGCCTGTTCCTCCTCGGCGACGAGCGCCAGGGCTCCCTGGACTCCACGGCCCACCTCACCGACGCCGCCAAGGGCACGGTCTCCCGGGACGCCGTGACCGCCCGGGTGGACGCCGTCGTATGGCCCTGGAAGGGCCCGCTCAAGCGCCCCACCGGTTTCGGGGCGCTCGGTGCCCTCTCGAAGCCCGGCCCGCTCGGCACCATCGAGCTGCTGATCGTCGCCGGCGCCGTCCTGGTCCTGGTCGGCGGTGCCTACGGCCCGATCGCGGGGCGCATGAGCCGCTCCCGTGCCCGTGCCGCCCGCCCGGAGACGGCCGGTGTCCGCTGAGCCCACGCGGACGGGCGAGGACGCCTGCGAGGGCAACCTGCGCAAGGTGGCCCGAGTGGTCCTGCTGGACCCCCAGGACCGCATCCTCCTCCTCCACGGCCATGAGCCGGACGACAAGGCCGACGACTGGTGGTTCACCCCTGGTGGCGGTCTGGAGGGCGCCGAGACGCACGAGGAGGCCGCGCTCAGGGAACTCGCCGAGGAGACCGGCATCACCGACGTCGACCTCGGCCCGGTGCTGTGGCGGCGCAGATGCTCCTTCCCGTTCGCGGGCCGCCGCTGGGACCAGGACGAGTGGTACTACCTGGCCCGTACGACGCAGACGGCCACCGCGGCGCAGGGGCTCACGGAACTGGAGCGGCGCAGTGTCGCCGGAGCACGCTGGTGGACGTGCCAGGAACTGACCCGGGCACATGAGACGGTGTATCCGACCAGACTCGCCGAGCTGCTGCGCACGCTGCTCGACGAGGGTCCCCCGGCCAGACCTGTGACCCTCGACCCGGAAATCGTCTGAGGGCCCGTCGGACTGGCGCACAATGGGGGGATCGCACGGCTGAAGGGGAACATGCCATGAGCGCCGAGGACCTCGAGAAGTACGAGACCGAGATGGAGCTGAAGCTCTACCGGGAGTACCGAGATGTCGTCGGTCTGTTCAAATACGTGATCGAGACCGAGCGGCGCTTCTATCTCACCAACGACTACGAGATGCAGGTGCACTCGGTCCAGGGCGAGGTGTTCTTCGAGGTGTCGATGGCCGATGCCTGGGTCTGGGACATGTACCGGCCGGCCCGCTTCGTGAAGCAGGTCCGGGTCCTCACGTTCAAGGACGTGAACATCGAGGAGCTGAACAAGAGCGACCTGGAGCTGCCGGGCGGGTGATCCGCCTTGCTCGCGCAGGTGACGGAGTTTTCCACAACCGCCGGGTAGTCCACCAAGATCAACATCTTTCGGTGGGATGCGTGACCGTTGGCGCCGGAGGTGGTGCCGACATGAGCAAGGCACGCAACGGACTCGGCAAGTACGGCGAGGACCTGGCCGCCCGGCGGCTGGCCGAGGGCGGAATGACGGTCCTGCGGCGCAACTGGCGTTCCGGCAGGTCCGGCGAGATCGACATCGTGGCCAGGGACGGAGATGTCCTGGTCGTCTGCGAGGTCAAGACCCGCAGGGGCGGCGGCTATGAACACCCGATGGCCGCAGTGACCCCTGAGAAGGGGGCCAGGCTGCGCGAGCTGGCCGAACACTGGATCCAGGCCCACGGAGGAGCCCCGCCGGGCGGTGTCCGCATCGACCTGATCGGCGTCCTGCTGCCGCAACGGGGCGCCCCGTCCGTCGAGCACGCGCGGGGGGTGGCCTGAATGGGATTCGCCCGCACCTGCTCCGTGGCCCTGGTCGGCGTCGACGGAGTCGTCGTCGAGGTCCAGGCCGACCTGGAACCCGGCGTCGCCGCCTTCACCCTGGTCGGCCTCCCGGACAAGAGCCTGACGGAAAGCCGCGACCGGGTCAGGGCGGCGGTGGTGAACTCGGGCGGCGAGTGGCCGCAGAAGAAGCTCACCGTCGGACTCAGTCCCGCGTCGGTGCCCAAAGCCGGTTCCGGCTTCGATCTCGCCGTCGCCTGCGCGGTGCTCGGCGCCGCCGAACGGATCGATCCGCGCGTCCTCGCGGACATCGTCATGATCGGGGAGCTGGGCCTGGACGGCCGGGTCCGCCCGGTCCGCGGCATCCTGCCGGCCGTCCTCGCCGCGGCCGACGCGGGCTACGAACAAGTGGTCGTGCCCGAGTGCGCAGCCGCCGAGGCCTCGCTGGTCCCCGGAGTCTCGGTGCTCGGCGTCCGCAGTCTGCGGCAGCTCGTCGCGGTCCTCACCGACGAGCCCGTCCCCGACGAGGAACCGGACGAGCAGGGGCGCCCCGACCCCCTGCTGGCCGGGCTGCGCATGCCCGGCACGGGTGCGGCCACCGGCATGCACAGCGTCGGCGCCGCTCAGCACGACCATGATCACGACCTGGCGGACGTCGTCGGCCAGACCTCGGCCCGCACGGCCGTGGAAGTGGCCGCCGCCGGCGGACACCACCTGTTCCTGGAGGGGCCGCCCGGCGCGGGCAAGACCATGCTCGCCGAGCGGCTGCCCGCGGTCCTTCCCCGGCTCACCAGGGGGGAGTCACTGGAGGTCACGGCGGTGCACTCGGTGGCCGGGCTGCTGCCGCCGGGCAAGCCGCTCATCGACGTCGCTCCCTACTGTGCCCCGCACCACTCGGCCACGATGCAGTCACTCGTCGGCGGAGGCCCCGGCATCGCCCGGCCCGGTGCGGTCTCCCTCGCCCACCGTGGCGTGCTGTTCCTGGACGAGGCGCCCGAGTTCCACAGCCAGACCCTCGACGCCCTGCGGCAGCCGCTGGAGTCCGGGCACGTGGTGATCGCACGCAGCGCGGGCGTCGTCCGGTTCCCGGCACGCTTTCTCATGGTGCTGGCGGCCAACCCCTGCCCCTGCGGACGCTTCTCGCAACGCGACTCCCTGTGCGAGTGCCCGCCGTCGGCGATCCGCCGCTACCAGTCCCGGCTCTCCGGTCCCCTGCTGGACCGGGTGGACCTGCGGGTCGAGGTCGACCCCGTCACGCGCGCCCAGCTCACCGAACCCGACGCCCGGGGCGAGTCCACGGCGACCGTCGCCGAGCGGGTGCGGCAGGCCCGCGAGCGTACGGCGGCCCGTCTGGCCGGAACCCCGTGGCGCACCAACAGCGAGGTGCCGGGGCGGGAACTGCGCAGCCGCTACCACCCCGTCGCCGGTGCGATGGACGAGGCCGAGCGCAACCTCGAACGGGGCGTGCTGACCGCCCGCGGCATCGACCGTGTCCTGCGCGTCGCCTGGACCGTCGCCGACCTCGTCGGGCACGACCGTCCGGACGCGACCGACGTCGCCCTGGCCCTGCAACTGCGCACCGGAGTCCCCCGAGGGGTGCCGATGGCCATCGGGGCACTGACATGACCACGGACGAGGGCCCGGGAGCCGAGCTGCTCGGGCGGGTCTTCCTCAGCCGGGTCGTGGAGCCGGGGGATGAGGCGGGCGGGCGGTGGGTCCGGGAGTTCGGAGTGGGGGAGGTGGTACGGCGGCTGCGGGCGGGGATGCGGGCCTTGCCGGGGGTGAGTGACGTGCGGTGGGCCGCCCTGGTCGCGCGGGCCCGGCGGGCCGAGCCGGAGCGGGATCTCGCGGTGGCGCGGGCCGCCGGGGCGCGGTTCGTGGGGCCCCACGACACGGAGTGGCCCCGGCAGCTCGACGATCTCGGGGATGCCCGGCCCATCGGGCTGTGGGTGCGCGGCCGGCCCAGTCTGCGGATGTGGGCGCTCAGATCGGTGGCCGTGGTGGGGGCACGCGCCTGCACCGAGTACGGCACCCATATGGCCGCCACCCTCGCCGCAGGGCTCGCCGAGCGCGGCTGGGTCGTGATCTCGGGCGGCGCGTACGGCATCGACGGCGCCGCCCACCGGGGCGCCCTCGCCGCCCGCGGAGCCACCGCCGCCGTCCTGGCCTGTGGCGTCGACCGGCCCTACCCCCGCGGCCACGCCGCCCTGATCGGCCGGATCGCGGAACAGGGTCTGGTGCTCGGCGAGTTGCCGCCGGGGGATCATCCGACGCCGAGCCGGTTCATCCTGCGCAACCGCGTCATCGCCGCGCTGACCAGAGGCACCGTGGTCGTGGAGGCCGCCGCCCGCAGCGGCTCGCTGGCCACCGCGCGGGCCGCGGCGCGCCTCGGACGGTTCACCATGGGCGTGCCCGGCCCCGTCACCAGCGCACTCTCCGCCGGCGTGCACGAACTGCTGCGCGGAGAGGCCACCCTGGTCACCGATGCCGCGGAAGTCGTGGAACTCGTGGGTGACATGGGCGAACTGGCACCGGCCCGCCGGGGCCCCATTCTCCCGCGTGACCTGCTGGACCCCGCCGTGCGGGCCGTCCTCGCCGCCCTGCCCGGCAACCGCGCGGCCACCGTCGAGGAGATCGCGCTCGGCACGCCGACCACGCGGGACGAGGCGATCGCGAGGTTGTACGAACTCCGAGCACTTGGTTACGTCGAACGACACGGCGACGGCTGGAAGTTGACACGCCAGGCGGTGATGTCGGTCCGCGCGGGTCACGGTCCGTGCTGACCGAGCGTGTTCGGCCGTCCGGGGGAACTCCCGACGCCCTTGAAGTTTCCCGGAGTTGGCGCTCCGGCCGGTCACACAGAGCGAGCTGCGCCAGGCGCGCGCGAGACCGGCGGGAGCGCCCCGCGCGCGGGTGGTGCCTCGTTGTTCGCACACCGCGACAGCTCAGTCACGCTACGCTCACGAAGGCGGCACCCAGATCCCGCCAACTCGACACCAGACCGACAGCTCACCCTGGCAGCCCACCTCACCCCCAGCCAATCCCACCCTCTCCCACTTCACAGCACTTCACAGCACTTCACGGCAGAACGGCACAAGGCGACGAATGCCCCAGCACACCTCCGGGTCCGACCGGGCGGCGATCCCCCCAGCCGCCCGCGACGGTGGCAGCGTGCGGCCGCCCGCTCCCTCGACGCTCGACGAGCTGTGGCGGTCGTACAAGGCGACGGGGGACGAACGGCTGCGGGAGCAGTTGATCCTGCACTACTCGCCGCTCGTGAAATACGTCGCGGGACGCGTGAGCGTCGGACTGCCGCCCAATGTGGAGCAGGCCGACTTCGTCTCCTCGGGTGTCTTCGGGCTGATCGACGCGATCGAGAAGTTCGACATCGACCGGGAGATCAAGTTCGAGACGTACGCGATCACCCGGATCCGGGGCGCGATGATCGACGAGCTGCGGGCGCTGGACTGGATCCCGCGGTCGGTGCGGCAGAAGGCGCGGAACGTGGAGCGGGCCTACGCCACCCTGGAGGCCCGGCTGCGGCGCACCCCGAGCGAGGGCGAGGTCGCCGCGGAACTGGGCATGGAGGTCGATGAGCTGCATGCCGTGTTCAGCCAGCTGTCGCTGGCCAACGTGGTCGCGCTGGAGGAGCTGCTGCACGTCGGCAGCGAGGGCGGGGACCGGCTCAGCCTCATGGACACGCTTGAGGACACCGCCGCGGACAATCCGGTCGAGGTGGCCGAGGACCGGGAACTGCGGAGGTTTCTCGCGCGGGCGATCAACACGCTGCCCGAGCGGGAGAAGACCGTGGTCACGCTGTACTACTACGAGGGGCTCACCCTCGCCGAGATCGGCAATGTGCTCGGAGTCACCGAGAGCCGGGTCAGTCAGATCCATACCAAGTCGGTGCTGCAGCTGCGGGCCAAGCTGGCGAGCTTCGGGCGTTGAGGCTCCCGTTCGGGTGGGGTCGTCCGTAAAGTGGTTGACGTGCCAAGGATTCGAGCGGCCTCCGTGGCCGAGCACCGGTCGATGCAGCGAGCCGCCCTGCTGGACGCGGCTCGGTCCCTGCTGTCCGAGGGCGGGACCGAAGCGCTGACCTTTCCCGCGCTGGCCGAGCGGACGGGGTTGGCGCGGTCATCCGTGTACGAGTACTTCCGGTCGCGGGCGGCCGTGGTCGAGGAGCTGTGCCAGGTCGACTTTCCGTTGTGGGCGGCCGAGGTGGCTGCCGCGATGCAGCGGGCCGAGTCCGCCGAGGGCAAGGTCGAGGCGTATGTACGGCAGCAGCTGGCGTTGGTCGGGGACCGGCGGCACCGGGCGGTCGTCGCCATCTCCGCGAGTGAGCTGGATGCCGGGGCGCGGGAGAAGATCCGGGCGGCGCACGGGGGGCTGGTCGCGATGATCGCCGAGGCGCTCGGCGAGATGGGGCATGCACAGCCTCGGCTGGCGGCGATGTTGCTGCAGGGGGTCGTGGATGCGGCGGTGCGGCGCATCGAGCTCGGTGCCGCCGAGGATCCCTCTGTGGTGACGGATGCGGCAGTGGCGATGGTGCTGCGGGGTGTGAAGGGCTGACCCCGGCTGTCGCCGGGCGGGCGCAGCAGCACAAGCGCCCCCGAAGGGGCGCGGGGAACTGCGCGATCAGCCCCCACCGGGCCGCAGCCGGACAACGGCTCGGCTACCCCGGCAGTGGTACCCCCAGCACCGGCAGGAGTCTCGGTGGCCCGCGGTGCAGCAGCCAGGGCGGCAGCAAGGACAGCGGGTTCAGATAGGTCTTCCCCCGGCGCAGGCCCCAGTGCACGCAGGCGGCGGCGCAGTGGGAGCCCGTCGGCTCCACCGTGCCCACCACCTCCCCGGCCCTCACCTCGTCCCCTCTCCGTACCGAGGGACTCACCGGTTCGTACGTCGTACGAAGATCCGTGCCCGTCAGATCGACCGAGACCACCCCGCTCCCCGCCACCCGGCCTGCGAAGGACACCCGGCCCGGGGCGACCGCGCGTACCGGAGAACCGGCCGGCGCCGACAGGTCCACGCCGCGGTGGCCGGGGCCGTACACCGTCGCCGGGGGCTCCCAGCCGCGTAACACCAACGGGTGCACGCCCACCGGCCAGCTGCGCGCGACCGCCGGGACCGGGGACGCAGGGGGCGGGGCGGGCGCCGGGGGAGGGGGAGCCGCCCAGGCCAGCGGGGTGAGCACGGCCACCGGCAGGCCCAGCAACAGGACCGCCCACACAGACACGTATCGCATCGCTCGTCGCATGCGACAACCGTCCCGCATCCCACCGGTCATGGCCGGAGTCTGTGGACCACTGCCCGGTTGTGGACAACGGCGTCACCCGGTGCCCCGGCGGTCCCGTACACTTCTTCTGGCGATCCGGGTCACCGGGTCGACTTCGCACGCCCCGACACGGCGGCCGGCAACGGTCCCGGTCAGCGCCCCTCGGTCCTTCGTGGCAAGGCGCATCGCGGGCGTCAGGCGCGGCCGCCGTCCGGCGGACGCGGCATAACCGAGAACAACAAGGAGAAACGGCCATGGCCGTCGTCACGATGCGGGAGCTGCTGGAGAGCGGCGTCCACTTCGGTCACCAGACCCGTCGCTGGAACCCGAAGATGAAGCGCTTCATCTTCACCGAGCGCAACGGCATCTACATCATCGACCTGCTCCAGTCGCTGTCGTACATCGACCGCGCCTACGAGTTCGTCAAGGAGACCGTCGCCCACGGCGGCACGGTCATGTTCGTCGGCACCAAGAAGCAGGCGCAGGAGGCCATCGCCGAGCAGGCCACCCGCGTCGGCATGCCCTACGTCAACCAGCGCTGGCTGGGCGGCATGCTCACCAACTTCTCGACCGTCTACAAGCGTCTGCAGCGCCTGAAGGAGCTCGAGCAGATCGACTTCGAGGACGTCGCCGCGTCCGGTCTGACCAAGAAGGAGCTTCTCGTGCTCTCGCGCGAGAAGGCCAAGCTGGAGAAGACCCTCGGTGGTATCCGCGAGATGCAGAAGGTGCCGAGCGCCGTCTGGATCGTGGACACCAAGAAGGAGCACATCGCCGTTGGTGAGGCCCGGAAGCTGAACATCCCGGTCGTCGCGATCCTCGACACCAACTGCGACCCCGACGAGGTCGACTACAAGATCCCGGGCAACGACGACGCGATCCGCTCCGTCACCCTGCTCACCCGCGTGATCGCCGACGCGGTCGCCGAGGGCCTCATCTCCCGCTCCCGTGTCGCCACCGGTGACAAGGGCGAGAAGGCCGCGGGCGAGCCGCTCGCCGAGTGGGAGCGCGACCTGCTCGAGGGTGAGAAGAAGGACGAGGCGCCGGCCGCCGAGGCTGCTCCGGCTGCGGAGGCTCCGGCCGCCGAGGCTCCGGCCGCCGAGGCCGCTCCGGTTGCCGAGGCCGCTCCGGCCGAGGGCGAGCAGGCCGCCGAGGGCGAGCAGGCCTGACGCCGGTCCGTCAGCGTTCGACGGCGGGGGCGGTGACAAAAAGTCCGCCCCCGCTGTTCACCCGTAGGTCGGTACGACGTACGCGGTCCGCGACTACATGTGGATCGCGAACCGTGCGGATCCCAAGATCTCCCAGACTTCGAGAAAGACTCACAGACTCATGGCGAACTACACCGCCGCCGACGTCAAGAAGCTCCGTGAGCTCACCGGCGCCGGCATGATGGACTGCAAGAAGGCGCTGGACGAGGCCGAGGGCAACGTCGAGAAGGCCGTCGAGGCGCTGCGCATCAAGGGCCAGAAGGGCGTCGCCAAGCGCGAGGGCCGCTCCGCCGAGAACGGCGCCGTGGTCTCCATCATCGCCGACGACAACTCCTCCGGCGTCCTCGTCGAGCTGAAGTGCGAGACGGACTTCGTCGCCAAGGGCGAGAAGTTCCAGGCCGTGGCCCACGCCATCGCCGAGCACGTCGCCAAGACCTCCCCGGCCGACCTGGAGGCCCTGCTCGCCTCCGAGATCGAGGCCGGCAAGACCGTCCAGGCGTTCGTGGACGAGGCCAACGCCAACCTCGGCGAGAAGATCGTCCTGGACCGCTTCGCGCAGTTCTCCGACGGTTTCGTGCTCGCCTACATGCACCGCACCATGCCCGACCTGCCCCCGCAGATCGGTGTCCTGGTCGAGCTGGACAAGCCGAACACCGAGGTCGCCAAGGGCGTCGCCCAGCACATCGCCGCCTTCGCGCCGAAGTACCTCTCCAAGGACGAGGTGCCGGCCGACGTCGTCGAGTCCGAGCGTCGTATCGCCGAGGAGACCACCCGCGCCGAGGGCAAGCCCGAGGCCGCGATCGCCAAGATCGTCGAGGGTCGTCTCAACGGCTTCTTCAAGGACGCCACGCTGCTCGGCCAGCCGTACGCGCTCGACAACAAGAAGTCGGTCCAGAAGGTGCTGGACGAGGCCGGTGTCACCCTGAAGCGCTTCTCGCGCATCAAGGTCGGCATCTGAGTCCGTACCGCGATCGACGCACGACCCACGGAGACATTCCGGGAACAATCCCGGGAGGAATCCCGATAGGGTCGTAAGCAGTCGTCCGCGCACACCGCCACACCCCGGCGTGGGGCGGACGGCAGCAGATCTGACGAGGAGGCCATTGCCGCGCATGGGAGCGAAAAGCGACCCCACCGGCAATGGTCTTCTTCGTATGTGCAACACGTGAAAGAGGCGGGATCCCCATGACCACCAAGGCCCAGAAGAGCGACGACGGCAAAGTACGCGGCCGGTATCTGCTGAAGCTGTCCGGAGAGGCCTTCTCCGGTGGCGGGGGCCTGGGCGTGGACCCGGACGTGGTGCACAAGATCGCCCGCGAGATCGCGGCCGTCGTTCGGGACGGCGCCGAGATCGCGGTCGTCATCGGCGGCGGCAACTTCTTCCGCGGCGCCGAACTCCAGCAGCGCGGCATGGACCGCGCCCGCTCCGACTACATGGGCATGCTCGGCACCGTGATGAACTGCCTCGCCCTCCAGGACTTCCTGGAGAAGGAGGGCATCGACAGCCGGGTGCAGACCGCCATCACCATGGGCCAGGTCGCCGAGCCGTACATCCCGCTGCGCGCCGTGCGCCACCTGGAGAAGGGCCGCGTGGTCATCTTCGGCGCCGGTATGGGCATGCCGTACTTCTCCACGGACACCACCGCCGCCCAGCGCGCCCTGGAGATCGACGCCGAGGCGCTGCTCATGGGCAAGAACGGCGTGGACGGGGTCTACGACTCCGACCCCAAGACCAACCCGGACGCCGTCAAGTTCGACGCCCTCGGCTACGGCGAGGTCATCACCCGCGACCTCAAGGTCGCCGACGCCACCGCCGTCACGCTGTGCCGCGACAACAAGCTCCCGATCCTCGTCTTCGAGCTTCTCGCGGAGGGCAATATCGCCCGCGCCGTCAAGGGTGAGAAGATCGGCACCCTGGTGGGTGAACAGGGCAGCCGGGACTGACCCCGGATCAACCCGGCCGGTGGTGCGCGGCCCCGTAAAGGGGCCGGACCTCGGCCGGGGGATGGACAATGTCCTGCCGGTCGGGAACCGTGCAGGAAGAAGACGCGACGCAGCCGGCCGCCGACCGACTTCAGGAACCGCAGCCGGGCCTTACTCAAGACACGCAGGAGCAAGTGGTGATCGAAGAGACCCTCCTCGAGGCCGAGGAGAAGATGGAGAAGGCCGTCGTGGTCGCCAAGGAGGACTTCGCCGCGATCCGCACCGGCCGTGCGCACCCGGCGATGTTCAACAAGATCGTGGCCGACTACTACGGTGCCCCGACGCCGATCAACCAGCTGGCCTCGTTCTCCGTGCCGGAGCCGCGCATGGCGGTCGTGACGCCGTTCGACAAGAGCGCGCTGCGCAACATCGAGCAGGCGATCCGGGACTCCGACCTGGGCGTCAACCCCAGCAACGACGGCAACATCATCCGGGTGGTGTTCCCCGAGCTGACCGAGGAGCGCCGCCGCGAGTACATCAAGGTCGCCAAGGGCAAGGGCGAGGACGCGAAGGTCTCGATCCGCTCGGTGCGCCGCAAGGCCAAGGACGCCATCGACAAGCTGATCAAGGACGGCGAGGTCGGCGAGGACGAGGGCCGCCGTGCGGAGAAGGAGCTGGACGACACCACGGCGAAGTACGTCGCCCAGGTCGACGAGCTCCTCAAGCACAAGGAAGCGGAGCTGCTCGAAGTCTGATGAGCGACTCTTCCTGGGGGGCGCCGCCACCGGCGGGGCAGGCCCGCTACTGGGGGCCCACCGAGGGTGGGCCTGTCCAGGGGGCCGCCCCGGCGGGTCCCGCGTACGATGCGCCTGAGGCGCAGCACACTCGCCCCATGCCCATCGTGCCCGACGAATCCGCCCAGGGCGGAGCCGACGACCGGGGGGCCGCTCGGGTGAGCGGCTCCCTGTTCCAGGACGAGTTCCGCTCCGAGCCCGCGCCTACCCGGACAGTCCCGGCCGAGAACCAGAATCCGGAGCCCATGCCCGAGGCCCACCAGCCGGCGCCAGCGCCGCAGAAGAAGAGCGCGGGCCGTGACCTGAGCGCGGCCATAGGGGTCGGCGTCGGGCTCGGGGTGGTCATCGTCGCCTCCCTGTTCGTCTGGAAGCCCGCGTTCGTCGGCGTCATCGCGGTCGCCGTGGTCGTCGGCCTGTGGGAGCTGACCAGCAGGCTGCGGGAGCGCAAGGGCATCAAGGCGCCGCTGGTGCCGCTCGCGGTCGGCGGTGCGGCGATGGTCGTCGCCGGGTACGTCCGCGGCGCCGAGGGTGCGTGGGTCGCCATGGCCCTCACGGCCCTGGCGACCCTGGTCTGGCGCATGACGGAGTCGCCGGAGGGCTATCTCAAGGACGTCACGGCGGGCGTCTTCGCCGCCTTCTACGTGCCGTTCCTGGCCACGTTCGTCGCCATGATGCTGACGGCGAACGACGGGCCGTGGCGTGTCCTGACGTTCCTCCTCCTCACCGTCGTCAGCGACACCGGCGCGTACGCGGTGGGCTGGCGGTTCGGCCGGCACAAGCTGGCCCCGCGCATCAGCCCCGGCAAGACGCGCGAGGGCCTGCTCGGCGCGGTGCTGTTCGCGATGGTGGCGGGCGCGCTGTGCATGCAGTTCCTGATCGACCACGGCAGCTGGTGGCAGGGCCTGCTGCTGGGCCTCTCGGTCGCGGCCAGCGCCACGCTGGGCGACCTCGGCGAGTCCATGATCAAGCGAGACCTGGGGATCAAGGACATGGGCGCCCTGCTCCCCGGTCACGGCGGCATCATGGACCGCCTGGACTCCCTCTTGCCGACGGCCCCTGTGGTCTGGCTCCTGATGGTGCTGTTCGTCGGCTCCGCGTAAGACGTGAGTCTCGCGCCGTACGGCGTACGGGCCCCCGTTCCTGCTGCAGGGACGGGGGCCCGTCGCGTACCACCGGTCCCTCAGGTCGTGGTGCGGATGGCGGCGATGTCGAACTGGAGGCGGACCTTCTCGCTCACCATGGAGCCGCCCTGGGCCAGCCTGGCGTCATAGGACAGACCCCAGTCGGAGCGGTTGATGGTGGTGGTGCCGTCGAAGCCGACCCGCTCGTCACCGAACGCGTCGGTCACATGGCCGATGTAGGTGAGCTCCAGATCGACGGGGCGGGCGGTGTCCTTGATGGTGAGGTCGCCGGTCATGATGTAGACGCCCTCGCCGGCAAGCCGCACGGCGGTGCTCGTGAAGGTCATCCGCGGGTACGTCGCCGAGTCCAGGAACTGGCGGCCGAGCAGGTGGGCGTCGCGCTGCTCGACACCGGTGTCGACGCTGGCGGTGTACAGCACCAGGTCGGCACGGGAGCGGGCCGGGTCACGCCCGTCGAAGTACAGACGGCTCTCGTACTCCGTGAAGGCCCCCCGCACCGTCGTCACCATCGCGTGCCGTACGGAGAACCCGATCCTGCTGTGCGCGGGGTCGATCAGCCACTCGCCGCTGAGGTCCGCCAGCTCGGGATCGGGCAGTACGGCGGTGGCTCTGGCCACCGGGGCGGCGGTCGTCACGGGGGCGGGAGACGGCTGCGCGCGCCGCTGGAAGGAGTTGCGGCCGAAAAGGTTCATGGCTCATGTGGTTACGGCAGGCCACGGGGCGGGACAAGGCCCGACCAGGAAACCCGACCGTTCGTCAGCAGAACTTCACAGCTCACCGCCCGCACCGGGACCGTCACACCCGCACAGCGGGGCCACCCGATTGGATCTGAGACACTGGTACAGCCATGCCTAGCCCGGGAGAGCTGGCAGTAGTTGGGCAGCGATAAGCCAACTACCAGCGCGTTTCCCCTGGATAGGGGGCCGTATATGGGCCACTGGGCCGTCTCTGGGCCGTGGGCCGCTAGTCAAGGGCTCGTTTCACCTCGGCGGTGTGCTGCGGGCAGAAGGCCGGAGGAGCTTCGACGACCATGATTCGGCCTGCGTTGTCCGGATACGCAGCTTGCATGGTCTCCACCACCGACTTCGGGCTATCGCCAGCGTCAAGCAAAGTGCACGCCAGCCGCCCCTGAACGCCAAGGTTGTCGTCGGAGACGGGCTTCAACCTCGGCACTTGTGCCTTCACCGCGGTTGCGTAACGAGAGTCCTCGTCGGAGGACGTTTCCACGGCTTCAGGTGACGATGAGGTCGGGTTCACACCCGGTCCGCTTGGCGACGATGCCGGCAGCCCACACGCCTCCCGGCTGGCTGCCACGGTGAACCACACCGGTCCAGTGTCGTCGTCCTGCTTGCACACGATCCAGGAGTCGTAGGCGTGATCGCTACGGAGGTTCGACTGTGCGTCCTGGAAGCCGAAGGTAGTGCCCGAGCCGCTGAGGGCGGCTTGTGTGTCTCCCTTAGACCGGCCGACGAAGTTGGCGACTGATGGCGTGACGTCGGCTGGTGTCGCGTCGTTGTTGCGGCTGTCGCTGGAGTCGCCCGTCGTACAGCCCGTGAGGACGGCAACTATGACGGCGCAAGCTGCGATGAGCTGTTTCTGCACTGAGATCCCCGAAGGTAATCGTAACTCGGCGTCTGCGAACCGTAGCGGACGGTTTGATCCTGTAGACCTGATCAGCAAAGCTGACATCCGAGTCCGCGACCCCTGGACGCCCTTAGACCGTTCGTGACGGGTCCGCGAGAAGTACGGCATCCACAGCTTTGCGGGTGCGTTCCTGGCTGCTCGGCATCAGGTGCGAGTACACCCGCGGCGTCAACCCTGGGTCGGAGTAGCCCAGGTACTCGCTCACGGCCTTGATGCTCTCGCCGGCGTCCAGCAGCACCGAGGCGTAGAAGTGTCTCAGCGCGTGCACGCCGTGCTCACGAGCGGACTCGTACTTGCCGTCCGCTCCGGCCTCCGCGATCAGGCCCGCAGCCGCAATCGCGGGCTTCCACTCCTGGATCTTGAAGTTGCTGCGCCAGACAAGTCCGCTCGCGGTGTTCGTGAACAGGAGGCGGGCCGACACCTTAGGGCCGTCCGGCTTGCGCCAGGGCAAGGTGATTCGACCGGCTTGAAGGCGTCCATGTGAGCCCGCAGGACCTCAGCCACCGACGGCGGCAAAGGTACATCCCGTTCCTTGTTGCACTTCGGAGGAGCGAACATGGCCTTGCCCCTGATCAACTTCACCTGCCGGACCACCCGAATGATGCCGCCGTCGAAGTCGAGCGCATCCTCGGCCAGTCCCACGATCTCGCCTTGGCGGAGCCCGCACCCGGCGCCCACGTCCACCATGGGCCTGTAGCGCTGGGGGAGTGCTGCACGGACCGCCTGAACCTGGGCAGGCAGCCACGGCACCACACGGTGTTGCTCGGCGGCCAGCGGGCGGACGTTCCTGGACGAGGCGAAACGGGCACGACCGACTCGGCACCGACGGCAATCATGTCTGGACCGCCTTCGGGCCGACGAACGTCGCCATTCACCGCGACATGCAGGTTGCGATCGACCTTGGCCCGCAGATCGATACGACGGGTCTGCCCACGGAACGCCGTACGCGACACAACCTCGAAGTAGCTCGGGCCCTCAGCGCCCATGGACGACGCGCTCGCCAAGGTCCTCGAAGCAGAAAGCTGGGCACCGGAGCAGGTGCGAAGCCACTACCTGGCGCGGGAACTGGTGCTTACCTGGGTGCGAGGGCAGCGCGGCCGGCCGAGCCGGAACCTGGCGGACCTGGCCGACAGGCTGCGCGTGGTCTGACCTGGGTATCCTCGGCTGCATGGCGCCGAACGCACACGAAGCGAAGATGGCGCACCCGCGCATGGCAGCGGGTGCGCCCTTCTTTGATGCCGCCGGGCGGGTCCTCATGGTGGAGCCCTCCTACAAGGACTACTGGGAGATCCCCGGGGGGTACGTCGAGACCGGCGAGTCCCCGTTGCACGCCGCCATCCGCGAGGTCCAGGAGGAGCTGGGGATCACCCCGCCCATCGGGCGCCTGCTCGCGGTCGACTGGGCCCCCAACGAGGCCGAGGGCGACAAGGTGCTGTACCTGTTCGACGGCGGTCAGCTCACGCAGAACGACCTGGGAGCGATCGCCTTGCAGCCGGGGGAGCTGAAGAGCTTCGCGTTTGTCTCTCCGGAGCAGATCACCGAGCGTACGATCCCGCGACTGGCCCGACGCATCCGCGCAGCCGCAGAGGCCCGGAACGAAGCCGCACCGGTCTACCTCGAACACGGGCAGAAGCCCGGCAGCGAGGCGGCATGACGACACCGCGGACCATGAGGCGAGAGGAAGGCATCCTGCTCGTGCAACGGCTCATGGACACCGACTACGCCGACGAGACGGAAGCCGACCAGCTCATCGCAGCGCTGAAATGCGGACTCGGCTGCCCACACATCAGTGACTACATCTTCTGGGACTTCGATCCGCAGCTAACGGCTGAGAGGGTCGTAGACCGAGCACTGGCCTACGAGCCGTTCGCTCTGTGATCAGTGTCGAGTCTCAGCTGATGATTGACAGGTTGGCGTCGGGTGATGCTTGACGTCTGCCCTAGACGATCTTCCGGCGGTTGTGTTCGCCGGACTTGCGGACCACCACCTCCTTCCTTGTGACA